>JAZSMW010000036.1:0-21466 GCA_045536095.1 Clostridia bacterium
GGGTTTATAATTTCTTTGATGGCTAATGTTGGTTTTGTATCTATTGGAAATATTTTGCTTTTAATTATTGCTCAATTACCAATACTTATCACAAATATCTTTTTAGGAATATTGTTTGGAACTATATTGAATGATAAATCAGCACCAGGTATTTGTTCTGTATTTATAAGTTTAGCTGGAATACTTGGTGGTTGTTGGATGCCAATTGAAACAATGGGTGGTTTTGAAACTTTTTGCAGATTTTTACCATTTTATCCATCAGTTTATATAGGTAGAATAATTACAAATTCAACAAATGCATTAGGAGTAACTTATTCTTTTAATAATATTGCAGGCTTGGGTTTAATTGCTATATGCCTGTTTATGATTTCTAGCATAGTATTGACTATTATTGCGTTTAAAAAAAGCATGGTAAGTGATAAATAAAAAAAACAAGATGAAAATGGTTGCAATTTGGGTATGTATGCAGCACATTATAAAAATCAAGAACTATTTGATATTGCGTATCATCCAAAAGCAAGAGTACAGAAAAATAAACAGGGTGACACAATGGAGATGATTGCAAATAACAATGGCTTAATTATTCCGCCACTAACAGAAGAGCAAGTTTATGATTATCATGATGAGGAAATAAGTAAAAAAAATAGATGATATTTGTAGATAATATGTCTTATATAAGAAAAATTGCACTCAAACAGCATTAACTGTTTGAGTGTTTTTTAATATATATATTATAATAATAAAACCTATTAATAAGTAAATAAAATGCAAGAATTCATTTTGAAATGGAAATAATTTAGTGCATAATATGGGTATGGAACAGAAGATTATTTTATGGTTGCAATCTTTATCTAATAGTGTTTTAGATGTTTTTTTTAAAATAGTTTCACATGCATTTAGTTGGGTGGGAGCTATTGTTATATTTGTGGCTATATTAATTTTTATTAATAAAAAGTTTGCTTTGGTTTATGGGGTTGGTTTTTTGTTTACTATTTGTATAAATTTTGTAATAAAGACAATTATTAACAGACCAAGACCGTTTGAGGTTAATTCTGATATAATTAATAAACTAACAACAATAGGAAAAAGTTTTCCAAGTGGGCATATGGTTAGCGTAACATTTATTGTAATGTCTCTTTTAGCGCTTATACATATTTTAAAACAAAAACATAACAATGGGTTATTTAGCAAAAAGTGGTTTAATGTTTTATATTATGTATTTTGTTGTTTTTGTATTATTTTAGTTGCAATTTCTAGGATGTATTTAGGACAACATTATGTTACAGATATAATTGGAGGGATTGTTGTTTCGGTTTTGGGTTTTACCATTACATCTATTGTATATAAAAAACTTGAAAAAAATAAATTATAATGCTAAAATATAATTGAGGTAAATATGGAAATAAAAGTAATTTCAGATAGTGAAGAAACAACAAGGTTAATTGCAAAAAAATATGCAGGTGGTGTTAAGTCTCCTTGTGTTATATCATTGGTTGGTGATTTAGGTGCCGGAAAAACAACATTTGCAAAAGGTTTTGCAGAAGGCTTTGGGGTAAAAGATATTATTACTAGCCCAACATTTACTATTATGAATGAGTATAATGGCGAAAAAATGCCACTTTATCATTTTGATATGTACAGGTTAAACAGTGCAGAAGAGGCAATAAATGCGGGGTTTGAAGAATATTTTGATTTAAAGGTTTTAAAAGGCGTTGTTTTGGTGGAATGGGCAAGTAACGTAGAAGGATTGTTGCCCGCACTTCATGTAGAGGTAAAATTAAACAAAATAGATGATAATAAAAGAGAAATTGTTATAACAGTAAAAGGGTGGGTATAATTATGAAAATTTTATCCATTAACACGGCCTTTAGCAAGAGCTATGTGGCTGTAGAAAACGAAGGGATTGTTGTATCCTCACATATGGATAGTCAGCTTAAGCAGTCAGAAAATATTTTGGGACTTATTCATAAAACATTGTTGGAAGCTGGTGTTAAAATTAATGATTTAGATGCTATTGCAGTTGTAATAGGCCCAGGTTCATTTACCGGGATACGAATTGGTGCAAGCCTAGCAAAGGGGTTTTGCTCGGCTTTTAGTAGAATTAAGAGAATTTGCATAAGTTCGCTCGATTTAGTTGCTTATTCATATGCAAAAAAAAATATGGATAACGATTTTTGGGTGGTTTTAAATGCATTAAGTGGAAATTTGTTTTCTTGTAAATATAATAAACAGGGTGAAAAATTAATTGATCCCTGCCTAATTTCAGAAACGCAACAAGACCAAATTATTGGTGATGTTGTTGGAATTGAAGAAGAAAATATAACCTTGTGTAATAAACATATAAGCTTTAATTGTGAATTCCTTTTAGAATATAGTAAAGAGTTATTTAAAAATGGGTGTTTTAGCAATGATTTCACGCCGTTATATATGAGAAAAAGCCAGGCAGAGGAGAATATGTCTTAACGCATGGAAATTAAAAAATTAAATGTTGAACATATTGATGATGTATATGAAATTATAAACGAACAATTTGGTACGGCTGGGTGGACAAAGAATCAAGTGGTTGATGCATTTTTAAACCAGGCGGTTGAAATTTATGGTGCTTATATTAATTCTTTTCTTATTGGTTTTATAATAATATTAATTACAGTAGATGACATTAATATATTGGAACTCGCTGTGAAAAATGAATTTAAAAGAAGAGGATGTGCTAAAAATTTGCTGGAATATGTTAAGAGCAAACTAACAAATAATCAAACATATTCGTTAGAAGTAAAGTCTAAAAATATTCCAGCAATTAAGCTATATGAGGGATTTGGATTTAAAACATTACATGTAAGAAAAAGATACTATAAAGACGGTGATGACGCTTTGTGTATGTTTTACAGCGTTAACGATAAATAGCGCGATTTCATATTTAATAATGTGATTGTAAACTATTTAGGCACAAAAATAAATTATAGCATAGTTGGAAATGGTAGGGTACCAATAGTATTTTTACATGGATGGGGTGGTAGCCAAGAAAGTTTTTTATTTATATGTAAATATTTAAAGTTTGATTACAGGGCTATGTTTATTGATTTTCCACCTTTTGGTAAAAGTAAAGAACCTAAAAAGGCATTTACTATTTTTGATTATGCAAATATTGTTAAAAAATTAATAGTTAAAGAAAATTTTAACAATAGTGTAATTGTTGGGCATTCGTTTGGGGGTAGAGTGGCAATAATACTAGCAAGTAGTGGTTATGCTCGCTCGTTGATTTTAACTGCTAGCGCGGGAATAAAGCCTAAACGCAATTTAAAATACTATTTTAGAGTATATAGCTACAAAGTGAAAAAGCTTTTTAATAAAAATGCTAATGGTGGGTCTAAAGATTACAAAAAATTATCTTCCGTTATGAAAAAAACTTTTATTAATGTTGTAAATGAATATTTAGAGCCTTATGCAAAAAAGATTACATGTCCAACAATTTTATTTTGGGGTAAAAAGGATAAAGATACCCCATTATATATGGCAAAAAAATTAAAAAAACTAATTAAAGATTCTGCTTTATTAATCAACAAAAATTCTGGTCATTTTTGTTATTTGCAAGATTTGTCAAAGTTTGTTGCAATTGTAAATTATATGGGAGTATAAATGAATATTTTTGATTTAACAAATGTAAATTTTTATATATTGATTTTGGTTTCGGTGGTTAATTCTGCCGTGCTTTGTTTTGTTGGTAGTAAGTTATTTCAAATGATACAACTTGCAGGATACAAAACTAGAGGATATAATGCATGGCTAAAAGATACTAAGATAAAACTTTTTGGAAGACTTATTATGCTTTCATTTTTATCTTTAATTTCTGTACTTGTTACGAATGTGTTGCTTGATGGTTTTGGTGGTTACTTTTCTTATTTAGGGTTAATATTTTACTTTTATTTTTGTGTTATTTTTATTATTAATATGGCAAAAATTCCACAAAAAACACCACTTAAACAAACAAGAAGAATGAACAGACTAATTATTACAACCTCAATATTAATGATTGTTATATCGTTTTTTTCGATGGCAATTTTAACAGAATTCTTTCCTTTTATTAAGTATGGAATAATTGTTTTAACACCGCTAATTTTGCCTGTTATTATTCCATTTGCCAATATTATTAATACGCCAATGGAATATTTAATACGTAGGGGATATATAAAAAGAGCAAAAACAAAGCTTAAGAAAATGCCAAATTTAATAAAGATTGGCATAACTGGCAGCTATGGAAAAACAACAACAAAACATATACTAAACGTTATTTTGTCAAAAAAATACTCTGTTTGTATGACTCCACATAGTTTTAATACGCCTATGGGCTTAACAAAGGTTGTTCTTAAGTATTTAAAGCGTGATCACCAAATTTTAATTGCAGAAATGGGTGCAAAACATGTAGGTGATATAAAATATTTGTGTAATTTAATAAACCCTAAACATGCCATAATTACAGCAGTGTCTAGCCAACATTTATTAACATTTGGAAGTGAAGAAAATGTTGCCAAAACAAAAAATGAACTTGTTGAGGCTGTTGACGGTATGGTGGTTTTTAATGGTGAAAATCAAGGTGCTGTTAAATTGTATGATAATTGTGATAAAGTAAAATATTTAAGTGGATTAAATAACCCTAGTGCCTTTTGCAATATTTTTGATATTGAGACAACATCAACTGGTAGCGTTTTTATGCTCAGCATTGATGGGGCTTGCATAAAATGCACTACAAAACTGTTGGGAATGCATAATTTAGAAGATATTGCATTAGCAAGCGCAATGGCATATAAATTAGGTGTTTCCTTAAACAATATAAAAGAGGCTATATTGGAACTTACACCTATGTCACACAGAATGGAAATTATTAAATCTAATGGGCTTACCATAATTGATAATGCATATAACAGTTCGGTAGAAAGTAGCAAAGCGGCATTAAAAACATTGAGTATGTTTTCTGGTCCTAACAAAATAGTTGTTACTCCGGGAATTGTAGAAATGGGCGAGCAAGAGGTAAACGTAAATTATAATCTTGGTAAAGATATTGCAGCAGTAGCAAACAAGGTTATTATTGTTAACAAAGTTAATTTAGAATCTATTAAACAAGGGCTACTTGAATGTAAATTTAATGAAGATAATATTTATGTTGCAGAAAATTTAAAACAGGCGCAAACAATTTTGCCAACAATTTGTAATTCTGGAGACGTTGTGCTTTTTGAAAACGACTTGCCAGATAATTATACGTAATTGGCTATTTACTATTAATTATGAGTGGAATTAAATAAATTAATTAAAAATTACTAGCAATAAAATGCCAGTAATTTTTTAATTATTATTAAAATTTAATATTGCTTGAAATATAGTTTGAAACTTCAGTTAATGGAAGTGTTATTTGTTCCATACTATCTCTGTGTCTGATTGTTACTGTGTTGTTATTTATTGTTTCATCGTCAACTGTTATACAAAAAGGTGTTCCAATTTCGTCTTGTCTGCGGTAACGTTTACCAATTGAGCCAGCTTCATCATAACTTGTAGAGAACTCTTTGCATAGACTAGCATATATTTCTTGAGCTTTTTCACTATGAAGTTTTTTGTTTAATGGGAAGACCGCAACTTTATAAGGAGCAAGAACGTTGTGTAATTTTAAAACAATTCTAGTATCGCCACCTTCTAAAGTCTCTTCTGTATATGCATCGGCTAAAAATGCCAAGAATAATCTGTTTAAGCCAACGGCTGGTTCAATGCAATAAGGAACAAATTTTTCGTTAGTTACAGGATCTATATATTCCATATTTGTTCCAGATGCTTCCATGTGTTTAGTTAGGTCGTAGTCTGTTCTATCAGCCAGCCCCCAAAGTTCGCCCCAGCCAAAAGGGAACAAATACTCAAAGTCGGTTGTTGCTTTAGAGTAGAAACATAATTCTTCTTTGGAGTGATCTCTAAGTCTTAAATGATCTTCCTTAATTCCAAGACCAACAAGCCATTCTTTCATGAAATTTCTCCAGTATGCGAACCATTCTAGGTCTGTTCCCGGTTTGCAGAAGAACTCTAGCTCCATTTGTTCAAATTCCCTTGTTCTAAAAATAAAATTTCCTGGTGTAATTTCATTTCTGAACGATTTTCCGTATTGAGCAATTCCAAAAGGAACTTTTTTTCTCATTGAACGAACAATATTTCTAAAATTAACAAACATTCCTTGAGCTGTTTCTGGCCTCAAATAAATTGTTGAAGAACTCTCTTCTGTAACACCTTGGAATGTTTTAAACATAATATTAAAATCTCTAATACCAGAAAAATCTGATTTTCCACATATAGGGCAAACAATTTTATGAGAAGCAACAAATTCTTCTAGTTCTTTATCTTTTTTGCCATTAACATCAAAAGTTTCTTCTGGATGTTTTTTTAAATATCCTTCAATTAAATGATCAGCTCTATGCCTTGCCTTGCAGGATTTACAATCCATAAGAGGATCTGTTGCCATTTTTAAATGGCCAGAAGTTTCCCAAACTTTTGGGTTCATTAAAATTGCGCTTTCAATTATTTCATTGTATGGGCATTCTTGAACAAACTTTTTAACCCACATGTCTTTAATGTTGCCTTTAAGTAAAACTCCTAGAGGACCATAGTCCCAAGAGTTAGCAAGTCCTCCATAAATTTCGCTTCCTGCAAAAACAAATCCGTTATCTTTTGCATAAGCTACTAATTTTTCCATTGTTAATTTGTTATCCATAATTTCTCCTAAATATTACAATTCTTATTGGAAGAAAATTTTTGATAAGCCAAAAATTTTAAATTATTTTATAACTTGTTTAATTAATTAAACACTCCCTCGTGATTTTACCGCGAGCACACTCATAATTACTAGCAAGCTCGCACATTATGTAATGATACTAGCATATGTTTTTTTTGTCAAATAAAAACTTAACATATGAATAGTTTATTGAAAAGCCATGATACAGTAATTTTGGCATAATAACTATGACTTAAATATGTATTACATATTATTATTTCTCTGATTGTGTATTTAACTTTTTCGTTTTTCTTATGTGTTGGTTATATTTTTGTCTATAATATTCGCCGAACTTTTCATACATAAATTTAGCATATATTAATTGTTTGCTGACTTTGTCTTCACGGCTAAAAGCAATTTGGCTTATAGAAAAGTCTGTTAACAAAAGAATAACATCCCTTGGGTTATAACCGCCAGAAATCAAAAAGGGCATACTTAATGTTAAAGAGTTATACAAATCTTCTGCGAGCTTATCGTTGTTTAAGCATCTAATAAAAATTTCGTAAGAATTTGTTTCCTTGTTGTAGTTTCTTTCAATAGAAGGTAATTTTTTCCCGTCGTATTCACTGTAAACATTTTCGTTAAGCTTATAGTTGCCTAATCGGTAAAGTAGCTCTATTAGGTCTTTTTTTGTTAACTTCATAACAAACGAATTTGCGTGAGCTTTTAGTTTTCTATTTTTTTCTTTATCCATAACATAGATTATACACGTATTGTGTTTTTTTGTCAAGTTAAAGGGATTTATGCGATGAGCGTATTTAAATTTTTTGGATGCTTTTCTTATTGAGTTAATGTTTATTAAAAAAACTTATTAATTTTTTTTATAACATATGTTAGACTATAATCAGTTTAAAGGGGGTAATATTTATGATTCTTGCAAGTTTTTGGACAGAATTTGTTAGTTTATTTACAAATATGCACTGGGTGGTAATTTTGCTATTGTCATTTGGTGTGGTCCTTTGCATTGTTGAAGCGGCGGTGCCAGGTTTTGGCGTTTTTGGATTATTGGGCATTGCATGCGAAGTTGCCGGAATAATTGTTCACGCAGTTGTTTCTGGTTCTGTTTTACAGGTTTTTATTTTACTTATTTTGTTGGTTTTGGTTACTTGCTTATTGTTTTTGCTATTTATAAGGTCTGCAAAGCATGGTTTACTTGCAAAAAGTGCCTTGGTAGAAAATAGGCCATCAATTCCAAAAGACTATAAAGAAAAAACCGAAAAAGAACTTAAAACATTAATAGGCCAAGAGGGGCTAACACTAACATCATGTAGGCCAGTTGGCAAAATTCGTATAGGTGAAAACACTTATGAGGCACAAGCTAAAAGTTCAATAATTAATAAAGGATGTGTAATTAAAGTTATAGCAATTGAAGATGCAAGAATTATTATTGATAGAATATTATACTAAAAATTAGGAGAAAATTATGAACGGAATATTATTGGCAAGTGTTGGAAACATTGTTTTGTATGTTTCGCTAGGTTTTGTTGCTGTTATCTTTGTTTTAATGTTGGCATTGGTTCCAATTAAAACTTGGTTTGTTTCATTGGTGTCTGGGGCTCATGTTTCAATGACAAGACTTATTGGAATGAAAATGAGGAGAATTCCTGTTGCAATTATAATTGATGCTTACATTATGGCAAAAAAAGCAGGTATTTCTATAGATGTTGTTTCTTTAGAAACTCATCATTTAGCCGGTGGCGATGTGAGAAAGGTAATTAATGCACTAATTGCTGCACATAGCGCAAAAATTGATTTAAGTTTAGAGGATGCAAAAGCAATAGACTTAGCAGGAAGAGATGTTGATTTGGCTGTTAGACAATCTGTTACACCAAAAGTAATTACAACAGATTTAATTTCTGCTGTTGCAAAAGATGGTATTGAACTTAAGGTTAAAGTAAGAATAACCGTACGTGCAAATATTGCAAAATTTGTTGGTGGCGCAGGAGATGAAACAATTTTAGCACGTGTTGGTGAGGGAATTGTTACAACAGTTGGTTCTGCTGAAACTCATGGCGAAGTTTTAGAAAATCCAGATTTTATTTCACAAAAAGTAATAGAAAAGGGTTTGGATGTTGGCACTAGTTATAAAATTTTATCTATAGATATTGCAGATATTGATGTTGGACAAAATATCGGTGCAGAACTAAAAAAGCGTGATGCAGAAGCAAGAAAGGTTGTCGCTCAGGCTGAGGCAGAGGAACGTAGGGCAATGGCAGAAGCACACGAGCAAGAAATGAAAGCCAAAACTCAACAAATGCAAGCTGTTTTAATTGCTGCAGAGGCAGAAGTTCCTAAGGCTATGGCAGAAGCAATTAAAGATGGTAAGTTAGGAGTTATGGATTATTATAAAATTCAAAATTTAAATGCAGACACGTCTATGCGTAAAGCAATTGCTGGCGAAAGCAACAAAGACGAAGATGATGAACAATAATACAAAATGCGCAAATTTATATGCACATTTTATAAACTGAGGATATAGTTATGGAAATCATAATATTATGTGCTGTTTTGGTTTTTTTAGTAGCTGTTTTTGTTATTTATTTTAAAGAAATAAAATCAAAACTTTTTATAAAGAAAACCAAAAAACCAAAAAATCAGAAACAACAAGAATCACCTAAGAAAGAAAATGATAAAGTGACACTAAGTGTAGAGGACTTTGTTCCAAGTGCTAAACCTGTGTTAAATGAAAGGGATTCCTCGTTAGACGGTTTATTTGATATACCAGATGATGAAATTGACGATATTATTAATGATGGTTTTGTTGATGAGTTTATTGGCGGAGGAAATGAGTTTCAAGATTTTTCTAATGGTGATATTGGGAACAGGCTAAAAAGATTATTAAAAAGCACTAGCGGTTCAGATAAAAAATCAATAGCAAAGCAAATAAAAGAGTTGCCTCCAGAAATAAAAATATTACTTATTGATGGTATTTTAAAAAAGAGAGAAGATTTATAAGAACAGCACAAAAATGGTTATGCTTCTTTTGAAACTAGCGAAAACCTTTAATTAGGGGTTGACAACAGCTACTAGTTTTAAATAATAAAAAATTAATAGGAGAAGAATATATGAAAACACTATATGAATTATGCGATTTACATGTGGCAGTTGATGATGGGGATAGAAAATATATTTTTATATGGAATAAAAATGGAACTAAAATCAAACTATTAGGAAGGGTAAACAGTTCAAAAAACATATTTGACATGATTGATACATGTGACCATTATGGTAGTTTTAGACGAAGAATTAATAAAGGAACGTCATTAGAATATAGTCGCCGTGATCAAAGAAAATATTATGAAAAGCTAAAAGAAATTTCAATGCCTCTTTTTGCTAGTGTCCGCAAAACTAATTATACGCCAGGAGAAATTATTTTGCTAGAAGATGCTTTAAATGATCCATTACTTATAGATTATGTAGTAGAAGAAAGAAATAAAGAAGAAATCAATGATGGTCGTGATTTTTAAAAAAACAAAAAGGGCGTTTTGATTTTATACAAATAAATTAAAAAAAAATAAATGACATTTAGATATATGCTTGTTATATACAGGTGTTGTTGTTTCACCTTTCACCAGACAAGCACACGTAAACAAACTAAATTAAAGCACACAAAAAAGCGAAAGAGTTGGTAAATGTAACACACTTTCGCTTTTTGCTGTTATATAATGGCTAAAACTAATTATCCATAATGTTTAATTGTTTAGTGTTATAAAATTGCTAGGAGGGCTAGAAATTTCCTTGTTGTTTTTATAGTCTTTAATAATGGTGCAAACAAAGACGTTAAATGTTTGGTTTTTGGGGACTAATAAATTGGTTGTAATATTTTTACCTGTTCCTGTTATTGTTTGAAGTAAGGTGGTACCATAATCGCTTTTTGAAAATATTTGATACAAGCAATATTCGTTTGTATCAAATGAAATTTGTAACAAATCATTCTTTATATTGCCGTAAATAGTAGGTGCGGTTATTGTTATATTATTTATATCCTTTTGTTTTGGTTGGTTGAACTTAGAAAAAAGACAAGATTTTTTGTGCCTTGGTGGAACAAAGTTGGAAGCTTCAAAAATAGTGTGCTCATTTTTTAAAGCAATTAGGTCGACATCTTTGCTTATGATGCTAGATGGCATGTGTATTTGAGGAGGTTTGCTTTTGCGATATATTTGTTTAAAATATGACTTTACAATGCTTGTTGGAGCACCTCCGCCTACAACATTAATAGCAGAGTTGTCTATATTACCCATCCAACAGCCAACAACATCTTGGCTTGTGTAGGAGATATTGTATGCATCAAGGTTTTGTTCTGTTAAAGAAGAAGTGCCGGTTTTTGAACAAACATAATATGGCAAATCTCCAAGCAATTTTGCAGTTCCGCTTTTTGATGTTTGGTGGAGCATGTCGCTTATTAAATAAGCAGTATCGTCTCTGTATATTTGCATTTTATGGGGATTGTGTTTATATATTATCTTTCCATTTTTATCTGTTATATATTTTATAAATCTTGCTTCGGTATATATTCCTTTGTTTGCTATTGTTTGGTAGCAATTTGTTAATTCTTTAAGAGTTAAGCCATTTGTCATGCCACCAAGGGATATTGCCAGATTGTTGTCGTTTGCATCAAATTCAATATTTTGTCTTCTTAAATAGTTTTGTGCTTTTTCTATTCCAATGTAACTTAATACCTTTACTGCGGGAATGTTGAGTGATTTTGCTAAGGCTTCTCTTGCACTTACATAACCATATGTTTTAGACCCTATATTTTTAGGAGAATATCCATTAATTGAAATTTCATCATCAAGTATTACTGTTTCTGGCGAAATTATATTTTCATTTATTGCTGGTGCATATACAAGGACAGGTTTTATTGCTGATGCAGGTTGTCGTTTTACGTTAATTAAATTTATTATTGACCTTTGAGTGTATGCTTCAATGCATGCGTTTTGTGAATTAATGGATATTAAACTAATGTCGCTAGAAATGTCCTCAGGGATTGAATTTTCTAAAGCAATCTGTTTATTTGGATCTTGATATGTATATATTTTATATTCGCCAATTGCTATTTGTTTTTCTGGCATTTTTAATATATCTGTTGCTTCTAAGATTGCGCTTTTTGTATAAAAATTATTGTTATTTTCTAATGGACTTGCAAATATAGAAGTATTATCTTTTTTGGCCTCGGAATATTGTTTTGATGTTATTTTTTGGTCATTTACCATTTCTTGAAGTACTAGATTTCGCCGTTGAATGCACTTGGCATAGTTTTTTATTGGATGATATTTGTTTGGGGATTTTATTATTCCTGCAAGTAGAGCGCTTTCGCCTATTGACAATTTTGCGGCGGAATGAGAAAAATAGTGCTCACTCGCATTTTGAATTCCATAACAATTGTCACCAAAATATATAACATTTAAATAACATTCCAAAATTTGATTCTTAGAAAATTCTTTTTCAAGTTTTTTTGTTAATTTTATTTCATTAATTTTTCTTTTTAATGTTTTTTCGTTCGACAAATGGGTATTTTTAATTAGTTGTTGAGAAATGGTTGAGGCACCTTCTTTAAATTTTAAAGATAACAGATTTTTTGCTGTGGCGGATATTATGCGTTTATAGTTTAATCCGTTATGGTTATAAAAATTTTTATCCTCTATGCTTAAAAAGGCATCTATTGTATGCTTTGGAATGCTTTCCAATTTTATATATTCTCCGTTAATATATGTATTATTTATTGGAGCCATATTGCTATCGAAGAGTGAAACTTTTAAAGTTGAGTCTATAATTTTTAATTTGTCAAATGGTATTTCTGCACTAAAATAAATGACTGTAACATATGATAATAAAAAAATTAAGGCACAAAAGCACACGACGGAAATTATTTTAAAGGCGGAAAATACTTTTTTTTTCATTTAATTATATTGTTTGTTTTAAATGAGAAATTATACTAGACACATCAATAATAATTAAAAAAATGTTAAAATAATATAGCATTTTTCAATGATTTATTGTATAATTGTTCTTGGAGAAAGTATATATGTTTTATAATATTATTACATTTGGTTGCCAAATGAATGTTCATGAATCGGAAAAAATAGCAGGAATGCTTGAATCTATTGGCTATGCGCCTTGTGAAAATAAAGATGATGCCGATATTATTGTTTTTAATACTTGTGCTATAAGAGAGGGGGCAGAAGATAGGGCTCTTGGAAATATTGGAAATTTAAAAAAACTTAAGAAAAACAACCCAGAGAAAATTATAGTTGTTGCCGGTTGCATGACACAACAAAAGAGTGTTGCTGAAAGGTTATATAAGATGTTTCCATTTTTAGACATTGTAATCGGTACTCATAATTTATACAATTTGCCAGAATTAATTCTCAAAAAACGAGAATCAAATAAAAGAATATTACAAAATTATGATGCTGGAAGCATTGTTGAAAATGTGCCAGTTGTTAGAACAAGCAATAAAAATGCATGGGTAAACATTATGTATGGGTGTAATAACTTCTGTTCATATTGCATAGTTCCATATGTTAGAGGCCGTGAAATGAGCAGAAGCAAAGATGAAATATTAAAAGAATGTAAGGCGGTTATAGAAACAAATGAATATGACCAAATTACATTACTTGGGCAAAATGTAAATTCTTATCAGGATCCAAATAATAAAAGCTACAATTTTGCCAGACTTTTAAAGGATATTTGCGCGCTAAACGGAAACTTTAAAGTCACATTTATGACATCTCATCCAAAAGACATTTCTGATGAAGTTATTGAGATTTTGGCAAGTGAAGAAAAAATTTTAAAAGAGCTACATTTACCAGTTCAAAGCGGAAGCAACAATGTTTTAAAGGCAATGAACAGAAAGTATACTAGGGAGCACTATTTAGATATTGTAAAAAAACTAAAAAGCAAAATACCAAGCATTAGATTAACTACCGACATTATTGTTGGGTTCCCGGGAGAAACAGAGCAAGATTTTGCAGATACTGTAAATTTGGTAGAAGAAGTTAAGTATGATGGGATTTTTGCGTTTATGTACTCAAAAAGGTCTGGAACAGTTGCAGAAAAACTACCAAATCAGGTGCCTGATGAAATTAAAAATTTTAGGGTAAATAAAATATTAGAATTAGAAAAGCAAATTCAAAAACAAAAAGGGTAAGTATGAGTAAAACAAATGAAAAAAGTGATATGTTTATACAGTACGACAACATTAGGGAACTTTATCCTGATGCTGTAATATTTTTTAGACTAGGAGACTTTTATGAGCTATTTAACGAAGATGCAGTAAAAATGTCTAAAGTGCTTGATTTAACACTTACATCAAAAAGTTGTGGGAATAATGAAAAGGCACCAATGTGTGGTATACCTTTTCACGCAGTAGAAACATATATTAATCGCCTTGTAAATTTAGGATATAAAATTGCTATATGTGAGCAATTAGAACCAGCTGGCGGGAAACTGGTTAAAAGAGATGTTGTAAGGCTTATAACCCCTGGAACAATTATTGATGAGGGGGTTGTAGATAGTACAAGAAACAACTATATTGCGAGTGTTTATCAAAAAAGTAATTCTATTGGTGTTGCAGTGTGTGAAATGTCTACTGGAGAGTTTTCAGTGGCGGAGTTTAATGGAGACGAATACTTGTCGGACTTAAACGAATTTTTAGTTAAGTCTATGCCATCAGAAATTATTGCCTATAGTGATTATGATCTTGAGAGTATGCTACCAGCATGTAAAATGGGTATTTTGCCAGGATTATCTATTTATGATGAAGAAAAATATTCTAAAGTTTTTGCGTACAATATTTTATCTAGATATTTTGGTGAACAATTTGAAACAATATTTGAAGTTAAAGATTTATTGTATTCACAAATAGCTGCGGGGGCATTGCTTGCATATTTGGAGGAAACTCAGAAAAGAGAGCTTAGTCATATTAATAAAATTAAAGTAGAACATTTAAAAGACTTTATGAAGTTAGATTATAACACTAGGCGAAATTTAGAAATCTTAGAAACGTTAAAAGACCGCCGAAAAAAAGGTGCACTAATATCTGTAATTGACAAAACAAAAACAGCAATGGGGGCAAGACTATTAAAGAAATGGGTTCAAGAGCCGCTGTATAATGAAATTGAAATTAACAACAGATTAAATGTTGTAGAAGAACTAGTTAAAAAATTAATGGCGAGAGATGAATTAAAGGAGTTATTAAAAAAGTTCACCGACGTAGAACGCATTAGTGGGCGAGTGGCTTATGGCAATTTTACGCCAAAAGATGCAGTTTCTTTGAGAAATTCGTTGTCGTTAATACCAGAAATTAAAAAGTGCTTGGCAAAATTTGAAAACGATAGATTTAAAGACTATTTAAACAGCATGCCAAGTTTTGATGAATTAACTAGTTTATTAATGAAAGTTTTTGTAGAGCAACCTCCAACATTGATTTCGGCTGGTGGTTTTGTTGCAAAAGGTTATAACCAAGAACTAGATGATTTAAGAAGTATAAAAAAAGATGCTCAAGCATGGGTATTAAAGCTAGAAGAAAAAGAAAAAGAAGAGACCGGGATACAATCTTTAAAAATATCATACAATAAAGTTATTGGTTATTTTATTGAATTAAATAGAAGTTTGGCTGGCGATGTTCCAATGCGCTATACAAGGAAACAAACGGTTGCTAACTTTGATAGGTATATTACTGAAGACCTAATTGTATTACAAGATAAAATTGATAATGCCGAAGAAAATGCTAATAAATTAGAAAAAGAGATATTTAACCAGGTAAGAGCAGTTTTATTGCAAAACTGCACCTTAATTCAAAAGGCATCAAAAATTGTCGCAGAGTTAGATTGTTTAATGTCGTTTGCTGAAATTGCAATTAAAAATAATTATATTAAGCCAAAAGTTAGCTCTAAAATAAAGCATATACTAATAGAAGAGGGGCGACATTGTGTTATTGAAGAATTAAATAGAACACAAATGTTTATTCCAAATGATACGATGTTAGATACAAAAGAAAATAAGGTTATGATTATAACAGGTCCAAATATGGCTGGTAAAAGCACATATATGAGGCAAGTTGCAATAATTACATTACTTGCGCATATTGGATGTTTTGTCCCTGCTAGAAGGGCTGAAATTGCACTCACAGATAGAATATTTACCAGGGTTGGTGCAAGTGATGATTTAGCTCTTGGACAATCAACCTTTATGGTTGAAATGATGGAAGTTGCAAATATATTGCAAAACGCAACAAAGCATAGTTTAGTTGTTTTAGATGAAATAGGTAGGGGAACGTCAACATTTGATGGTTTAGCAATTGCGTGGGCAGTTGTAGAAGAAATTGTTTCTAGAATGAATTGTAAAACGATGTTTGCAACTCACTACCACGAGCTAACTAATTTAGAAGGATTTTTAGAGGGTGTTAAAAACTATAAAATAGCAATAAAAGAAGTAAACGGTAAATTAGTATTTTTAAGAAAAATACAGCGTGGAGGTGCTAACCGAAGCTATGGTATAGAAGTAGCCGATCTTGCAGGGGTGCCATCGAGCGTTATTGAAAGAGCAAAAGTAATATCTAAAGAATTAGAAAAAAATGATTTATCGAATCATGTTTTAAAGAGCACATCTCAAGATGTTGAAGAAACTGTGAAAAAAGATGCAAGGTATACAGAAATTATAGGCATTTTAAAGGACATAGATATTAACAAAGTAACTCCGCTTGGGGCATTTGAAACACTAAATGAATTAGTTCAAAAAGTAAAATAAATAGCAAAGGAAAAGTTATGGGAATAAAACTATTATCTAAAGATGTAATAAATCAAATTTCTGCTGGCGAAGTTGTAGAAAAACCAGCTTCAATTGTAAAAGAATTAGTAGAAAATAGCATCGATGCTGGCGCTAAAAATATAACAATTGAAATAAGTGGTGGTGGTATATCTAAAATTTGTGTTATTGATGATGGTTGTGGAATAAATAAGAATGAGGTGGAATTGGCTTTTACTCCGCATGCAACTAGTAAACTTGTTACAATAGAAGATTTAAACCAAATTGCCACAAAAGGGTTTAGAGGTGAAGCATTAGCAACAATTTCTGCGGTAAGTAAAGTTTGTATGGTTACAAAAACCGAAAATGATGATACTGGTATTAGAGTAGAACTTTTAGGTGGAGAAGAGGTTTTAAGAGAGGAAGTTGCTTGCACAACGGGTACAAAAATTGAAGTTTTGGATGTTTTTTACAATACTCCAGCAAGGCTAAAATTTTTACGTAAACCAAAGACGGAAGAAGCGGACATTACTACATATGTTGAAAAATTAATATTATCTAATAGTGAAATTTCCTTTAAGTATATTGTAGATGGAAAGATAAAATATAACACAATTAATTGTGATACAGTAAACAATATATATACAATATATGGGAAAGAGGTTGCAGATAATATAATAAAAGTAGATTATTCAATTGGCAATTATAAGTTATTTGGTTATATTTCTAAACCGGAATTTGGACGCGCCAACAGAACATATCAAACGCTTTTTGTTAACAATAGATTTTGTAATAATGCGCTCGTTTCATCAGCGGTTTCTACTGCTTATGAAAATTTTGCAATGAAGGGGAAATTCCCATTATATATATTATTTTTATCTTTGCCTCAAAATGAACTTGATGTTAATGTTCATCCTAGTAAGTTAGAAGTGAAATTTGCAGATACAAGAAAGGTATATCAACTATGTATTGATGCAGTATTTAAAGCGCTGTCAGACTTTAACCACATAAAAAGAGTTGAAGAAGTTAAAGAACCCGAGGAAATTAATATTGAATATGCTAGTTTAACGAAAGAAGAGGGTGTTAGTTTTAAAGGTCCTAATTTGGATGAAGAATTATTTAGAGATAATTATGTTAATGAAATTATTGATAATAACAAAAACAATGGGGCAATGTCTTTTAATTTAACCGGCAGTTTATTGCAAGAAGTTGCTTTAAGTGAAGCGGATAATGCCGAAGAAAAAAAAGAGGCTGTTAAGGTTGAACAAACATCATATAGCAATTTGTTTGACGCGGACTATAAATATGTGGGCAAAATTTTTAATACATATTTAATTATTGAACAAGATGATAAAGTGTACTTAATAGACCAACACGCTGCTCATGAGCGTGAAAAGTATGATTCTCTTATGAAACAGCTAGAGGATAATAATGTTCTTGTTCAAAATGTGTTAGTACCTTATACATTTGATGTTAGTCCAAGTGAGTATGGTTTTATTTTAGAGAATATGAAATTGTTAAACTCATTTGGCTTTGCAATAGATGAGTTTGGTAATAATTCATTTAAAATTTCAGCAGTTCCTGTTTTACTTGCAGATATAAATTTTAAGCAGTTTATTTCAGAGATTTTACAAAATATTAATAGTTATGTAAAATCGCCAAAAGAATTAATAAAAGAAAAATTTATGCAAATGGCATGTAAGGCAGCAGTTAAGGGTGGAGACGATTTAAAAGAACAAGAAATAAAATATATATTGGACACTCTTAAAAACAAAACACAGGTTTTGTTGTGTCCTCATGGTAGACCAATTATTATTGAACTAGACAAAAAACAAATAGAAAAGTGGTTTAAAAGGATCGTATAATGAACAAAATTATTGTTTTATATGGGCCTACGGCAGTTGGAAAGTCTAAAATAGCTGTAGAACTTGCAAAAATGATTAATGGTGAAATTATTTCTGCCGATTCTATGCAAATATATAAAAATTTAGACATTGGAACGGCAAAAATATTACCTAATGAAATGGATGGTATAGAGCACCATTTAATAAATATTATAGAGCCAAATGATGAGTACACTGTGGCAAATTTTTGTGAAGATGCAATTAATATAATTAATAATATTTTCGCTAAAGGAAAGATTCCAATAGTTGTTGGTGGAACTGGGTTATATATTAAAGCTTTAACAGAGGGATATGACTTTGGTAATACAGTAAAAAATGTGGAACTTAGGCAATCTTTTGAAACGATGTCTAATGCCGAACTAAAAGAAGAATTATTAAAGGTTTGCCCTCAAATTGACATTGATTTTGATAATAGGAAGAGAGTTGTTAGAGCCCTTGAAATTGCTAATAATGGGCAGATAAAAAACAAAAAAATATCAATATATGATTTTGTCGTTTTTGGCATATGTGATGACCGACAAAAAATATATGAAAGAATAAATTGTAGAGTAGATTTAATGGTTAAAGAAGGACTATTAAACGAAGCGAAATATTTGATTAATTTAAATTTGTCAGAAACAAATCAATGCATTAAGGCAATCGGATATAAAGAATTATTTCCTTATTTAAGAGGGGAGGATACTTTAGATAATTGCATAAATATTTTAAAGCAAAAGACAAGAAACTATGCAAAAAGGCAAATAACTTTTTATAATCAATTTAAAAACATTAAATTTGTTAATTATTGCGGACAAAAAGAAACAGCAAAAAATATACTTAATATTTTAAGAGGGAATAATGAGTAGTATAGAATTTTTAAAAGAATGTGAAAAAGATTTAAACACAATGTATGAAACTCTTGACGACATTGCGTTTTTTAATGAAAAAAAGGTCTTAAAAGCGTTTCAAAATAATAAGGTATCATTAAGAAATTTTTATGGATCAACCGGATATGCTTATGATGATTCAGGAAAAGAAACTCTTGGTAAAATATATGCGGAGGCATTTGGATGTCAAAAGGCAATTGTCTCTCCTCTAATAACAGGTGGTACGCATGCTTTATTTTTGGGGCTTTCTGCAATTTTAAGGCCAAATGATGTTATGCTTTCTATAACAGGAGAACCATATGACACTTTGATTGAGGCAATAAATGGAAAGGATGAAGAAGATATTGGAAGCTTAAAAGATTTTAACATTAAATACGAGCAAATAGATTTAAAAGACGGACATGTGAATATTGAGTTAGCTATTAATAAAATTTTAGAGTTAAATCCTAAAATTATTTATATGCAACGTTCGAGAGGGTATGGTTTAAGAAGTGCAATTTCTGTTGACGAATTTCAAGATGTTATATCTAAAATTAAGCAAATTAACAGTTCATCTTATATATTTGTAGATAATTGCTATGGTGAATTTGTCGAAACAAGAGAACCTGTAGAAGTGGGAGCCGATATAATGGTTGGCTCATTATGTAAAAATCCAGGAGGCGGCATCTGCGCAACAGGAGCATATGTTGCTGGAACAAAAAGGGCGGTGGATTTGGTAGAAAAAAGGCTTACAGCACCGTCTATTGGGTTAGAAGTTGGGGGTTATGAACTTGGGTATAGGCAATTTTATCAAGGTTTTTTTGTAGCTCCACAAACAGTAAAAAATATTTTGAAGGGAACATATTTAATTGGTAGGGTTATGGAAAAGCTTGGGTATAATGTTTTCCCTTCAAGTGAAGAGCAATCTTATGATATTGTAAAGTCTATTATTTTTGATAATTCAGAACAATTAATTAAATTTGTTCAATTGGTACAAAAAGTTAGCCCGGTTGATAGCGATGCACTTCCATTGCCATGGGATATGCCAGGGTATGAGGATCAGGTAATTATGGCTGCAGGCACATTTGTTCAAGGTGCATCTATAGAACTTTCATGTGATAGCCCAATTAGAAGCCCGTATGTGGCATATTTTCAAGGAGGCTTAACATATGAGCATATTAAAATATTGGCAGAAAAAGTGTATGAACTGTACAAAAAATAAACAAAAGTGAACAAATGTTTGACTTCTTTTTTAGAATAGATTATAATAGCAAAAAAAAGGAGGCATCTGTTATGAAAAAAGGAGATTTAAGACAACAAGAGGTTTTAGACTTTTTAATTGAGTTTATGGATACCCATGCATATCCACCATCATATAGAGAAATTGGATTAGGAGTTGGTATTAAATCTACAAACTCAGTTAAAAAATATTTAGATTTATTGGCAGAGAAAAAATTAATAGCTAAAAAAGATGCCCAAAATAGAACAATAGAAATTATTAAAAAAGATTACTCAAACGAAAAAGATTTAATAAAAATTCCGCTTGTTGGCAAAGTTGCCGCAGGCATTCCTATTTTGGCAGTTGAAAATATAGAGGATGAGTTTATTATCTCTAAATCTGTTTTTGGAACTGGGCAAGAACTGTTTATGCTTAAAATATCTGGGGACAGTATGATTGATATTGGAATTTCCGATGAAGATTTTGTTGTTGTTAAAAAACAATCCAATGCTGAGAACGGAGAAATTGTTGTTGCTTATATAGACGGTTATGCAACAGTTAAAACTTTTTATAAAGATGGCAATAAAATTAGATTACAGCCGCAAAATCCACTTTATAGCCCAATTATCACGACCGAGTGCAACATTTTAGGAAAGGTTATTGGATGTATAAAAAAGTTTTAATTTTTATGCAAGAGTTACTTACTTATTTTAAAAATAATTATTATGACTTATAGAAAAAACACAAGAAGTTACTTCAAATTGAAGGGCTCGGCTTCTTGTGTTTTTTATGTTTTTAAGAATTCGTTAAAAATATTAATGATTTTTTAATTAATACATCTTTTTGCTTCGCGTTAGGAGTTTTTGGATTACATAGTAAAAAAGATATATTAATGATATAAAAATAGGGTAAATAATTGTAAGAGAATATGCTGCAAAATTTTTAAAAT
>JAZSMW010000066.1:0-16296 GCA_045536095.1 Clostridia bacterium
AGCTTTGTAACCAACTCCGTTTAGTTCTAGTGTTTTTTGATATCCTTCAGTTACACCTATAACCATATTGTTAACTAAATTTCTTATTAGTCCATGTAATGCTCTTACGTCTTTTTCATCACTTTCTCTTTCGAATGTTAAAACGTTATCTTGCATTTTTATTGTAATTTCTTTATTAACTTCTCTTGATAAAGTTCCTTTTGGTCCTTTAACTGTAATTAGGTTACCCTCTAATTTAACTTCAACTCCAGCTGGAATTGTAATAGGGCTTTTACCTATACGTGACATATTTTTTCACCTCCGTCTTTTCTAATTAATCTTACCATACATAAGCGAGTACTTCTCCACCTACATTAGCACGTCTTGCTTCTTTGTCTGTTAATATACCTTTGTTTGTTGAGATTATAGCTATTCCTAAACCTCCTAGTACTTTTGGCATATTTTCTTTTGAAGCATACACTCTAAGTCCTGGTGTTGATATTCTCTTTATTCCTGTAAGTGCTCTATCTTCTTTATTTTTTGATACGTTCATTGTTATTTTTATTACTTTTTTAACGCCTTCTCCAACTACTTCAACTTTCTTTACATATCCCTCTTTTTCAAGTACTTCAGCTATAGAAAGTTTTATTTTTGACATTGGAACTTCTACATTTTCAAGTCTTGCTGTGTTAGCGTTTCTTATTCTTGTAAGCATATCTGCGATTGGATCTGTCATTTTTCATTCCTCCTTCCTATATTTTACCAGCTTGCTTTTTTAACTCCTGGAATTTCTCCTTTATATGCTAGATCTCTAAAGCATAGACGGCAGATTCCGTATTTTTTAAGAACTGCGTGTGGACGTCCACAAAGACTGCAACGTGTATATTCTCTAGTTGAGAATTTTTGTTTTCTTTTTTGTTTTTCTTTTAATGCTGTTTTTGCCATTTATATCCACCCTTATCTTCTAAAAGGAATTCCTAAAGCTGTAAGTAAAGCTTTAGCTTCTTCGTCCGACTTTGCACTTGTAACGAATACTACATCTAAACCTCTTATTTTATCTACTTTATCATAAGAGATTTCTGGGAAAATTAATTGTTCTTTAATTCCCATTGCATAATTGCCTTTTCCATCAAAAGCTTTTGTTGATACACCTTTAAAGTCACGAACTCTTGGAAGAGCAATAGAAATTAATCTATCTAAGAATTCATACATTCTATTTCCTCTAAGTGTAACTTTTGCACCAATTTTCATACCTTGTCTTACTTTAAAGTTTGAAATTGCTTTTTTAGAAACTGTTGCAACTGCTTTTTGACCAGCAATTGCTGTTAATTCGTCTACTGCGATACCAAAAGATTTTGAATTGTCTTTTACTTCGCCTAGACCCATGTTTAAAACTATTTTTTCAAGTTTTGGCACTTCGTTTATGTTTTTATAACCGAATTGTTCTTTAAGAGCTGGAACAACTGAGTCTTTATACATAACACTTAATCTTGCTTTTTCCATTGTTCCTCCTCCTATTCGCCTTTATCTTCTTTATTTTCTTTAGAAGCTTTT
This sequence comes from Clostridia bacterium, assembly GCA_045536095.1. Taxonomy (GTDB): domain Bacteria; phylum Bacillota; class Clostridia; order Christensenellales; family UBA1242; genus HGM11367. Next base: position 1,534 of record JAZSMW010000066.1, read on the forward strand.
TTTGCTTCTTTTTTTACTTCTTTAACGAATTCTTTGTCTAATGCACCGCCGCATTTTGAACAGCTACGTACATTTTTACCATTTAATTCTTTGTGTTTAACTCTTGTTGCTTTTCCGCAATCTGGGCAAACTACCATAACGTTTGAAGCATCAATTGGGGCAGATTTTTTAACAATTCCGCCTTTATCTTGTTGAGTTTTTGGTTTTTGGTGTTTTGTAACAATGTTTACACCTTCAACAAGAACTTTACCTGCTTTAGGAGATACTTCAACAACATCAGCAACTTTGCCTTTATCTTTTCCAGCGATAACTAAAACTTTATCACCTTTTTTAACAAATGATTTTGTCATGATTATACTCCTTTATTATATAACTTCTGGTGCAAGAGAAATAATTTTCATATATCCCTTATCACGAAGTTCTCTAGCAATAGGTCCAAAAATACGAGTTCCTTTTGGTTGTCCTTGTTCATCAATAATTACAGCAGCGTTGTCATCAAATTTAATGTGAGAACCATCTGGTCTTTGAAGACCTTTTGCAGTTCTTACAATAACAGCTTTAATAACATCGCCTTTTTTAACGCTACCACCAGGGATAGCAGACTTAACAGAAGCAATTATAACATCGCCGATGTTACCACTTCTTCTGAATGAACCGCCAAGCACGCGGATGCAACCAATAACTTTTGCACCTGTGTTGTCGGCTACTTTTAAACGAGTTTGTGGTTGTACCATATTATATATTCCTCCTACTTAGCCTTTTCAACAATTCTTACAACTCTGTAATACTTGTCACGAGATAGGTGGCGTGTTTCCATAATTTCAACAACGTCGCCAAGTCCGCATTCGTTTTTCTCATCGTGAGCTTTAACCTTTGTTGTTCTTTTTACGACTTTTCCATATAGTGAATGTTTAACGTTGTCTTCAATTGCAACAACGATTGTTTTCTCCATTTTTCCTGCGCTTACAACAGTTCCTTGTTTTGTAGGACGATTGTTTCTTTCGATTTTGTTTTCCATATTTCTCCTACGCCTTCCTTTCTCTTAATATTGTGTTTATTCTTGCAATATCTTTTTTGATGTTGTGTAGTTGCATTGGGTTAGACAAACTTCCAGTTGCTTGTGCAAAACGAAGGTTGAATAATTCTGCTTTTAAATCTTTAAGTTTTGCATTAAGTTCTTCATCAGATAATGCTCTAATTTCTGTAACTTTCATTATTCAGCGCCTCCTTCTAAATCTGCTTTTTTAACAAATTTTACTTTGCATGGAAGTTTATGGCCTGCAAGCCTTAAAGCCTCTCTTGCAATTTCTTCGTTAACTTCGGCAATTTCAAATAACACTCTGCCTGGTTTAACTTTTGCTACCCAATACTCAGGTGAACCTTTACCTGAACCCATACGAGTTTCGGCTGGTTTTTTAGTAACTGGAGTGTCTGGGAATATGCCAATCCAAACCTTACCACCACGTTTGATATATCTTGTCATAGCAATACGAGCAGCTTCTATTTGATTTGATTTGATTTGACATGGTTCCAAAGCAACAATACCATATTCACCGTAAGCTAGTTTATTTCCACGAGTGCATTTACCAGTCATACGACCGCGTTGTACACGTCTTCTTTTTACTCTCTTAGGCATTAACATTTGGCTTGTCCTCCTTTGCTTCTTCTGTTTTTCCGCCTAAAATATCTCCTTTGTAAATCCAGCATTTAACACCAAGCTTACCATAGTTTGTGTATGCCGCTGTTGTACCATAGTCGATATCAGCGCGAATAGTTTGAAGTGGCAATGAACCTTCCATGTAATGTTCAGTTCTTGCGATAGTGTTTGCACCATCAACAACACCACTTACTTGAACTTTACATCCTTTAGCACCAGCCTTCATAACTTTTTGAATTGCTTGTTTAAGTGCTCTACGGAATGTAACACGTTTTTCAAGTTGGTTAGCAACGCTTTCCGCAACTAATTGTGCATCAAGGTCTACCTTTTTAACTTCTTTAATGTTTACAACTAAATTTTTAGTTGGGTTAATTATTTTTTTAAGTTGTTGTTTAATAATTTCAACATTTGCACCTTTTTGACCAATTAAAACTGCTGGTCTGCCAGTGAAGATGTTAACTATTAATCTTTCTTTAGTTCTTTCAATTGTAACTTTAGAAATTGCCGCTTGTGCATATTCTTTAGTTAAGAACTTTCTAATTTTGCTGTCTTCTAAAAGGAATTTTGCAAAGTCTTCTTTGCTAGCATACCAAGTAGAATCCCAAGGTTTGTTTATACCAATTCTAAGTCCTATTGGACTAACTTTTTGTCCCATACTTTGCCTCCTATTCCTTTACTCCATCAACAAAAACTGTGATGTGACATGTTCTTTTTAATAATCTATTTGCTCTACCTCTAGCCCTAATATCTAAACGTTTAAGTGTTGGACCAGGAGTAACATAACATTCATCAACAACTAAATCTGTTCTAGATAAACCTTTGTTGTTTTCTGCGTTTGCAACAGCGCTTTTAACAAGCTTTAAACAAACTTCTGCAGCTGCAGTTGTTTGATTTTGTAATATTGCAATTGCATCTTCAACTTTTTGACCTCTAATAGTATCAAGTGTAATACGAACTTTAGATGGGCTCATTCTAACATATTTAACTATTGCAAATGCTCTTGTTTCTGCATTTTGCTTTCTTGCTAATGCTTTTTCTCTAATTCTTGTTGCCATATGTTATACCTCTATTTACCAGACTTTGCTGTAGATGACGACTTTTGACCTGCGTGACCTTTATAGGTTCTTGTTGGAGCAAATTCACCCAATTTATGGCCTACCATTTCTGATGTGCAATAAACAGGGATGTGTTTTCTTCCGTTGTGAACAGCGAAAGTAAATCCAACAAATTCAGGATAAATAACTGAAGAACGTGACCAAGTTTTGATAGGTTTTTTGTTACCAGATTGATTCATTTCTTCAACTCTTTTCAATAACTTAGAAAAGACATAAGGTTTTTTCTTTAAACTTCTACTCATAACTCAATCTCTCTCCTTATTTGCTTCTTCTCTTAACAATTAACTTGTTAGATGCTTTATTTCTTTTTCTTGTTTTGTAACCAAGAGCAGGTTTACCCCATGGAGTAACTGGTGATGACATACCAACTGGAGATTTACCTTCACCACCACCGTGAGGGTGATCGTTAGGGTTCATAACAACACCACGAACACTTGGGCGAATTCCTAAGTGACGACTTCTACCAGCTTTTCCAAGTGATACAAGTTCGTGATCAGTGTTACCAACTGTTCCAATTGTTGCCCTGCAGTTTAGTAAAACTTTTCTCATTTCGCCACTTGGCAATCTTAAAGTTGCATAAGCTCCTTCTTTTGCCATAAGGCTGATTTCCATTCCGGCACTTCTACCAAGTTGTCCGCCCTTTCCAGCAGTTAATTCTACATTGTGTACAACTGTACCAACTGGAATTGCACTAAGTGGCAATGCATTACCAACTTTTATTTCTGCGTTTTCTCCGCTCATAACAGTGTCGCCAACATTTAAGCCAACTGGTGCAAGAATGTATCTTTTCTCACCGTCTAAGTAAGTTAACAATGCAATGTATGCAGATCTGTTAGGATCATACTCAATGCTTGTAACTTTTGCTGGAACATTGTCTTTATTTCTTTTAAAATCTATAATTCTGTATTTTCTTCTGTTTCCGCCGCCTTGATGACGTGTAGTAATTCTACCTTGAGCATTTCTACCAGCTGTTTTCTTTAAAGAAACAACAAGGCTTTTTTCAGGAGTAGACTTAGTTATTTCTTCAAATGATGAAACTGAGTATGCTCTTGAACCAGCAGATGTAGGTTTTCTATTTCTAATCATAACTATTTACTCCTTTTTATAAACTGTCGAAGAATGCAATTGTTTTAGAATCTTTAGTTAAAGTAACTACTGCTTTTTTGTAGTCGCTAGTTCTACCAACTGTTCTTCCTTGTTTTGTGTTTTGTGATTTTGTGTGACCTTTAACATTTAAGGTATTTACTTTTTCTACTTTAACGCCAAAAACTTCTTCAATTGCTTTTCTGATTTCAACTTTGTTTGCGCTTTTTGCAACTTTAAAAGTGTAAACCTTATCTGCAATTTGTTTGTAACTTTTTTCTGTTAAAATAGGTTTAATTATTATATCGTGTGCTTTCATTATTCTGCGTAAGCCTCCTCGATTAATTTAACCGCGTCTTTTGTTAAAACAACTTGTTTGTTTTTAACTATTTCGCTAACGTTTAAAAGGTTTGCAGTAGTAACATCAACTCTTGCGATGTTTGCAGATGCTCTTAAAACATCGTCACTCTTTTTGTCTAAAACCAAACATACAGTTTTGTTAAAGTTAAAAGTGTTTAAGAATTTTTGTACTTCTTTTGTTTTTACTTGCTCTAAAGCAAATTGATCCAAAATTACAACTTCGTTTTGTGCTAATTTTTGAGAAAGAGCAGAAACAAATGCTGTACGTTTTGCAAATTTATTAACTTTTTTAGAGAAATCTCTAGGTTTTGGTGCAAATACTACACCACCGCCAACAAATTGTGGACCTTTAGTTGAACCTTGACGAGCATGACCAGTGTGTTTTTGTTTCCAAGGTTTTTTTGCATGGCCTCTAACTTCGCTACGAGTTAAAGTGCTTTTTGTTCCTTGACGAAGATTTGCATCTTGAGCAACAATTACTTCGTGAATAAGTGCTTCGTTATATTCTGCTGCAAAAACTGAATCGTTAAGTTCAATTTCTTCAACTTCGGCATTTTGCATATTAAAAACTTTTGCTTTCATTGTTTATCTCCTAGTCTTAAGCCTTAACAGATTCTTTAATAGTCACGATTGTACCTCTTGGGCCTGGTAAACAACCTTTTATTAAAAGAATATTGCGAGCAGTATCGACTTTAACAACATCCAAGTTTTGGATAGTTACTTGCTCGTGACCGTATTGTCCTGGCATATGTCTGTTTTTGAAAACTCTAGATGGAGTTGAGTTTGCACCCATTGAACCAACTTCTCTGTGAACCAAGCTTACGCCGTGTGTCATTCTTAAACGATGTTGATTCCATCTTTGAATAACGCCTGTGAAACCACGACCTCTTGTTAATCCTGTTACGTCAACCTTGTCATTTTCTTCAAAAATATCACAAGTGATGGCTTTGCCGATTTCATATTCTCTAGCGTTATCTAATTTAAGTTCTCTTAAAATTCTGTGTGTTGGAACGTTTGCTTTTTTGTAAGTTCCGATTTGCGCTTTGTTTAAGCGACTTTCTTTTTGTTCTTGGAATGCAACAACAACGCTGTTGTATCCTTCTTTTTCTTCAGTCTTTTTTTGTACGACTGTGCATGGGCCAGCCTCAACGACTGTAACTGGAACAACCAAACCGTCGGCAGTGAAGATTTGAGTCATGCCAAGTTTTTTACCTATAATTGCTTTTTTCATTTACTTCTCCTTCCTTTTAGTTTGATTATAGCTTGATGTTAACATCAACACCAGCAGGTAAATCTAATTTTTCAAAAGAATCTATTGCCTTAGAAGATGTTGGATAAATATCAATCATTCTTTGGTGTGTTCTAGATTCAAATTGTTCACGACTATCTTTGTGCTTGTGTGGTGAACGAATTATTGTTACAACTTCTTTTTTAGTAGGAAGTGCAATTGGTCCAACAACTTTTGCACCATTCTTTTCGGCTGTGCTAATAATTTTTTCTACTGCACTATCCAAAAGAACATGGTCGTAAGATTTAACTTTGATTCTGATTTTTTGCTTTGTTGCCATAAAATTTTATATCCTCCTGTTTAACCTCTCCAACAATTTACCGCTTTAAATTGAATTTTGAAACACTATGCCGTGTGTTTGCAAACCTACGTTCAAATAAAAAAGAGTGTATCAGTTTTAAGCAAAATTAAACTTGCCTAAAATGCCCTTAACTCTTTTATAAGCAACCGATTTAACATTAAACCAAATTGCCAAAAGCGTTGTTGGCCGCCCTAGTCTTTTGCTAGAACTTGTCCGCACAAATTCTCTTCTGGTTGCTAGTTAACCGAAGTAACCTTGTGTTTCTGCCCAAAATCCGTAGTCCACCAATAATAGCACACCTTGTCACCCCATGTCAACACTTATTTTTAAATTTTTAAAAGTTTTTATAATTTGTTATTATTTATACTTTATATTTACATATATATTATTAATACTTTTTTATAATTCTTGAATGTTCCCTTGCCAATCGCTAGTGTTGGCGTTTTTTGTACGAGCGGAAATGCTGAATTAATGTTGCAAGCAAGCTTGCCATTCTGGAGATTTCCTACCACATAAAAAAAGCAGGCCATAAAGCCTGCCGTTAATTTTAATCTTTTTGCTCAATGTTTAATAAGTAACTAAAAATATATTCCAAATTATTATCCGATAATTTGTTAATAGATAAAACTATTTTAAAAACCAAAGTAGAGCCAACTGTTGCACTAACCGAATTTATTTCGCCACCTGTAACTCCATTACCAACAATGTCCATACTAATAAACCCATCAACATCTGGAATTTCATTGCTTTGATCTGCCAATAAGCCAACATCTAGTGATAACTCGCAGTTATTTACTATACTAATTGTTAAAGTTTTTGTTGGAATTAATTCTTCACTGGTTACCGATTCACAGTCAAACAGCAAATCATCCTCACCTAAAATCCAAGTAGAATCGCCCAACGCACTATTAAACTTAAGTATTGCATCTGTATCATTGTCAATAACCCCATCATTATTAATATCGGCATCTCCCAAATAACCATGCACAGTTACATCAATTAAGTTTGCCGGAATTTTAATTGCCCCGCCAACATTAAAAGTTTTTTTACTAGCACTTGCCGCATAAACGCCTACTGCCATAATACCCACACAAAAAATTAGAAGCGAAAGAGAAATAAATATTTTTGATTTTTTCATTTCAAACACCTTTTATTTTTTTTCATAAAAATTTTAACTTAAAAAATGCAGCAAAGTCAATTAAATATTGCCAAGTTTTTAATTATGTAATACGGCAACCCTCTTATTATGTTTAACAAAATAATACCAAAAAATTTAAACAAGTTAAATTTTAAACATTCATAAATGAATGTTCCTTTGCTAATCGCTAAGTTGGTGTTGTTGGGATGCGGGCAGATATCTCATTTAATCTCCAAATTATTTGTCATAAATGCGATTTTCCTACCACATAAAAAATTACCCACTTGGGTAATTAATTTAATGCATTCCTTAATTCTATTGCACGGTTAAGTGTTACCTCATCGGCATATTCCAAATCAGTTCCCATAGAAACACCCTGTGCAATTCTTGTTACTTTAACCCCAAGAGGCTTTAAAAGTTCAGCAATATAATAAGCAGTTGTATCTCCTGGAACATCTGGATTGGTTGCCATAATAACTTCTTTTGTGTTGTATTTACTAACCCTCTGCAAAAGTTCTTTTATTCTAATATCTTCTGGCGATTTATGCTCTAATGGATTAATACATCCATGCAAAACATGAAATGCTCCATCAAAATTTTTTAATTTTTCCATAACAATTGCATCTTTTGGCTCTGCCACAACACAAATTATATCCGCGACTCCCTTTTGACAACTTTCGCAAATATCTCTTTCAGAAAAATTTCCACACTCTGCACAAAACCTAACTTTTTGTTTTGCATTTATCATGGCTGATGAAAAAGCATCAACATCTTCTTTTTTCATATTGATAATACCATACGCATATCTTTGTGCAGTTTTATACCCAACGCCAGGCAAACTTCTAAATGCCGAAATTAATGTTTCTAAACTATCTAAATTTGCCATTTTTACATTCCTGGAACTTGAGGTATTTTTTCTTTTTCTGCATTTTCAATTTGAGAAAGAGCATCATTTATTCCCGCAGAAATAAGGTCTGTTAACATCTCTATATCGTCTGGGTCAACAATTTCGGGTTTTAAACTAATTTGTTTTACCCTGCGATTTCCTCCCATAACAACAGTTACCATGCCCCCACCAACGCTAGATGTAAAATTTGTTGCCTCAATTTCTTCTTTTCCTCTTTGCATCTCTTCTTGCATTTTTTGTGCTTGACGCATTAAATTTTGAAGGTTTGCTCCATTAAAGCCACCACCAAAACCGCCTCTAAAACCGTTCATATTTATTCTCCTTATAATTATTATATGTTAATCTATAATTAATTTATTTCCAAAAATTTGCTTTAAATTTAAAATATCTTCTTGGCTTTTTGTTAATGTTTTTTCTTTTTTAAAAATTTCAAAACTATTTATTCCAAAATTTTGCAATGCTTTTTTTAATTCGTTCATATTTTCTTCTATTTTTAACAAATCGTACAAAAACGTTTCGGTTGTGTTAATAACAAAAGTGGTGCCGTTTAATTCAACATCTGTTATATCCCCGCAGGCAATATGAAGAGCAACTGCATGATGTTCTCTTAAATATATTATAACCTTCCCCCAAATTGTTCTAGCAGACATAGGTTGTTGCCCCTGCGCCACAGAAACGCTCTGTGTTATAATTTTTTTATAGTCTAGTTTAGTTCGTTTTTTTTTTGCTCTTCTCCAACCTCACTTATTGCAGTTATAATTGCAGTTTCTATAAGTGTTTTTGGAGATAGAGCGTATTTCATTTCTGCCTCTATGCTAGAAAATATTTTCATATATTCCATAAGACTATAATTATCTATTTGTTGCGCTTGCTCGGCAAGCATATCTTTTGATTCTTTAGTTAATGCATTAACCTCACTACTGTTTGGACAATTTTTAACAACAAGCAAATTTCTTGCATGAAGCGTGCAGTTTTTAGCAAAAATAATCATGTTTTTACCGTTGTCATAATTTTGAGAGAGCACATTTAATGCTTCGCCAACATTTTTTTGCCAAATAGCATTATATAATTTAACATATTCATCAGTATCACTTGTTCCAATAACCCTTTGTGCGCTTTGAACCGTGATATTTCCTTGACTAAAGGCCGAAACAGAATCGGCAATACTAATTGTGTCTCTCGCACTCCCTTCGCCAGCAATGGCAATTAACTTAAGAGCTTCTTCTTCACAAGAAATATTTTCTTTTTCAAAAATTGTTTTTACTAAATTAGTTAAAACGTTTACAGGAATAAGCCTAAAATCAAATCTCATACACCTAGACAAAATGGTTTGAGGAAGTTTGTGAACTTCGGTTGTTGCTAAAATAAATATAATGTGAGATGGTGGTTCTTCTAATGTTTTTAAAAGAGCGTTAAAAGCCTGATCGGTAAGCATGTGAACTTCGTCTATAATATATACTTTATACTTGCCATTAACTGGTAAGAATTTAACCTTTTCTCTAATATCTCTTATTTCGTCTACCCTATTGTTAGATGCTGCGTCTATTTCTAAAATGTCCACATTAGATGCATCATCCAAAGCCCTGCACACATCACACTCAAAACAAGGAATTCCATTTTTCGAATTTGGACAATTTACGGCTTTTGCAAAAATTTTTGCAGTACTTGTTTTACCAGTCCCTCTGCTACCGGTGAACAAATATGCATGACTAACATTACCAGACATCACTTGATGTTTTAATGTTTGAGTAATATGTTCTTGCCCAACAACCTGATCAAACGTTTGTGGCCTATACTTTCTGTATAACGCTTTATATGCCATAATATTCCTTTTAAGTGCAACTGCACAATATCCCTTTGCAAGCATATTCTAACACATCAATTTTTAAAAATCAATTATTTATTAAAATAACCTTTTTAAAAATAAAACTCTTGCTTTGGCCTTATCTTCTTCTAAAAAGAATAAAAATTATGCCCAATCATCAAAAAATTAAAATTTGTGCTTGATTATTTTAAAAAAGTAACATATAATACTAATACCGTGCTAGGCGGGGGGTTAGTAGTCCCTTGTATCCGCAATCTACTATACGCGGAGCCAAGTTGGTAATTTGAGGGTAAAACGGCACTTGTGTTTTTGTGGCAAGCATGTTGAAATTAAGGTCTTATGCAACAAACATCATACGAACCATGTGAGGGCCTGACGGCAGCAACATTAAGTTTGAAATTTGTGTGCCATAAGGGAGCTTTGGTGGAGTGTTATGCTACACGAGCCCATTTGTTTAGTTTTATTCGATTTTTACCGCACGGTTTTTTTATGCAAAAAATCATATTCTGGAAATATATCCACAAAAAAATATATCCACAAAAAAATCGAAGCAAGTTTTTTGCTTCGATTTTTTTATTTGACACTGCTTTAATTACTATTTATTAATTTTTGGCTTACGTTTTGCTGCCGTTTTTGTTTTTACGTTAGGTCTTTTTGGTTTTGCCTTTGGTTTATTTGTAATAGGTTTTTTAGGCTTAACCATTTTCTTTTCAGGTTTTTTTGGAGGTTTTTTCTTGTTGCTAATTGGTTCTTGTATTTCTTCTACATCTCCAAGTGTTTCCTGTGCTTTCTTTATAATTTCATTAAGCTCTTTGTCTTTATCGTCTATTAAGTCGCCCGAGCTCTCAACAGTTTGATCTTCGATCTCTTCGATTTTTTGAACTGTAGACATACTTAAGTTATCTGATAATTTTTTCATTTTGTTCTTTTTGTTTTTAATGAAGATTATTACCGAAACCGCAATAAACAACGACAACGCACTAATAGCCGCAATAATAATTATTATGCCTTTTGTTGCAGCACTTTCAAACACAATTTGAGCATCATCTGTTAAATATGCAAATACACCAGGACAGTATTCTTCCCATCTGCACTTTTCATATTTTTCACCAAATTTTGCACCAACTATTTGGAATTTACCAATGTCAAATACGCCATTAAATGGGTTTTGCTCTGTTCCTATAGAAATCCAGAAATAATTAGATAGGTTAATGTTAGACGTAACTTTATAGTAAATTTTTCTTGTGTACTGATCAATAACTCCGTCATTAATTAAATAAGCTAAGTATGCAAGCGTTTCTGCAGAATTAATTAAGTATGGTGACTCTTTGGTTCCCGCACCCATAAATTCTTTTTTAAGCGAAATCCAATAAACTTTTTTAAATACAAATTCAATTTTGTTGTCAGCATTATCTCCAAAGCCATCAGATTCACTTATTATATATGAAAGAGCTTCACTCATATTGGCTTGTGCAACGCCATTAATTTTTATGCCAATTAACTGCATTCCAACACTTGGTTTAACCTCTATGGTTAGGGTTTGGCCAAAACTGAATTCTCCATAAAATTTATTGGTTAAGTTTTTATCATTTACATAAATACTTGCAATTGAAACATTTATTGGTTCACCGCTTGCTAGTTCTGGAACTTCATTTTTATCTAATTTTGTAGTAAATGTAACACCCACTTGTTTAGCATTGGTTAATGACCTAATTATTATGCTTCCACGTTCTCCATCTTCAGGGGTTAATATATACTCATATGCAACAATCTTGCCGCCTTTTTCAACCGAAGGAATGCTTGTATTACCTTCTATGCTAATGCCAATAATGTTGTATCCGTAGGCAACTTCAGAAATTACAATTGTAATTGTATCGCCAACTCTAATTTCATCACCGTTCTCTATGCTAAACGTAACAAGGTTAGATGCATCATAATATACATTAACTTTTTTACCTCTAAACACAGCAACATATTCCGTTTTTTGTGTTGGAATAATTTCTAATGTTGCATTTTTTGAAATTTCTACACCATTAACTTTCCAGCAAACAAATTCATAACCAGGGTTTGCAACAGCATGTAAGGTATATTTAGAATTGTTATTTAAACATTCTAGTTCTGTAATTCCTCGCTCTCCAATGTATGCAATATTGTTTGCGCCAAAAGGTTCAGAAACTATAACACTAATAGTAAACGAATAATGCAATACCAATATACAGTCTGATGTAGCAAGATAGTCTATATTTTTATTTGTATTATCAAAGTCTTTAAGAACTTCTGTTCCATCCGCACTTAAAACAGACCATCCGCTGTAGTTATAACCGGTAATCTTTGGATATTTGTAGTTATCAACAATTTTAATACCAGGAACAACATCGATCCATGGATACTCTCCTTGTAAAAGATCTATGGACCCATCTTCCTTAATGCCGCTTAACACACAACCATATTTTGGTGTAACAAAGTTATATTTAATTGATGAGTCTTTAAAATCTGGGTTAAGCATAATTTTAACTTTATAAATAGGTATAGTCCATTGAGCATAAAGCGTCCCCGATCTAGTTCTTCCATCTTCGGAAAGTTCTGTAAACACAGAATCAAAACTATATATTTTATTTCCAGACCCATCAAGTGTGTAAATTTCGTACCTTTCTTGATCTAAATAATATTTTGCTACTCCGTCTGGTACAAGACTCCAACCTATGAATTCCCACCTAGCAGAATTATATTCAAACTGTTGTAAATTAACAATTGAATCAAATAAGCCGTTATCTTGAGCGCCGTCTGCATTTTTAATTATACATCCGCCCAAATCAACATAAGCAAAAACCTCTTTATTAGTCACAGATATTGGCTTTTTGCTAAAATCTATACTTGGTTTATTTGTGAAAAATTTAATTTTATAAACTGTTGGAATTAACACGAAATTAAGCTCTATTGCTTGCTCTAAATAATTAACTGTAACACTAGAAGTGGTTATATCATCGCTACTAATTATGTCTTCTGGCTTTGTTGTTAATTCGCTAAACATATATCCAGACTGTATATTATAATTAATATTAAATGTTGTTCCATGTTTTACAGTAAATATTGCAATAATATTTCCGTCTTTGTTTGTGTCTGCAGATACATCTTCGCTAATTGGCGGTTGTCCTATATTTATTTGCTCTGCTTTATTAGATGTAACTTTTACTTCGTAAGATTTTAATCCAAGATTTATTATCCATTTATTATCAGTAAACTTGTTCGGGGTTGAATCTATCATCTCAAATGTAGAAACAGGTATTAAATCTCCTACAACATTTAATAAATAATAGTCTGGGTTGTTTAACTTAAAGTTAATTGTACTGCCAGCCTTGTATGTTAACACAACAGTTATATTTTCATCTTCATCAACACTAATTCCATCTGTTTCTACAACTGCGGCACCACTTAAAGTAGCAAAAATATTATTAACGTCTTCACAAATTGCAATTTTATTTTCAGCATTAATAATAACTGTTAACCCACAGTCTTGAGCTTCAAACACCGCAACATATGTGATGTCTTGTGTTGCTGTGAGCCCTGAAATTGTAGCTTCTGAACTTTCTATTACATCATTAACCTTCCAACCTGTAAATGTTCTGTAAGAGTCTACAGCAACTGCAGTAACTGCAGTAATATCTCTGCCAAATCTTACATTAAATTCCATCTGGTTAGAATAAGTTGCTCCACCGTCGGTGGTTAATTTTCCATGTGTTTCGCTATGTGGATCCACAGTAAATGAAACTTTGTATGTTTCTCTTTCGTAAACAACAACAATTGTTAAATTTTTTGTAACACTTAATTGAGTTATTTGACTTTCCGATGTTGTAACGCCCCGCAAAGAATCAACAGCATTTTTTATAATTTCCCCAGTTGTTTCATTAAATACTGCACCCTTAAACTCTTTAAATTTATATCCAGTCTTAGAGTATGTAGCGTTTGCAGCAATTTCGGTTAAATATTCAAACTCTACACTCACATTATTAACAAAGGTATTTGCTTCTGTATCATAAGTTGCAAGATCTAACGAGTCATCTATGTTAAGATCATAGCTGTCTTTCTCTTCATCATACTCTGCATAAACAAATGTTATTGTATATTTGTTAATTGAGTACGTAATTGTAAATGTTCCAGATAATGTTACATTTTTTAACTCTATTGTATATACCCCATAATCTGGACCCGAAACTTCAATAGCAGCACCACCTCCAATTGCAGGAACATCTGTAGAATTGTTTACTGTTAAACTATAACCATATTTTGGAGAAACTTGCAGTGTAACATTTTGTCCTGCATTTGTTTCTATTGTAATTTCATTTCCTAAAACTTGTTTATTAGAATAGAACAAATCCCCTTTTTCTGATTCATTAGCAATTATAATTTCTAAAGCCTCTGCTTTAAGTTCTACACAAATTGTAACATTACCATTAAAACCACTTAATGTTCTTGTAGAATCACTATCATCACCACTTAAAATTGGCGTATTGTCGCCAGCATCAGGAGTAGCACTCCAAACAGGTTCTTCAGTGTAACCTTCAAATTTCGTTAACGTAATTGCTAATGTTTGTTCGGTTTTTACCTCAATTGTGTTACTTGCAGAAGATATTGCAATTTTTCCTCCGTGCTCTGCGGTTAATTCACCTTTTTCATTACCATTAGTTGTTAAAGTAATTGTATTTGTTCCTGGTTCTGTATTTACAGAAACAATTAAATTGCCTTTAAACATTTTAAATGTAACTGTATTCTCATACTCAGTGCTATCATCATCTCCTGTGCATGTAAAGCGACTTGCTTTAAACACATAGCCCTTTATTATATTTGCAGAAAGTTTTACCTTGTCTTCCGTTTTAACCGTAAACACATAAGATACTATTCCCGTGCCTGCAACGACCGTTGGGTTAGCAATTTCCTCATTTGTTAGGTTTAATTGCTCTAAATCAATTATTGCTTGTTCTGCAAACGAACCATTTTTGTTTACGTTAACAGTTAATGTATACTCATTTTGCTCGTAGTTAGCAACCAATGTTACATCATTTGTTATTGTCCATGTTTTAACACTGTCTGC
>JAZSMW010000031.1:0-12195 GCA_045536095.1 Clostridia bacterium
AATCTTAACAACAACATATTTTGTTTATATATTAAATAATCTAATATTTTATTTTTTATACCCGCTCTGTATTTTTTATACTCTTTGTATGTTTTTTTAGAATTAAACCCCAAACTATCAATTTCTTGTTTGTACCCATTAAACACTTTTTTTGGAAGCCTTAAAAATAATTTGGTAAGGGTCGAATATGTGGCAAACTTTATTAAGTTTCTAGTTGGCTCACTAAAATTTACTATTCTTTTTTTAATTTCAGCTATAAAGTTTAAATAATATTTTATTTTTGTTTCGTTTATTTTGTGAACCGCACTATTAGAATTCTGATAATAATGATATAAATATTCGTCCACCATAAATATTTTTGTTTCTTGTTTTATAACATCTAAATAAAACAACAAGTCTTCGCAAAGACCAATCTTTTCATTAAAGAAAATACCATTAATAATTTCTTTAGAATAAAGACATCTACAACAACTCCCCATTATATTTTGAGTAATTATTGTATTCCCTTTCTTTCTTACATTATTTATAAATAACTGCTTTTTTAATTCCATTTCTCCAATGTTAGAATGAAGTTTTACTTCATTAATATATGTTATTTCGCTCAACTCATTTATCTTATAAAACTTACACATAGAAACATCGGCTTTATTACTTTCTAAAGCATTTACCAACTTTTCGTACATCGTTATATCTAGAGTATCATCAGGATCAACAAACCCAATGTAATCCCCCGTGGCGATTTTTAACCCCGCATTCCTTGCCGAAGAAACCCCGCCATTTTCTTTATGTACAACAACAATTCTTTCATCTCTTTTTGCCCAATCTTCGCAAATTTGCGCACACCCATCAAGACTACCATCATTAACCAACACAATCTCTAAATTTTTATGTGTTTGATTTGTTATTGTCTGCAAGCAGTTCTCTAAATATTTCTCAACATTATATATTGGAACTATCACACTAATTTTTTTCATACTCAATATCACGCATCCTATTTTTTAAAAACTTTTAAAATTTTAACTTCTAAAAATCACGCATTTCTTTACTGGGTTAGAGCCGCATACAAACCTCGACCTTAAGTTTCAAAAGCCCACCTTTTAAATATTTGTTTTCCTTATAAGTATTGTATTTGCCAAACCAAAGCAAACATCAAGTTCTCGCCAAATTATTTATTCTCCACTCCCAATAACACTCTCTTTTATTAAATTTTTATTCCCACTCTGCCCTTTTGTCTCCTCCAATTCATGCCCAAACAAAAAAGAACAAAGCAAAACAAACATAAATATATATTTTGTATAAAAAATAGTTTCAACAAAAGATAGTATTAAAAACATTAATAACGGCATTACATTATATAACTTAAATCTTTCTTTTTTGTTATTTGTTCTGCTTATATAAAGGTATATTATATATCCTATTAACACAATACCTATTAAACCATATCTGTATATCATATCAACATAAACACTATGTGTGCCAATTTCTACAAGATTCGGGGCGGTCACTCCATAACCGAACAAAACGCTTGTGAAAGATTGCGCCCACTTTGATATGTAAACTCCCCATATAGATGCTCTGCCTGTTAATAAATTATCTATTAAACTTGTATAGTTATATTGTGTAAACCTGCCTATTATTGCACTAATTGTATTTCTAAAAAACATTACAAAAATGACAACTAAAACTATCATTGCGATTGTTACACAAATACCCACCCTTGCATTTTTTTTATACATCATTATAAGAAATAACACCAATAAAAGCATTAAACATATTAAATAAGACTTTGACATCGTTAAAATGCCAGCCGTAGTCAAAACCAAAGATGTAATCACAAAATAATTAATGTTGATCTTTTGTGCATAAAATAAAAACATTATCATTGCAAGTCCAATCACACAAAAAATTTGCAATTGATTTGGATTTTCACAAAATGCCATAAATCTTTCATTGTTGTATATAACTATAGTTTTTAAAGCAGGCACCAACACAAAAAAAGCAGCAACTATTATGGAAGAAATAAGCGCGCCAACAAAAAACAAAACTGCCTTTTTTATCTTTATTTCTTTTGCATGGACAAATGATAAATAGATTGTTAAAATCATTACAGCATGACTAAAAAACGCCTCAAGTTGTGCAAATTGTAAATTTATTAATCCGTAAATTAAAAGTATTGAATTCGCTATAACTAAATTTGCATCTATTCTCCTTTTTTTGTTTTTTAAATCAATTAAATATTTAACAAAAAATACAGCAACAAAAATTGAGTTTATTGACGCCGTCAGCGAAATCGGTTGTCCTGACACATTCAGCACCTCAAAAATTGTTACCGAAATTAATATTAAGAAAGAATTTTCAAAACTAAAAAAACAAAAACACGCTACCAAAAGAATGTTTATTATTATAAATGAAACTAATGTAAAATTTTTATTAAATGTTGGAATTATTCCCAAAGCAATCACTACA
This sequence comes from Clostridia bacterium, assembly GCA_045536095.1. Taxonomy (GTDB): domain Bacteria; phylum Bacillota; class Clostridia; order Christensenellales; family UBA1242; genus HGM11367. The sequence continues at coordinate 2,467 of JAZSMW010000031.1, forward strand.
AAAATAGTTGCAAAAATAAACCGATTATTTTTGTTTATTTTCTCTATAAGTTTCATCATTTCTCCTTGTTCTTTTTATGACTTTCTTAATCCTTTTACGTAAAATTTTTGCCTTAACCAGTTTGGCATCAAAACTTGAACGCAAAATCTAATTATTTTATTTTTTGTGTAAGCAAAAAAACTAATATATTTAGTTTCCCTCATATATTTGAGTAGCTTTTTCTGTGATTTATAATATTTTAGGCCTCCTCTTCTAGCATAAAGGTCTTTGCTAACTCTCATGTGCACAAGTGGTTTGTCTATGTTAGCAACATTACAGCCCTTTTGTAGCATTCTTACCCAAAGATAATAGTCTTCACATAAATGCATGTCTAAATAATTTCCAGCTTCTAATACCTTTGATTTTCTATACATCACAGATGGATGACAAAATGGATTTCTTGACTTTGAATACTTAATTATTTCATCCTTATTACTTGGCACCGTTTTGGTTGATACTATGTTATTTACATCATCTATAAATTCATTAACATTGCTACCAACCAAATCTAAATTATTTTCTTGCAAAACCTTATATTGTTCTTCCAGCCTTGTTGGAACCGAATAGTCGTCACTATCCATTCTTGCAATGATTTCATTTTTGCACTTTTCTATTCCCGTTTTTAATGTTAATCCTAACCCCATATTCTTGGCATTTACCTGCAAATTTATTATTTTATATTTTTCCACAAGTTTTTCAACTGCCTGATTTAAATCATTTCCAATAGGGCCATCAACAAAGAGAACAACTTCGTCTGGCGTCAACGTTTGATTTATAATGCTTTCAACAGCTGTAATTACCCAATCCGGTTTATCATTTTTATAAACGCTCATCAACACCGAAATTTTTGCATCTTTTTTACTCTGCACTTTGCTCTTCTCCTTTATGTAAGTTTGGCATATATTCTACCTTGCATTTAGCTTTGTTTAGTTTTTTTGCTTCGGCAAGGCCAATTTCGTATTGCTCCTTAGTTATCTCGTTATCTTTTAAAAGCTGATCAGCATAATAATATTCTCTTTTATTTTCATTGGCCTCCGCACCGCTCGCAGAGCGATTTTTAAACACGGCCACAAAAGTCCCAAAGAATAATTTAATATCATTCCAAAACGTTACATTGTTAGCGTACTCAATATCTCTTTTAAAAACACTATCCCAGCTTTGTTGACTGCCTGGGTCATAAACCTGAGCAGGTCCCGTAATGCCTGGTCTAACCGTATTTGCGCTTAAAACATCTTTATCGTAAAAAATAATGTCTTTAACAAGCCTTGGCCTTGGGCCAATAATGCTCATGTCACCCTTTAAAATATTAAAGAGTTGAGGAAGTTCATCTAAACTGGTTTTTCTTAAAATTTTGCCGTAGGTTGTTATGCGGTCTTTATCTGGAAGAAGGTTACCATCTTTATCTGTTTTATTTGTCATAGACCTAAACTTATACATTGCAAAAATTTTGTTGTTTTTTCCTGGTCTGTATTGTTTGAATATTGGATTTCCATGTAAAAAAATTAATGACAATATGTATACAATTAGCATAATTGGCGATAATACAATTATGGCAATTAGCGACAACACAAAGTCAAAAAAACGTTTAAAAAACAATTGGTACAAACCTTTTCTTTTTTTCTTTTGATGTTTCATATTTAAATCCTTTTAAGGGAATTTGCTAACTTTGTTGTTTTTGAGCGCCCTTTTGTTTTACGTTTATTTTGCAAAACTTGAGCGTTGCCAACGTTAATGCCCAAAAGGGCTTATATGTGTAATTATAAATTACACAACATTCCTCACTTCAAGGTTACCACTCCCATTTTTTTATGTCAAGGAAAATGCACAATATTCAAAAGCAAACCAATCTCTTTCTTCCATAAATGCTTTTAGGGTTAAAATATCACACTAATTTACCCACCAACATAATTAATTATAGAGATTTATTAATATTTTAAGTAATATTCGCTATCAATATTTACATTCGCCTCAAAAGTATAATAACAAACAAAATAAGACATAATGCACACATTAAAACAAGGTAAAATTTAACCAGTACTGGAGAAAATATGAAAAAAAATAAACTTAAATGCATAGAGGCATACATTTATGCAAAAACATTAAATTTAATAACAAACAACACGCCCATAAATGGCCAAAGCAAAAGCGTTGTAGATACCGTAAATTCTGCCAATTTGCTTTCTAAAAGCCTATTGAATAAATGTGAGGAAAAATTAAAAATATTAAACCTGTATAATAATTCATTTTTGGTATTGAAAAAAGAGTTAGAAAATGTTGAAATATACAAAAATGCATCAATAATAAATTACTCAAAAATTTGCGAAATGATAAAAGATTATGATGTCCATTTAAAAGCCGTGATGTAAAACCCAGCCCTCGCTTTGGCACAATATATGTGCCAGCGGGCACCCGCCCGCCAAAGCGGGATTTTTTTTATTAAAAAAACCCGCTTTAAAGCGAGGTTTTTATGTAATAGTAAACAACCGCCTTCGGCAAGTTTACTTGCAGGCTTGAAACAGCATTTCCACCAGCACCAAACCCTACCAACTTTGCGAATAGCAAAGAAAAGTTCGTTTATGAATGTTTAAAATTTAACTTGCTTAAATTTTTTTGGCGATGTTTTATGTAGTAGGCAAAATCATGCTTTGGGAATTTATTCACAAAAAGCACGATTGCCGCCCGTACCAAAATATCACCAACTTTGCGAATAGCAAAGAAAAGTTCATTTATGAATGTTTAAAATTTAACTTGTTTAAATTTTTTGGTGATATTTTATTTTTTTGCCCTGTAACTTTCAAAGTTTATTTGATAATATTTTTCTATATAATCTTGCCTTACAAAAAAATCATTTATCTTTTGTTTAAAAGCTTTTAGCTGTGACCCTGTTTCTATGTCATCTTTTTGAACCGTGTAATCATCAAATGTAACTGTATAATAATTGTTATCAAACACTCCACAAATTGTAGATGCAAAAACCGAATTTTGAATTCCATTTTTATCATCAGCAGAAAATACTGAATACCCTTGCACTAAGTTTCTATTAAATGAAATCCCATAAAGATCACAAATTGTTGGATAAATGTCATAAGTATTGCAAAATGTATCAACCTTTTTTGGGGCCAAAGATTTATTATAAATTACAAAAGGCAACCTGTATAAATCAATATCCTTATCATACTTACTTAAGTTTTTAACATTAAATGAAAGATCCGAATAATAAGCGTTGTGATCTGCATACATCACAATGGTTGTGTTGTCAATAAGCTTTCCACCTCTTACCTCATCGTTGGTACTCTTTAAATACAAATCTATAACATTAAACATATTTTCAAGAGCAATGGCCTTAGACTTATATTCTTTTAAAATTTTATAATCTCTTGAATCTTTTTTAGGTGTTAAATTAACAAACCCCATTTTTAATAATTCCGACTTATTATCATTTACCCATGAGCAATAATCGTCATAATTTTGTTCAAACAAATTATAATGCTCCGTATATCTTTTGCTAGAATTTTCGTAAGGTCCATGCGTACTTACGGTTGTATAAAAACTAAAAAATTTTTCATTAGCTGGCATAAATTTTGTCCTTAATTCGCTTATAAAATCGCCATCATCAACAAAATCACCAAATCCACCAGTTTTAAGCTTTGAACAATCCTCTATGGAATAAACATCGCTAAATCCAAATTTTTTATTTAATTCGTTTCTGTCATAAAAATCCCCATAGTAATCATGGAAATAATTAACACTTTCATAACCCTCTTTTTTAAACAAGTTTGGCAAGCTGTTTGGCGTTTTAATGCCAACCTTTCCATTTATTGAAGAGAACGACGAATTATTAACAATACTTCCCAAAATAGGAATATCTTCACTTATATTTGTTTTGTTCTTTGCAACAAAATTTTCAAATTTAACCGAGTTGTTGTTTATAAACGAATATAAATTTGGTGTGTTAACTGGATCTATTGCAAACCATTCTATGCTTTCCATCATAATCACAATTAAATTATCGCCCTCAAGCGAGCCAGAAACATCTGTGCCCATATGACTTGAACCTGTATATGTATAATTTTTTCCCTCATTTACATACTTCGAAAGATTACTATATTCTTTGTCGCTTATTGTTTTTTGATAATTAAAGAACACATTTGCATTGTTTATGTAAAAACTCCAAAACCCATATTTTTTGAGCGATGCATACTTGGCCGTTAAAGCACCATATAAATATTCGTTATCTTCTTGAATGAACTCAGTTTCATTAGAAAAATACAAATCTTTGCATATTTTTAAACCACCAATACCTAAAAGTTCAACGCTTAAAAGCAAAGTAATTAACGAAACAATTGCCACCTTGTCCTTTTTTATTTTAAATCTTGGCATAAACATGTTTGCAAAAATAATGGTTAAAATAAACAAAACCAAAATAACAATAGCCACAATTAAACTTGTTAAATCTATCTGGTTAAACTCAAATGCATTAGCCGTTTCAAACCCCAAAGTAAATATCATATCTACCGTTACCATTTCGTACATCATTTTATATAAACTTGCATTGGCAACATTCATAACAAGCTGAATACCAAAGAAAATACTCAAAAGAGAAATTTTTGCCGGTTCTGTTGGAACAATAAAAATAATTCCTGCAATTATTAATATTATGCAAAGTTCAATGGCAAAATTTGTGGGCAAAAAACCCAAGCCAAGCCTTATAAAATTTGTTACCTCTAACAAAATAGAAAAGACAATAAATATAAAACCATAAATATAGCTGTTTTTGTAGCTTTTATCTCTTTTTTCTTTAACCTTTTTGGCAACATCTGCCGCCCTAGCGTCAGTTCCGTCTATTTTTTCTTCAGATAAAATATCTCCGCTAAACGGCGTCCCATCATCACCTACTGCCTCTTGTTTTGTTTTTTCTTGTTCTAAAGCATAAGATTCTTCAGTTACATTTTTCTCAACACTTTCCAACGTTGTTTCCTCGGTTGCAACACCAATTTCAGTTGTCGATCCTTCTTGATTAAAACCGCTCGTTTCTTCTACACCGGCCTTCTCTTCAGGTGCAACACTTTCTTCAGCAATAGATTTATCTTCCGGTTGAAAAGATTCAGAAAAATGATTATCATCTTCATGAGCAAAATTTTTTTCAACAAAAGAGTCATTATCTGCTTTCCCGGGCTCTTTCGACGTTTCTTCCCCTTTCTCTTCATCAACAACAGCCAAAGCCTCAACTTGTTTGTTTTCTATATTAGGCTTTTCAATCTTTTTTTCTTTTTGGGCCTTGTCTTGAGACTCTTTTTGTTTTTGCATTATTCTATCTAAAATATTGTCCAAATTATCAATTTTTTTATTTAATGCTTGCTTTTTAGTCATTTCTCCTTCGCCCAATTGCACCTTTTGTTTTAAAGACGGCAACTTAGTTGTTTCCTCAAAAGCATCTGGGGCGCTTTTAATTTTAGTCTCATCCGAATCAAAATTAAAAGAATCAATAATTTCGTCTTTATTATCCATAATTAACTCCTAACACAAATTTCAACTTTTTGTTTTAACACTTCTAAATTAAACGATCCCTTAAATCCGCTTTCACCATCTAAATTAACAACTGTCTTATCGCTTAACTCAACCGAAAACTTATTTAATTTTAATATTACAATATCCTTACTATTTTTTAATGTTTTTATTCCAAATAAAAACGCCTTAGCAATTTTTAACAAAATTTTTAAAGATACACCCTTTTTCTTTCTTTCTTTAAACAAAATTACATTAACATATCCATCTGAACAATCTGCCATTTTATTTATTTTGTAACCGCTAACATATTTTGAATTTGCAATAATCCCCAAAATTACATTACTTTCAATTTCTAACAAATCCGTTTTTAGTGTTATTGGAAATTTTCTTGCATGCGAAAGTTCTTTTATCCCACTAACATAATAAGCAAGTTTTCCAAACTTTTTTTTACTCTTTTGGCTTGCCGTGTAACTAGATGCAGAAAATAATCCAAACGCACATACATAAATTCCGTATCTATCATTTACCTTAAAAATGTCGTGCTTTATATAATGCTGCCCTAAAATTATATCCACTGCCTTTTTTATGTTTTTAGGAATTTTTAAAGAGTGTGCCAAATCGTTTGTTGTGCCCGTAGGTATATATCCAAGTTTTGGCTTTTGGGGATGTTCTGCAATTGCATTAATAACTTCATTAACAGTGCCATCTCCTCCCGAAACGACCAAAACGTCATATTTACCACAAGCCTCCAAAGCATATAGTCCAGCATCACCACGTTTTTTTGTTGGTTTAACATCAACCACATCAAACTTTGTTAGAAGCCTGCTTTTAATATACTCTGCACTTTTTCCATTTTTTTGTCTACCACTTGTTGGATTATAAACATATAAGCATTTCATATATTTATGATATCACTTAATGCAAAACATGTAAAGCAATTACCATTTCAAAACAAAATTAACGACAAAATCAAATAAAATAACATCTCAATTTTAAATTTATTTAAAGTTATGCACTTGAATAAATTCAAGTACACTTTTGTTACAACAAAAGCGATGACTTTTGGTACGGGCAAAAACTCGTCTTAAACCCACAAATAAATTTGCGTTTAGACGATATTTCCTACCACAAAAAAACCCACGCATTTTTCTCACTTAATGGGAGAATAATACATGGGTTTATTTTATTAAAATGTTTTATCGGTTATTTGTCACTTCTAAATGGGTTTAAATTTGCAAAAGGCGTTGTAAGAGAAAGTTTAAGTTTTTCGCTTCCCTTTTTAATTCTTTCTTCTCTTTTTTTCTTTTTGTCGTCTCTTCTTTCCTTTTCCAACCTGTCCCATTCGCCTTTTTTCTCATCATATTTAGATTTGGCGTCGTCCCGAACAGTTTCGGCATTAGATAGAGCTGTTTGTGCAGTAGACAACCTAGATTTTGCAGCAGCCTCTGCCGCAGATTCTGCAACATCTCTTTGATACCCCTGCTCAACCCTTTGCGCCTCATTCATTCTAGACAACTCTTCTAGTTCACTGTAATAGGTTGCTCCTTTTGACCTAAGATTTAACCCTCTTGTCCTCCAGCTATTGTCAAGCATTTCTTTATCTCTTATAAATTTAGCAAAAGAATCCTTATCCGCAGCTGTTATATCTGGACCCCCTGCAAGCATTGCACTTTTAGCAGCAGCCTCAGTTCCACCATGGCTTGCCACAAACGCACGACCCGCATCGGTTTTAAAGAACGAGCTTGCAAGAGCTTTCTTTTTTACACTATTCATAGAATCATAAGAACTTCTTGCCATTGCCAGTTCAGAGTCTCTTCTTGAATCTAAACTTCTAGTGCGCTCAGCTCTTACATCAGCCTCCGCACTAGCAACATCTCCTTCTCTTGTTGTAACGTCTGTTTTTGCCGATTCATATGCGTCCTTAGCTTCTGCACTATCTCCCTTTGCCGCCTTAGCCACTCTGCTAGATCTAACAGCCCTTCCAGCATTTAACGCAAGTGCGCCAACGCCTCTCATAGCGCTAAATGGCATTTTTGCCAAGCTCGCCGTTGTTTTAACTCCAGAAATGGCTTGACCTTTAATTTTATCACCAAGCGCACTTCCATCCACTTCTTTTTCTGAACCCAAAATTTTTTGAACCGCTTGCGTAAAATCGTTAACCACGGTAAGTGCCGCAATAATAAATAGTGTTCTAACAATATAATCAAGCACTGGTGCACCAAAGAATTGAATATCTTGGAAAATTGATAGCACAGGAGAAATAATATTTAAGCAAAATACTATTGCAAAAATAAATATGAATTCAATTAAGAAATATTTTCTCCACTTTTCTAATGCGCCTCCGCCATCTAATGGCATAAACGAAATTGGCACTGGCGCAAAAATAAATAATGCCGCTATTTTAAAAATTCTTGCCATTAATGCTAAAGTAAAGTTAAAGTAAAGTTTTGCAATAATCATAATGGCAACAAAGGCTACAACATAGTTAAATGACCATAAGTCATAGAAAAACCAAACCATTTCTGAATTATACTTGCTAAAATGAGTTACGTTTTTTAAAGACCCATTAATAGCAATCCAACCATCAGAATAATAATCACCACTTATATTAGATGCCGACAATGATTGATTAGCAGAATTTGAAAGCAAAACCTTTGCATTAATTGCAAATGCCGTATCTATAATTTGTGCAGCATCATCGCTCTCGGTGATGTTTGCATTTTGCCCAAAAATGCCAAGATCGTTACCGCTGTTTTTAACTTGGTCTAAATATTCATTTCCGTATTTTCTAAACCGGTTAGCCGAATATGCACAGGCTCTAAAAACCGTTCCGCTAAATGGCTCTGCCGTTGTTGGTATTGTAATCCCAAAAACATCAAACGCAATATGAGAAGATTTTGATTCTTTTAAAATGTTATTATCTAACCCTTCTGGATTTGTCCACACACCAAAATACTGAAATTCATCCAAAGACTGTACCGATGCAGAAGTTGTTGCCGAATCTATAACTTGGATTAATGAATTGCTTAAGAACATACCAAATATACAAACAATTGGTACTATTGCAAAACTAAATAACGCTTTAAAAAAACCCGCAACTATTGGGCCTTTTGCATTACCCTTGTCTTTATCTGGTTTATATTCAACCCTTAAAACAGCAACAAGCGTTGTAACAAACAACATAAATATGCCAAGAATTATAATTGCCCAAAAAGCAGTTCTAATTGCTGGATATTTTGAATCAAAAAGCGCATCACTAATTATTGTATAAATTGCATCACCCCTTACAATTTCGTTATCTATCATAATTGGGTCTAGCCCTGCAATTTTTCTAAATGCAACCTGAAAAAAATCCATAGCCGACAAAAGCGCCGAAACAATAAAATATATTAACTTAGGAATAATTGCAAGAATGCCACTTACTGCAGGCCACACACTGTCTGCCATAAACCCGATTAAAGATTCCATAAATAGCAAAATGTTCATTAAAAACACTCCTTTTTTGTTAGTATAACAAATTTATTTCATTTTGTACATACTTTTATAAAAAAAGTTAAAAAAATTAAAAAACCACCAAATAAATCATGCTTGTTCGCGCAACATCAAATTTTTGTATAACAAAAAAAACATCTTGCCAAACTTAGCAAGATGCCTTTAATTTAATATTTAATACTTCTTATTCAATACCAGATTCAGAGATTCCAAACGCAGGCAATATTGTCTTAATAAACAATTGTAACAATAAGATGATGCCCACAATAATTACCATTGCAACTAAAACGTTAATAACTCTTTTTTTAGCCTCTTCACGCTTTTCGGTAGAATCTGCCCTTGCCATGTTAACACCCAAAACAATTGCATAAATTGTTCCAGCAGCAGCAACCACTGCTAAAAGTGGCCATAAAACAGCACTTATTGCTCCTGTTATTTGATCTACCCAATCAAATTCTCCAGCTAACATCATTGCCAATTGTGTAAAAAGTTTCATAAAATAACCTCCAACATTAACTATATTTTTTGCAGAAATTACTAATTTATTCTGCCATGCTTTAGTTAATTACATTTGTATATTAACATATAATTTTAAATACTCAAAACATTTTTTGTCGTTTTTTAATTTTTTTTTATTTTTTTAAATTAATTAAAATATTTTTATATTTATTCTTATATTTATTTTTGTGT
>JAZSMW010000081.1:0-11813 GCA_045536095.1 Clostridia bacterium
AATTGCAGAGAAAAAAGGCGAATAATAAAACAAATTTAAGGAGAATATTAAAATGGAATTAAAAGAAATTGTTGAAGAAATTAAAACAAAAACAGTTGTTGAAATTAACGAATTAGTTAAAATGTTAGAAGAAGAATTTGGCGTTAGCGCTGCTGCTGCAGTAGTTGCTGGCCCAGCTGCTGCTGCAGGGGCTGCAGCTGCAGAAGAAAAAACAGAATTTACAGTTGTTCTTAAAGACGCTGGTGCAAACAAAATTGCTGTTATTAAAGCAGTTAGAGAAATCACTGGCCTTGGTCTTTCAGAAGCTAAAGCTATTGCAGATAGCGCTCCAGCAACTGTAAAAGAAAACGTTCCAGCAGAACAAGCTAAAGAAATGGAAGCTAAACTTAAAGAAGCTGGCGCTACAGTAGAATTAAAGTAATTTATAGTTAAACAATTTAAATAAAAGTTTGTATATTAAAAAATACCCAATGCACTGGGTATTTTTTTTGTATAAGTTTAAATTAAATTAATTTTTTGGGTATTATTTTCTAATTTTTTTATTTCGTGGTTAAGGTATTTAGATAACGTATAAATTTGTTCAATTGCCTCTTTGCTTAAACAAAAATTAATAAGTTTGCCTTCTTGGCCATATTTTGTTAGCTTATATTCTATTTTGCATTTGCTTAAAATATTGTCTATTACAATTAATGGAAATGAAAAATGTACTATTATTGACGCTTTAATTAATTTTGCAAGAACTCTTGCGTATTTTGCGTTTGTGCAATGAGGGTGAGCATCGCAATATGCATTCAGCATACAAATTTTGTTATAATTTGTAAGTTTTTTAAACGATGGGTTTACCATAACTACTCCTAAACATTTAAGCCTGTAGAACCAAAACCGCCACTTCCTCGATTGGTATTTGTGGACATTTCGCTTGTTTCTACAATATTAACATATTCTACATTGGCAATAACCATTTGAGCAATTTTTTGCCCTTTTTTAATCACAAAAGGCTCTTTTGTGTTTAAGTTATATAAAATAACTCCAATTTCCCCGCGATAGTTTTCGTCTATTGTTCCGGGGCTGTTTAAAACAAACACACCATTTTTTAAAGCAATGCCACTTTTAGAGCGAATTTGACCCTCGGTGCCAGCAGGGAATTCACAGGCAAGCCCTGTTGGAATTAGCTTATAGCTAAGAGGTTCTATTATATGGTCATTAACGCTAAACAAATCCATACCAGCATCGCCCTCATGTGCGTAACAAGGTATTATGGCGTCGGGGTGTAACTTTTTAAATTTGATAACTTTTTTCATATTTTTTCCTTTTACTAAAGTTTAACAAAGCTCTAAAAAAAATTCAAGCATATATATAAATAAAAATAAAACAAAAATTATGAGCAAATATAAACATAATTTATGGCAGTTTATTTTGCGGGTTTGTTATAAATATTGACTTTTTTATATTAAGTGGCTAAAATATTCACTAGAATTAAAAACCCAAACGGGCAAAAGATAGGAGAAAGTATGAAAATTGGAGTTGTTGGTTTGCCAAATGTTGGCAAAAGCACATTATTTAATGCCATAACCGAGGCGGGAGCAGAAAGTGCAAACTATCCGTTTTGCACAATAGAGCCAAACATTGGTGTTGTTGCAGTTAAAGACAATAGGTTAGATGCATTAGCAAAATTATATAACACAAAAAAAGTTGTTCCGGCGGTTATAGAGTTTGTAGATATTGCGGGCCTTGTTGCTGGGGCAAGCAAAGGAGAAGGGCTTGGTAACAAATTTTTGAGCCACATAAGAGAGGTGGATGCAATTGTGCACGTTGTTAGGTGTTTTGAAGACTCTAACATAATAAGTGTTAATGGCGATGTTAACCCGCTTAGAGATATTGAAATAATAAATTTAGAATTAATTTTGGCAGACTTAGAAAGCGTTACAAAAAGGCTGGAAAAGGGTAGTAAATTAATTAAAGTGGGAGACAAAACTGCTATTGCCGAAGTTGATCTTTTAACTAAAATTAAAGGTGCGCTAGAAAATAATAAGCCAGCACGTAGCATAGCCTTTACCGAAGAAGAACAAAAAATTGTTAATGGGTTCTTTTTAATTACCACAAAGCCAGTAATTTATTGTGCTAACATTGGCGAAAATGAAATTGGCAAAGAAGAAAATTCTTATGTAAAAACAGTTAAAGAGTTTGCCAGTGCTGAAGGTAGCGAGGTTATTTCTCTATGTGCAAAAATAGAAGAAGAACTTACAAAACTAGATGAAACCGATAAAGAACTTTTTAAACAAGAACTTGGCATAACCGAAAGTGGACTTGATAAGCTTGTTGTTGCTGGCTATAAACTTTTGGGGTTAATGAGTTATTTAACAGCCGGAGAACCAGAGGTTAGGGCTTGGACAATTAAAGTGGGAACAAAAGCTCCGCAGGCTGCGGGTAAAATTCATACCGACTTTGAAAAAGGCTTTATTAAGGCGGAGGTTGTTTCTTTTGCCGATTTAATGGAGGCGGGCTCATATAATGGCGCCAAAGAAAAGGGCAAGGTAAGAATTGAGGGCAAAGATTATGTTGTTCAAGATGGCGACATAATGTTATTTAGATTTAATGTTTAAACTTGTTTGCTAAAAAAAATTTTATGTGATAAAATATAAATTATTAAGGGGGAATTTTTTATGAACAAATCTACAAAAGCAATTTACACATGTTTTGCACTACTTTTTTATGTTGGGTTTATGGTTGGCTTTGGCTTTATATTAAACCTATTTTGGAAAATGTCTGATGCATCATCAACAATGTTTTGGGTAACAACTGGTGTGGTATGTGCATGCGTTGTAATTACATCACTACTTTCTGTGTTAACCAAAAAAGATAAGGGCTTGGGTGCAATGCAAGTAACCTTTTCGGTATTGCTTTCATTATTGCCAATTGTTGTAAGAACAATTAATTTAATTCCAACGGCAGGCATTTATATTTCTGCAGTCCTATTATTTTTTGCTGGTGCAATTTATTTGTTTACAATGCTTGGTCTTTCTTACTATGGCAAAGACATTAATGCAAATTCCGACAACACAAAGCATGAAATTTAAAAATATATAAAAAGTAGCAAGCCAAATTTGGTTTGCTAACTTTTTTTAAATTTATATATTTTTCCATGGTGTTAAATTTACTTGACAATATTAGTGTGTGAAAGGTACACTCTTTTTAAGAAAAATAGGTTATAACTTAAGAATAATTTTTTCCCGCACAAGGTGGAAAATGGGCAACAACTTAAAACTTAAAAAAACTGCCAAAGTGTTAATGTTCGGGTTAAATAAGGGGGATTTATGATAAAAAAATTAAGCAAAGTTTTGTTTGTGTTATGTGCAGTATTGCCATGCGCAGTATTAATTTCTGGATGCTTTAACACGGCGAGTCCGCCATCATCACCACAAAGCCCAGTGGAATACTCAATTGTTTATGTGGTAGACGGCCAAACTTATCACACAACAACAACTGCAGGTAATGAAATATTATATTTGCCAACTAGCCCAACAAAAACGGGCTGGGCTTTTGACGGTTGGTTTTTAGACCAAAGTTTTGAAACGGCGTTTAATATAGGTGTATATAAAGACACTGCGTTAACAGAAGATATAACTGTTTACGCAAAGTTTAAAGATCCTTACATAGAAACGTTTACTGTATATTTGGACCCGGGGGCGGGTGCAACCATTAGTCGTAGAATTCAAGAGGTTACAGAACATACGGAATATGCCTTGCCAGTTCCACAAAAAGCTGGTTACAAGTTTTTAGGTTGGCAGTTAAATGGAAGTTTAATTACAAACGCTCAGGGTGAGGGTCTGCAAACCTATGAATTTGGCGAAAGCATTAATGTGGTTGCAAAGTGGCAATATAACACCAGCAAATACACAATAAGTTATGGAGGCGCAAAAAAAGAGGTTACCGCAAACCAAAGTTATGTGTTGGGTACTTCTAGTTTGCCAAAACATATTTTTGTTGGCTGGGAATATAACGGAGAACTTTTAACAAACGAGCAGGGTGAAAGTTTGGGGGTATACACTTTTGACCACGACATAACTGTTACACAAAGGTGGGAACGTGACCCAGCATATATTCACACATTAACTTTAGACGCAAATGGCGGAACCGTATCTCAAACAAAAATTGAAGTGTTTGAGGGAGAAGACTTTACTTTGCCAGTTCCTCAAAAAGAAACATGGGTGTTTAAATATTGGTATTATAAGAAAAGCTCAAGCAATATTGAAATAACCAATAAAAATGGAGAGTCTTTAAGCGCGTGTTCATTTACCAAAGACTTAACAGTTTATGCATATTTTGAACAGTATACAGTTTGGACTTATGTTACTCCTGATAATTCAGGCGATGCAACTTGCCAGGGAGAAGATGCATTTGTGCCAGGTCAAGAAGTTACTTTGGTGGCAGAACCACGCTTTGGTTATGAGTTTGATGGTTGGTATGCTTCGTCATATAACTCTTGGAACAAGGGGCAAAAATTAACCGAAAATACAGAATATACATTTACAATGCCAGAGTATAGTGTGAGATTTATAGCACAATTTAAAAAATTATATTTTCCATTAACAATTTCGGCAGATCCAACTTATCCAGGGGCTGGAACTGTTAATGAAACAAACACACAAAGAGAATATGGTACAAGAATAACATTAAACGCAACTACTAACCCAGGATATGTGTTTGACGGGTGGTATTTAAATGGTGAATTGTATGATGTAAATGAAAGAGTAACAGATGCGTATGTAAGTAAGAATCCTAGCAACTTTGTTGCAAAATGGAAGGCATTTACCTTTACATTTAACATTTCTGGCTTAAATGGTGATGTGTTAGATACATCAACAAACAAAACAGCATCATACTATAATTTAAACAATAACTATCCACCAACGGCAATAGGAGCTTCTCGTACATTTAGAGCACAACTAAACAAGGGGCAAACATTCTTAGGCTGGTTTAAAGGTGAAGAGTTAATTAGCAAAAATTTAGAATATAGCCCAACAATGGAAGGAGAAAGTGTAGAGTTTATTGTAAAAAGCATAAACTGCCCAGTAACACTTACATCTAATATTAAAGAAGCATGTACTTTTGTTGGATTAAACGATGTTACAATAATTGGTGAAACATTAGAAATTATTGCAAAACAAAACGTTGGCTACATTTTTGAGGGTTGGTACAAAAACGGTACGTTATATCAACAACAAAATGAGTTAGAGTTTGAGTTAACCGAGTCTCAACTAGCATTAGAGGCAAGGTGGAGAGTTTGCACAGCTCATGAACTTGTTAACTGTAGATGCGCCTGTGGTTTTGAAAAACATTCAGAACTTACATATTGTTTTCACGAAGATGTAAATTCTTTATATTTTGGATATTATCCTCAAAGCCAAGTAACTGATGAGCATTTAATAAATTCATTAAATACCGAAATTGGTGCTGTAAACACCGAAAGTTTAAAGTCATGGCAATCTCAAGTTTATAATTATAGTTACGATTATAATGGAGGTAATTATAATAATACATATGTTTATTATAAAGACTTTACATATATGTTTGGGCAAAAACCACAAACAACAACTATAGTTGGATACAATGGAGATGAAATTACTTTTGAGTACAATTTATACAATCCATTTATGTTGGCACAAAATTATCAAGAACTTAGTGAAAATCAAGAAATGCCAATAACAAGTAAACACTATTTAGATGGCTTTAGCGAAATTGGCGAGTTGTTTGCAACATTTACAAATTTGGTAACAACAAGCACAAGTGTAATTTCGGGAGACGCGTTAACTGCATATAATAATTTGTTTACTAAAGCAAATGAGGTTTACCATGGTGGTAAAGCGGCTTTGGCTTATAATGGCTCTCCGTTTGGTGGAAGCACATATGGTGCCATTATAAATTTAAATACAAAACAGGCTATGCTTCCAGAAAATAGTAGCATAAGCGAACAAGGTATAAACTATTATAAGTTGGTTGCAAACCTTTTTGGTTACAACACTTCTGAGGCTTTTGATGAGGCTGTGGAAGATTTGGTTAACATGTATACACAAAACTACGGCAAGTTAGAGTATCAAATGTTACAAAGCAATTGTTATTACACCGAAAACGAATTATTTGTATTCCCAGTCGGTTCAAGAGCGTCAATTTATTGTGCTTTTATGTCGGTTGTTTTAGATAATGATGGCAATGTTAATGTAATTTTAAACAGCGTAAGGGATGCATTAAAAATAATTAATTATAATGAAGATTATAACATTAGCACTAGCACAAAAAGGCAAATTCTCGGCAAGGACGTGTTATTTGAAAACGGTTATTATGAATATAGAGCGGTTTATTTTAAAGATTACAAACCATTCGCATACGAAAACTCAAACACCGCAACTTATAGTCGTCAAGACGATAATGGATATAATGCTAATACAGTTTATTGGTTTAAGTATGAACCAATAAAATGGAATGTGCTTGTAAAAGCCGACAACAAATTAATGGTGTGGTCCGACATTGTTTTAGATAGTCAACCATATGCAAGAACATACTATTATAACAGTAGCAATAAGCAATATTTTGATGCCAGTGCATCTAATGTAGAAAATAACAAAATGGTTCACTCTTCTGCTTGGCATGTTAGTAGAATGCAAGGGTTTTTAAATTCTACCGATGGAGGTTTTTATGGAACTGCATTTGCTGGAGGAGATTCAAAACTAGAAAAATTAATTTCGGTGTATTTAACCGAGGACGAAGACCAACAATCTACTTATTTTTACCTTAACACAAGAGATAAAACATATTCTAACGGAAGCGATTATAATCCTAAGTCGGTAACCATACAGGCAAAATATGGAAACGACAACTTGGAAGCAATAAATCAAAAAATTTGGACTGGAGATGTTCAGCAGTACGAAAGGGTATTTTTACCAACTCAATCTACGGTAAATAACTTTACACAGTCACAAAGGGTTAAGGGTTATAGCGATTACGCACTTGCGCAGGGGCTTTATGTTAACCCTACAACACACAACCCAAGATATTATTTAATGGAAACCGGAGCAAATGTGGTAGAAAAAACTTATTCTCGCACTTCATACTATGTAGACCATGACGGAACCATTAAAGCGTTTGGGTCTTCTGGCGCACTAGCGGGACCAGTTAATTTAGATGTTGGTGTTGCGCCAATGCTTGTGTTTAATTTGGCAGAGGCAACAAAATAAACTAAAACAATTAAAAAACAAAACTCCTAAAAAATGGGGTTTTGTTTTTTTTGTAGTGCATAGGGACTAGGGTGTATTATAGGAAAAAATAAAAAGGGATATTTACACAAAAACAAACCACTTTTCCACAAATTTACTATTTTAAATTTAAAATATAATTTATATATTCGTCCCATTTGTGCTCTCTTATGGGCATTGGTGGGTGATTTTTAAAATATATTAACATTGCAGGTTTAATTCCGTTGTGGTTATCCACAATTTCAATTTTTGTTATTGTGTCGTTTTCAATAACTTGTTTTACTTTGCTATGGTAATTAAAATACATTTTTGCTCCTAAATTTATTGTGTAATGGTTAAGCAAGACTTATTCATATTATATTCGTTTAACGAATAAAATAAATTATGTGCATTAAAATTATATAAAGTTACAAATATAACAAATGGTTTAATGCTTAAACTGTTAAAGGCGTGCGTTAAAAAAAAATAGGCTTGTATTTGAACGCAAAAAACATGAAAAAAATATTAGAATATTTGTTGACATCAAAAACAATATATGCTAGCATGTTGGCATGGAGATAGTAGCACAAGCTTTAGGTGTTGTAGCCGCTGGTATTGCAATTTTATCAATGGTTTTCAAAAGCAAAACAAACATTATGTTGTTTTGTCTAATTTACAACCTCTTAACCTTATTCTCATACTTGCTACTAGGTGAGTTTTTGGGATGTATTATGGTGGGAGTTTTAACCTTAAAAAGCCTTTGCTATTATTTTTTTGCTTTAAAAAAATTAAAACCAAACGTATGGGTTTTAATATTTTTAGAGGTTTCCATTTTAACCGTTAGCATAGTTTTATGGTCTTCGTGGGTAGACGTATTTATGATCGCAAATGGGCTAATAAACACATATTTTTCGTGGCAAAATAATGTTAAGTATTTAAAGGCAAGTGTTGTACTGTGTGCAGGCTTGCTTATTTTATATGATGTTTTTGTTGGGGCGTATGCCTATATTATTAGTGAAGTACTCTATGGCGCAACGGCATTGGTGTCGCTCATAGTTTTACTTAAAAAACAAAATAAAACGGAGGAATGTGAAAATGGAGAAGGGTAACCATATTCAAAAAGCTGCAAATTTAATTTGCGAAAACTTTAATCAGAGTGCAATCAATGCAAAATTAGAGGTTTGTGATGATGCTGAATTGATTGCAGACTTCTACAAAACGTATGATGGGGTAACAGAGTTTTTATATATTGCCCCCAAGAAGGAAATTGAAGAAGCAATACAAAACGGTGCAATTTTCTTTGTTATAAAATATGATGGTCAACTCGCAGGAGTTGCAAAGGCCAGCAAATTAAAGTTGCCATACCCGTTTTTTTATGTACCCAAACAAATGGACCCAACTAAAGACTATTGGGGTTTAAGTGGGCTATATGTGCATAAACTGTATAGAGAAAAAAGGTTGTCGTCAGTTTTATTAAAGGCTGCAGAGACCTTGGCTCAAAACTGTAATGCAAACGGGATCTATGCAGATTTTGATTATAGAAATGTTCGTAGCATGAAGGTTATTTCAAAGTACTTTAACTTTTTGGGGTATACGGACGGAAGAAATGGTTCCAAAGATGAGGCAACTATTTATACAATGTTCTTTAAAGATTTTTCGGGAACAAGCGAACACGTGTCTAACCTAAATATTATATTTGAACAAATTTCTTTTAGCAATGCAAGAGAAACTTTAGATGCTATGATGGAGGGTGTTGGACAAAGTTCAACATACATTGTGCCTTATTGTGGAGGGTATAATGAAATTGTTTGTTTTGACAAACCATATATATTTGAAAACACAAATGTAAAAGTTCTTAGAGACATTACATTAAATTCCACTAAAATAGTTGACAAATTAAATTTAAGGGACTATACATAATAATATGAATAAATTAAACTTTTTACATCATCACATATAATTTGTGTTGCCAACCGCAACACTTATTTTGATGTGTTGCAAGAAGTAAAAAGTTAAACGCACACTTGCAACAGTGTGCGTTTTTTAAATTTAAGGAGTAAATTATTATGGATAATATAGATGTTCTAAGTAGATTGGTTGGGTTTAAAACTGACGGAAACGAAAAAGAAATTAACCGATGTTTAAAATATGTTCAAAAGGAACTAAACAAATTTGGTTGGAAAACAATGTTTGTTAAAAACGAAGAAAACAACAAAAATAATTTAATTGCAGTTTTGGGGGCAAATTTTACAAACATTAATGATGGATTGTTGCTGGCTGGCCATATAGATACGGTTACAACCGACAGTAGCAAGTGGAAATCTAATCCGCTTAAACTTCGAGAAGAGGATGGTAATTTATATGGACTTGGTATTGCCGACATGAAATGTTTTACAGCGGCTATTCTTTCTAATTTAGAAAAAATAAATCAACTAGACATTAAAAAACCATTAATTTTTGTTTTAACAAATGATGAAGAAACGGTTATGTTTAGTATAAAAAAAGTAATATCTTTTATGAAAGAAAATAAAATTTTTCCCAAATATGCAATTATTGGAGAACCAAGCAGTTCGAGTTTTGCAACTTCTAATAAAGGTTTTTACGAATTTGAAACAATTATTAATGGGAAGGCCAGTCACTCTAGCGCACCAAATCTTGGAATAAATGCAATATATATAATGTCTAAGTTAATATCTTTTATAGAGGGCTTAAGCCATTTATACCAAAAAAAAATCACAACAATAAATGTTGGAACAATAAATGGTGGAACAATGTGCAATGTTGTGGCAGATAAGTGCACAATTAGGTGGGACGTAAGAACTTGCGTAAAAGAAGATTTAAACGAAATTAAACAAAAGGTCAACCAATATTTAAATGAATTAATGAATGAATATGCGGGTGCGGACTTTTCTTCTGATGTAGTTTTTAGCATTCCTCCATTTGAATATAAAACAGTTGAACAAACTAAACGTTTAATTCAAAAATATAATATAGAAGAAAATTCTTATTCGGCTGCAACAGAAGCTGGATTTTACCAAGAGTTGGGCATGGACTGTGTAATCTTTGGGTGTGGAAACATTGCCGACTGTCACGCAACTAATGAAAAAATTAACAAAGATGAATATTTAAATTATCCTAAGATGCTTTTAGAGTTTATTAAAGAACTTTGTTAGTGTAGAAGCACCTCATCACCAAAACCTAAAATAACATCGTTTAAAAATAAATATTTTTCACAGTCTTTGTTTGTGTTAGAAAAAAATGGTAAATTTCCAAAAAATTTTTCATATTGAGTAATAAAATTTGTTAAGTATTTATTTTCTTGTATTTCTTTTTCATTGGTTTGTGGTGAAAAAAACAATTGTAATTTGCTGGAGATATTGATAATTTTTGTTCCCATATTAAAAGGTTCGTTGCTTAAAATTATGTTTTTAATTTTGTAATGCTTAAGTAAATTAGAAATTGCAGTTTTTACAGCTTCGGTACTTTTTAAGTTGTCGGTTTCAATATTCACATAGCAGTCTGAACTATTTTTAAATAATTTTCCAATATAAAAAAGCAATTCACATGGCAACCCCTTTTTTGGTAGGGGCGATATTTTAAAGTTTACAAATTCCATACTAACTATATACCACATAATGATTTTTAAAATCAAATAATTACAATGATTTGACAAAATTTAAACATAGCATTATATTAATAATAATAACATATTAAGGAGTAAAATTATGATAGAACCCAAAACCCTTCCAGGCTTTATGGAACTTTTGCCAGAAGATCAAATTTTGTTTAATAAAATAAAAGACACAATTAAAAATAATTATGAAAGTTTTGGATTTTTGCCATTAGACACCCCAGTTTTAGAAAGCAGTGAAGTTTTGCTAGCAAAGGCCGGTGGCGAAACAGAAAAACAAATTTATAATTTTAAAAAGGGAGATTCCGACATTTGTATGCGCTTTGACCTTACTGTTCCGCTCGCAAAGTATGTGGCATTAAATTCCGAAGAATTAAGTTTCCCTTTTGCCAGATATCAAATAGGAAAGGTTTATAGAGGCGAAAAACCACAAAAGGGTAGATTTAGAGAATTTTATCAGTGTGACATTGATGTTATTGGAAAAAATTCGCTAAGTTTATATTACGATGCAGAAATTCCTAGTATTATGTATAGGATATTCAAAGAGTTAAACATTGGAAAGTTTACCATATATGTTAGCAACAGAAAAATACTCTTGGGTATAATTGAAAGCTTAGATCTTAAAAGCTTGTCGGCTGATATTTTGAGATTGGTAGATAAATATGCAAAAATTGGTGAGGAAAATTTTGTTTTAACCTTAAGGTTAGACTATAAAATTGAAGATTCAAAAATTAATACATTGTTGAACTTTATTAAAATTTCGGGGACCCCTGAGGAGCAAATTTCAAAATTAAAAAGCCTAGACATACAAAATCAAAATTTTATAGATGGAATAAAAGAACTAGAATTGGTTACAAAATACATGAAAATTTTTGGTATAGAAGATGGATATTTCAATATTAATCTTTCTATTGCCAGAGGTTTAGATTATTACACAGGAACAGTTTATGAAA
>JAZSMW010000054.1:0-3210 GCA_045536095.1 Clostridia bacterium
TCCGTCTGGTGCAAAAAAATTCCTGAAAACTACCTTTTTTGTCCACCGGCTCCAGCGAGGGTGGTCACCAGGTGGACAAAATGGCATGGTGGACAACATTTTAAAAAGCAAAAGTGCCGTATAATACGGCACTTTTGAGGTGTAAGAAGTTCAAAATACTTATATGTTTATTATAACACACTTTTTTCATTTTGTATCATTTATTTTCATCACAATCATTTTTTTCTTGATTTTGCGTACATTACTTACCAAGCAAATCATTTATCATCACCACAAAACACTGCCCAACACCTACTATCATTTGTAAACGGTGGACATTTGGTGGACACGAAAAAATTTTCAAAAGTGTCCACCATAAACAAAAAAACTGCTGAGTATTTTACTCAACAATTTTATTATTTTTCTAAATCGGGTCTATTATAATTTGTTTTTTGTAATCCTATATTTTCAGGCGACACAACGATATTTTCATTATTTGTTGTTTTTGTTTGTTTATATTCTTCTGTTTCAAATTTTGTTTCGCATTCTGTCACACCATTTATCCCTAAATTAAGCCTTTCTTCTAATTCATGTTCTTTATTACTTAAAATATATCCTGTTACTGTGCTTGGCATTAAAATGATTGTACCAGCAGTAAATAACCCTATAGATAAACTTCCCCATCCCATTACAAAACAAAATAATCCAGCACAACCAAGCCCAATACAGCCAATGCTTAAACCTATACAGGTTTTTATAATCAAGCGGATTTTTTTGAGTTTTTTTGTTTCGTTTTCCATAAAATTTCCTTTTAACTTGTTAATATTTTACCAATAATTAATATAGTTGTCAATATGCAAATATTTGGAGGATACATTAATAATTTGAACGCAACAAAAAAAATTGCATTAGACAGGAGCGAAAAAGTGCCGTCTGGTACGAATTTTTTTCTCAAATTTTACCACTTTTGTCCACCAGCGAAATCCGCGGTGGACATTTCGTGGACACGAAAAAATTTTCAAAAAAGTCCACCATATTAACAAAAAAGACACTCAAAATTTAATTTGAATGTCTAAAATTAACATTATAAAATTATACTTCTCTTTACTTTTCTAAACCTGTTTGTTTAATTTTAATTTCTGCTTTAACTTCTTCTATTGTTTTTAAAGCCGATTTCAAAAGTTTTTGTGTTATTATGTTAACACAATCGCCATTTAAACGAAGTGTTATAATTCTTTGTTTATGCGCATATAACTCAGCGAGAAAATCTCTTAATTCGTTTAACGAACATTTATCTAGCCTTTTTAATTCTCGTGCTCTAATTATCATTTTTTCATTTTCTTCAACTATCAGTTTACATTTTTGAATGGCATTTTCCAACCTTTTTTGTAAATAGTCTGCAGTTTTGCTCACAGAACTTTCTTGTGCTAATTCATAAAGAAACCCAATGTCTTCTTTTTCTTTTAGTTCTTCTGCACGTTGCAATAATTTGGTTCTTTTAGCTACCTCTAGCCTAAAATCTTCAAGCATTACTTCTATTAAAGCCTTGCATTTTTTACCATTAATTTTTACTTTTTTGCCATCTAATAAATATTCTCTTGCCGTTTCATACATGGACTCACGATTAAATTCTTCACCTTTATTTGTTTTCATAACACTCTCCTATACAACTATTATTATATCACTACAGACATTAAATAGCAATACCCAACATATAAAAATTTATTAACTAAAAATATAACTTAAATTACCACTATTAACAGAAATTAAAAATTTTGTTTAATTAAAAACGCTTTTACCCCTTTGTTAAAACAAAGGTGTTGTTTGTAAATAAATTTCCAAAAAACGATTTGCCTAATTATTAAAAAACTGCACAAACCTTATATAAATTTGGGCAGTTTTAAAATTTAATTTACGGATTATATTTTTCGCCATGCTCTCCGTAAATTATAGAATTTATATTGTTTTTGTTTGCAACCGAGCCAGATTGAGGAGGAATAAACTTTACGTCGTTTTTAGGAAGTGTTATCCCCTCATAAACATCTTCGGTCCCTTCTATTATAATTCCCTCTTGAGGTAAATAAAACTCGTGTCTAATTAACACCTCTTCAATTAATTCTCCACTGGCAGAAAATCTTTGCAAGTATGCCTTTGCCTCATAACCCTCTTTTGGATATTTAAGCCTTAAATATTCCCCTTTAAATGTAACCTTGCTTGCGTGCTCTCCTTTTTCGTCAACAACAATTCTGTCTCCGGGGTGCGGAAGAGTTTTTACAAACTCGCTTTTAGTTTTGTAATACTCGCCATTTTCGTGTGCAATGCCATAAATGTTAACATAAACATTGCTATCATCGCCTCCTGTTTTAATGTAAATAGGGCTGTTGGTATTATTTACAAACCTAAGGTCAGACGCCCCGTCGCTAACCATGGCATCTAACCCAAGCGGAACATAAGATGCCGGCATACTGTGTTTGTTTACCTCAACAATTTGTATGCCACCCAAAAGCAGAGCATTATATAACGTTGTGGATGCCTGACAAACCCCTCCACCAGAGCCTTCTACATACATTCCGTTTAAAATAATGTTGGCTGGTTTATATCCATTTTCTTTTGTTCTTGCACCGGTTGTAGCATTAAACGATATTTCCTCTTCTGGCATAACAACCATGCCGTTAAAACATTTTAGTGCTGTTAACACATTGCTTTTTCTACTGCTAGTTGAACTTTTGTAACTAGTTGTAAACTTTGCCCTTAAACTTGTTGCGTCTTTTAATTCATTTGCCAACTTTTCTGGTTTTTTTTCTGTTACCGGAATTTGCACACTAATGTTTTTGCTTTCCTGCAATTCACTATTAATTAAATCTTTAAGAGCCTCTGTGTTTACAGCAATTTCGCTTTGGCCCTCAACAAACTCAAACATGTTTTTTTCATCAGGCTTAAACACAACCGTTGGCTCAATTAGTTCTTGATAAATTTCGTTACAAACAACATTTATTTTTTCGTCAAAACCTCCCAGCACTAATGTATAATTAAGATTAATTTTTCCACCATTGCTTTTGAGTTTTTTTATTTTTAAACGACGCTCTAAAAAATTATTAGAACTAACGTCATTAAAGGCTTGTTGAACAAACGGAGTAAAGTCGTCCACAATTTCAAAGTCCTTGCCCTTAAAAGTCCATTCTTTATCTTTATATGTTAAATTAATACTTAAATTGACTAGCGAATTGTTAA
>JAZSMW010000102.1:0-2067 GCA_045536095.1 Clostridia bacterium
ATACTATTTTGTATAATATTTAAAATTAATTCTTTATTATAGCCCGTTTCACTGCTATAAGGTATTATATTTGCCTTACCAACACCTAATTTAGATGCACATTTTTGAATATAATTTGGAATTTTTGTTTTTGGCAATTTATCGGTTTTGGTGGCAATTATTGTTGTTGGAATATTATAATAAAATAAAAACTTAAACATTTTAACATCTAGTTCTGTTGGTTCTATTCTACTATCTATTAACATAAATACTCTTTTTAAGCACTTTGTGTTTAACAAATAATCTTCCATTATGTTTGCCCAGATTAACTGATTTTGTTTTCCTGCTTTAGCATATCCATAACCCGGCAAATCTACAAACCTAAAGTTGTTGTTTATTAAAAAATAATTAATCATTCTTGTTCTACCCGGCAAAGAACTAGTTTTGCACAATTTTTTTTGGTTAACTAAACTATTAATTAAACTGCTTTTCCCAACATTGCTTCTACCAACAAACGCAAAATCTATACCCTCATTTATTATTTTGTCTTTACTTACTACACTTGTTAAATAACTTGCACTTTTTATTATCATATTCTTATACTACCATTTTTTTTAACATAAGTCAATTGTTATAAATTAAACTTAAAACTTTCATTAACTAAACAAGGCTAAAGATAAACCTTTAGCCTTGTTTTTAACCTACAGAAAAAATTTCTTTTACTCTGTTGTTTTTCTTGTCGAACATAAACGACTGAATTGCCCCGTCCTGAGATATTTTTAGTGCCACCCCATATCTGCCAAGTGTTTTTGATGCAGCAAGCCTACCGCCACCAGTGCTACCCGCTTCTATTCTTACTATTGCACCACATGCCACAATTGTTCCATCACAATCAACTATTGTTGCGCCATCCATACTAGCCAATTCTTCTCTTAGCTTTCTGTTTAATTCATGGAACTTTCTTCCTGCTATTGTTTCTTTTAAAACCCTAGTTTTTGTTTTTTCATATTTTAATACATATTCTTCATATGGTATGTTTGAATAGTCAACAAAAGATTCTCCCCTTTGCTTTCTTTTTGGTTGATCTAACAGTTGTTCTCTTTTTAACTCATAATGTTTTTTATCTAATATATCCTCTATATCTATATGAGATAGCGCCTGCTCTGAAAACTCTTTATTTAAATATACCAAGCAACCACCAGTGCCAGCAAACGAAATGTCTAGAGCTGTGAAATAAATTGACTTTCTTATTTCTTTAATACTTTGAGAAGTTCTGTTAGATAAAAGTGTTATAATTTCTTCATGGAAATATGTGTTCCATACACCTCTTTTTTTAGAATATTTTAGGCTTCGGTTTTTAAAAATTAATATTTCACCATTTAACGTTAAAACAACACCAATTCTATTGTCATCGCAATATCTTCCAAAACTAATGTAATCGTATGGACAAATAGTTGGCCTAAACCTTAATTTTTCTAGCGCCATATGTCCCAAATAATATCCGTTTTTATCAAATTCAATACACGATTGAACGCCATTAGACAAAACGTTAAAAAAATCACATCCAAATATATTTTTATAATTTAGGTTTTGCGATGGATTTTCACACTCTTGCAATTCATTTATAATAATACCAAAACTAATTTTTCTGCCTTCGTATGTGCTTTTTGCAAATGTTTCTAATTGCATTACTATATTTAAAAGTGTGTTGCTGGCAACATCCGAAACAGAATCGCATATTGCCTTTTCTATTGCAATAACATTCATTCTTTCTATATAATTGCTATCTAAAACACCCATAGAAATATTTGTTATTTCTGAAATTATATTTTTTAGTAGTGCCACCTCATTTGCCTTAAATGCTAAGTTGCGTTTTAACACTAAACGATATTCATCGTTTTTACTCGGTTTAATAAGAACCGTTCCACCAGGTCCCAATGCCACCTCATTATCTCTTGCATTACTTTCTACTTCGCCGGCAATGGATGAACCCGTAAACATTGGAATAATCATACTCTCAACATACTTATAAAAAGTTTCTTTTTCCATATACACCTACAAAAAAATACTATTATTAATTTTATATTA
>JAZSMW010000119.1:0-4506 GCA_045536095.1 Clostridia bacterium
GATCCGACTTGTTTTGGTTTTAAATTCGTCAAGGGTTATACCTGCAAGAATTTATGGTAAAAAACAGGATACCGATGCAAACATTGAGGTTTTGCTTCAAAAAAGAATTAATTTAACAGATTGGGAAATTATAGCAAAACCAATGAAACGTTTAAAGCAAGGAACAATTGTTAAATTTAACGACAAATTAAAAATGCAGGTTCTAGATTTTTTAAGTGATGGTGTGTGCAAAGTTAAATTTATTTTTGACGGAGCATTTGAACAAATTTTAGATGAAGTTGGATCAATGCCTCTTCCTCCATACATTACAAAAAAACTAGAAAATAAAGAAGATTACCAAACGGTTTATTCAAAGCAAAATGGTTCTTCGGCGGCTCCAACAGCTGGGCTACATTGGACACAGGAACTTTTAAATAAAGCCAAGGAAAAAGGCGTTGAGATTGTAGAGATTGTGTTGCATGTTGGGTTAGGAACGTTTAGGCCTGTTAAAGAAGATGATATTTTAAATCATCAAATGCACTCTGAGTATTATGAAGTGTCTTCGGATGTTGCAAAGAAGTTAACAAAAGCTAAAAAAGAAGGTAAAAGAATTATTGCTTGTGGAACAACTTCGGTTAGGGTTTTAGAAAGTGTGTCAACGTCAAACAAAGAGGTTGTTGCAGGCTGTGGAAACACACAAATATTTATTTATCCACCCTATAAATTTAAAATGGTGGATGCGTTAATAACAAATTTTCATTTGCCTGAAAGTACGTTATTAATGTTGGTTTCGGCATTTAGCAGTGTAGAAGAAATTAAAAATATATATAAAACAGCAGTTGATGAAAAATATAGATTTTTTAGTTTTGGAGATGCCATGTTTTTAACCTAGGCCATTATAGGTTATGATATTTAGCAAAAAAATATAATAAGGAGTATGGATAAGGAGTATGGAAGTTATAGTTGGCAGAGTATATAGACATTTTAAAGGGGATTATTATATTGTAGAAGGGTTAGCCATTAATTCTGAAACACAAGAAAAAATGGTTATTTATAGGCAGCTATATAATAATGGAGAACTTTATGTTAGACCATATAATATGTTTCTTGAAAAAGTCGACAGAAATGGACAAGAGTATCGTTTTCAGTTACAAGATATAAATAGTGTTAAAAGATAAAATTGTATTGTATAGAAAAAATCTTTTTACAAAAAATTTTTTAAATAAAAAGGAAAAGTATGGAAAAGTTTAGTTACGAAGTAAAGCATGTATGTAAACAGTCTGGAGCAAGGCTAGGGGTTTTTCATACTCCACATGGTGATATAGAAACACCGGTTTTTATGCCCGTGGGAACACTTGGAACGGTTAAAGGTTTAAGACCTGAAGATTTAGAAGATATGGGCGCACAAATAATACTTTCTAATACATATCATTTATGGTTAAGGCCAGGCGAAGACATTGTTAAGCAGGCAGGCGGCTTACATAAATTTATGAATTGGAGAAAGCCAATTTTAACCGATAGCGGTGGTTTTCAGGTATTTAGTTTGGCAAAACTTAACAAAATTACAGAGGACGGGGTTGAGTTTAATTCTCATTTAAACGGAGAAAAGCTTTTTATGACGCCCGAAAAATGTATGCAAATACAAAATGATTTGGGTAGTGATATAATAATGGCATTTGATGAGTGTTCAAAGCCCGGAGTTACTCATGCATATGCTCAAAAGGCATTAGAAAGAACAACAAGGTGGCTAAAAAGGTGTAGCGAAGCTCATAAAAATCCAAACCAAATGTTATTTCCTATTGTGCAAGGCAATATGTTTAAAGATCTTAGAGAACGCAGTTTAAATGAGGTTTTGCCATATGCAAAATGTGGTATTGCAATTGGTGGACTTTCGGTGGGCGAACCAAAAGAAACAATGTATGAAATATTAGATTTTTTACAGCCAAAACTTCCAGAGAATATGCCAAGATATTTAATGGGGGTTGGTAGTCCAGATTGTTTAATAGAAGGGTTTAGCAGAGGAATAGACATGATGGATTGTGTGCTCCCAACTAGAATAGCAAGAAATGGAACAGCATTTACAAAAAAAGGAAAACTTGTTATTAGAAACGCGGGTTTTGCAAGGGATTTTTCTAAAATAGAAGAAGATTGCAATTGCTACGCATGTAAAAACTTTACAAGGGCTTATATTCACCATTTAATAAAAAGCGGAGAGATGCTTGGGGCAGAACTTTTATCTATTCACAACTTATATCACTTAATTAAACTTGCAGATAAGGTAAAAGAGGCAATAAAACAAGATAGGCTGTTAGATTTTAAAAATGAATATTTAAAGGATTATAAGTTTTAAATTTGGGGCTTGAAATTTGTTGGAATATGGGGTATAATATAACCATTAGGAGATAAAAATGGTTTTAACAACATTTACACAAATTGCAACACCAGTTTTAATATTAATTTTTTTAGTTATGTTTTTTGGCTTTGCCATGAACATGTAAATAGTAATCATAAAATATAAAGTGCCCCCATATGTTAAGGTATGGGGGTTTTTAATGAAAAGAGAACAAACTGTAAATACGCAAAGGGGTTGGTTTTTAAAAAAAATAATAAAAGGTTCTTTAATTGCCTTATCTATTTCACTTATAGGAATTTGCATTTTTGCATTTTTGCTTAGGTTTTTAGATATTTCAACGTCATTAATTAAACCAATAAACGAATGCATTAAAATATTCAGCATTTTAATTGGTACTTTTATTGGATTAAAACAGGTTAAAGAAATGGGGCTAATATCTGGATTTTTAATAGGCTTTATTTATACAATTCTTGCTTTTGTTGTTTTTTCACTTTTAAATGGTGGATTTAACATTGATGCGAGCATTATAAACGACTTGCTTTTTGGTGGTATTGCAGGGGCTATTGCAGGAATAGTTGCAGTTAACTTTAAAAAATAAATTTAAATAATTTAAATTTGGCTTGTGATGTTTGTGTAACAAACTAACAAGTCTTTTTTTACATTTAACCAAGAATTAATTTGGTTGATGATTAAAAAAACAATAGAGGTCAAAAATATTTAACAAATATAAATAAGTGGCAATCAATTCTTTAAATTTGTTTGACATATTGATGCTTGGTTATATATAATATTTCAGTATTAAACTAAAACGAACTATTGGTTTTAATTAGAGGAGAATAAATGAATAAAAAACGAGCAAAATTTAACTTTGTTTTGACATCAATTTTATTGGTTTTAGCACTAGTATTGTGCTTTGCTCAATTTAAGCTACCAGGGTCAAACAATAATTTTAATGGTTTGTTTAATTCTATCACTGCGGGGGCAGATATAACAAACGGTTATAGCGCAGTTTATGAAATTACGGCCGAAGAGTCAACCGAACAAGATATTTCAAAAACAATCGAGCTAATGCATAGCATTTTGTCTAAACAAAATTTAGACAGTGTTAATGTTTACAGACAAGGAAATAACATAAAGGCAGAAGTTCAAGGCACAAGTAATGCAATTAATGTCCTTTCTATAATTGGTGATTCTAAAACATTCTTTATTTCGGAACTAGATCAAGAATCCATTACAGAAGAAGAATTGCAACAGTATGATATTGTGGGTACACAAATTAGAAAAGCATATGCAACAACTCAAGCAAATTTAAACAAAACCATTAATGGAATTACAATTGAATTTACAGAGAGTGGTCACAAATTATATGAACAACTCACAAAAAAGGTATCGGCAAAATCATCAGAAAGCGACAGAAAAATTACTTTTTATTTAGGCGGTCAAAAACAAGTTTCATTAGACGGTATCACCGAAACAACCGAAAACAAATTGTCTTTTTATTATGAGGATGATGGTTCAGAAAATGCGGTAACTTATGAAACTGCTCAAGCATTTGCATTGCAAATTTTAATGTCGTCTACTGGTGTAAACTTAAAAATGATATCTAACAATCAAACAACAGCAACTCTTGGTAAAAACACATTAATGTATTGTTTAATTGTTGTTGCAATATTATTGTTGGCAACACTAGTAGTATTGCCTGTAATTTTTGGAGATTTAGGTTTGGTTGCCGACTTATCTATTGTAATTGGTGCAGTGTTAAACATCTTTATTTTACAGGCATTGCCATTTACTACAAGCTCAATTGCAGGAATTGTTGGTAGCATGATTGGAATGGGTGTTTTAGTAGCTTGCCATGTTATATACTTATTTAATATGAAATCAGAATTTAAGTCATTAAAGAAATTACAACTAAGCGCAAGAACAGGGTTTAAAAAATCTTGGCTATGTGCTTTAGATATTTCGGCGTTAACATTTATTGCTGGCGTTGTGCTAGGATTGTTTAACCTTCCTGTAGTTGCAACCTTTGGAATAGGGTTGGCTGTGGGTGCATTTGTTGCCTTGTTTAACACCGTTGTAATATTTAAAGATTTTATAACTTGGTATGTATATATAAATCCTAAAAATTACAAGAGAGTTAAATTTACTAAGGAGGTAGGCAATGAGTAGTTCAT
>JAZSMW010000033.1:0-3862 GCA_045536095.1 Clostridia bacterium
AATAGCATCATAAAACAAATTTGTAAATTATTTTGATAATTAAAATTTTTCTCTTGCAATTAAACAAACCACCGCAATTTTAAATTTATTTAAAATTATGCATTTGTTTCACAAATACACTTTTGCTATTCACAAAAGCGATGGTCCTTTGGTCCGGGAGGGACGTCTTAAACCTACAAATAAATTTGCGTTTAGACGATATTTCCTACCACATAAAATAACACCAAAAAATTTAAACAAGTTAAATTTTAAACATTCATAAATGAATGTTGCTTTGCTAATCACAAAGTTGGTGTCTTTTGGTACGGGCGAATATCGAATTTTATCTGAGAATAAATTCTCTTGTAAATGCGATATTTCCTACTACATAAAAAATTATAAGAATTTTGCTTAAGCCCTTTTTTAAAATTAGGTATTGTAAATTATATTTGTGTGTGTTATACTCTTTTTACAAAATTATTCATTATTTTTAAGATAACTAAACATTTTGTTAAAAAGAGGAAATATGGCAAAGCAACAAATTTTTGAATTGGAAAACGGCGCAACAGTAGTATATCAAAAACAAACGTCTTTTAATGGCAGTAGTTTTGTAATTGGTTTTAGGTCTGGCAGTCAGTTAGACGGCAAATTTAAAGGTATTAGCCATCTTTTAGAACATTTGCTTTTTAGAGCAACATCCGACAATTTAACTCAAAATATTTTAAATAACATATTGAGCCATTCAATTAACCAAAACGCATTTACAACAAAAAACAGCATAGCCGTAACATTTAGTGCAACACATGATAATGTTGTTCCGGCGCTAGAAAATTGCATGAGAATGATAACTAGCAAAAAATTTACCGAAGATCAAATTAAAAAAGAAGTAGAAATTGTTAAACAAGAAATTAATATGTATAAAGATCAACCAGACAATATTGACTACGCTTTTGAAAACCTCTTATGTGCACTTAAAGGCGAACAACAAACCAGCACTTTTGATATTTTAGGCAACCCAAAATCATTAAAGAGCATAACTCCCGAACTTTTAAAAAAATACGTTTCTAGATATTTTAATTTAGATAATTTAGTTATTTCGGTAACATCAAACAGCCCTGTGGATGAAATTATGGAGCTATGCCAAGAACATATTTTTAGCAAGTTAAAAAATGCCAAGAGTGATTCGTTTATTGTTCCATTCTCTCAGCCAGAAGAATTTAATCCTGTTAACGGATTATTTGCAATTCCTAATCGCAATCAACAAAATGTTGAAATTAACATTTTACTTAGAGAGAGAAACAATTATTCTGATGATATAGACAAAGAATATGCTGTAGACATTATTGAAAGCTATTTAATGAACCGTTTTGGCAGTTTGCTTTGGGACGCACTTAGAGTTAAAAACAATTTAGTTTATTCTTATTATTTAGAAGCGCTAGACTATGGCAAAGTAAAATACAAAAATTTTAACGCACTTACAAGTGGCCCTAAAATGCGAAAAACCATAACGGAAATTTGCAAAGTAATTAGATCTGTTGCCGAAAATGGCGTTCCAGAAAAACTTTTTAATACAATTAAAAAAGCATTAACCGACCGTCAATGTGCAAACTTACAAAAATTTAAAAATTGTTCTGCACTTAGCAATTACGACAATTTAATTTCAGGCATCCCTTATGTAGATTACAAAAATGTTAACAAACACATTCATTCAATAACATATGAAGAATTTAATGCCATTGTGCAAGAAGTTTATCGCCGTGCAGAAGTTTCTTTAACTGCTTATGGTAATTTTGACAAAAGAAAAATGTTTTATTTGGTAGAAATTGAGCAAATGCTTGGAAACACCATGCACCTAAACCAAAAAGAAATGTTTAATCAACCAGTTTACGAATTTACCGAAATCCCAGATTCTTACCGCATTTTGCAACACCAAAAATTAGAGGACGCACTAAATTTGCAAGAGGCTTTTAGTAACTCAATACCAACACCTCCAACAAAAACAATAGACGATTCACCTGTTAAATAAATATTTTATAACAAACACTTAAATTTTGTAGATGTTTTTAACATCTACTTTTTTTTCGCAAAACCTCAACCTGCAAAAACGCTTTAGCATAAAGCCTGGTTGCACCCTTAAGCGTGCAACCAAAAAGCCCACGAATAAAATCGTGGGCTTTGTTTTTGCAGGTTTAATTTATTACTCCTCTATATCTTCTACTTCAACTTCTTTTGCTTTTAATTTTTTAATGTTAAATGTCTTTAAAATTCTGCCATTTATTTGAATTAAAATATAAACAAACAAAACGCCAGAAATCGCTCCCAAAAGGCCAAAACACAAATCTATCATTGTGTCCATTAATGCTTTTTGCCCAACAAGAGTTATACCATAATATGTCACATATCTTTGGTAACCCATGTCAAATAATAGGTCACAAACAAATTCTCCAATTTCCCAAAGCACACAGCCTGCAAGAGCAAAAATAATCATAAACAAAAATGTAAAAAACAAATTGTGTCGGCTTTTGTCTTTTTTATAAATTGTGTAATTCAAAATATATATTGACAAAATTGCAAGCACAGCCCCCATTAAAAAATGAATTACAATATCCCAGCCCGGAACCGTTTTGTACCACTCTAGCACAACGCCAACAAAGCCAGACAAAAACACATAAACATAGTAAACAATGTTAACTACTCTCGAAAAAGTAATTTTAAAAATGCGTTTAACCAAAAATGGCAAACTCATTAGAGCCGTTAAAGTTCCCCTATAAACAACCTTTGCAAGTTCAAGTTCACCTTTTGCAAAATAAACAATGCCCGCAATAAACGAAACCGCCAAGCAAATAAAAACGCAATAAAACACTATTAAAACAGCCACATCATATATGTGATATTTATTTTTTTCTTTCATAATAACCTCTTTTTTAAGATAGCACATATAATTTTTTTTGACAAATATTTGCTATATATTCATATAAGTATATATGTATAAAATTAACAAATATAATCGACAAAAAGCACTAGAGTACGCATTAAAATATGCCACACAAAAAAACAATGAGTTTTTTGACTACACCTTGCAAGGCGGCAATTGCACAAACTACATCTCGCAATGCATATATGCCGGAGCACCCAAAATGCAAGTAGGCACTAACGGCTGGTATTATTTTTCTCCCACAAACACCTCTGTTAGTTGGGCAAATGTAGAGCCATTTTTTAATTTTATAACAAACAATACCTCTGAGGGCCCATTTGCCAAACAAAGCCCAATAGAAATGTGTGAAGTGGGTGATGTGATTCAACTAAAATTTAACGGGAAACAAGTTTTTTCTCACGCCCTTTTTGTTTGCGATATAAAAAATTATACCCCTAATGGAATTTTTGTTTGTGCAAATACTCGAGATGTTAAAAATGTACCCCTTTCTTTTTATAGATATCAAGAATTAAGACTAATTCACATACTTGGTTATAGAACAAAAACTTAAAAAAATATTTACATTTTTATTTTTTATTGTATAATATAACTAAAGGTGATTTTATGGTAAAAATAACAAGTTTTAATAAGGCAGATTCTCTTGCTATATATAAAAAAATTAATATGCCACTTGTAATTATTAAGGGCAACAATTGTTTTAACGGCTTTATTCCTGGCATAACAAAAAACGATATTGTATGTGAAACGCTAGAGGAGTGCAAAATCCAGTTAAAACAACATGCAACCCAAATTGTAGAATTAATGGCAAAAAATAATGTTGAATTCCCCTTCTTCCCCACAAAAGAAGAAATTTTGCAAGACTTTAAAAATGTTGTTTATATAAAATTTATAACCGTAACATCTAATAATCGTTAAAAACTATACTAAATGGTTTTTGTACCAATTTAC
>JAZSMW010000042.1:0-18789 GCA_045536095.1 Clostridia bacterium
AAATTTAATGAGTAAAAAATTAAATATTTGTGCATGAAACAATACATAAAAACTGGAGATGTATATATACATCTCCAGCTTTTTACAAAATTATTAAATTAATTTTCATCGGCAATATTAATTATATTGTCTAAATCATCAAAATTATCTGCTTCAATAGATTCAAACTCCTCACCTTGCAAAAATTCTGGAACAATATCTTCTTGTGAAATTGTGTGATCTCGATATAAAGAATCGGTTGTGTGCTGAACCTCGGTTTCTTCTCTAATAATTTTAATTCTCTCAAGCAAATCTTCATATTTTGGTAAATCATCAATAGAATTTAAGTTAAAACGCTTTAAAAATTCGTCGGTTGTTCCAAACATAAACGGTTTACCAACAGCATCTTTTCTGCCAACAACTTCTATTAACTTATGGTCTAGTAGCATTTGAATTGCGTAGTCTGCCGACCTTGCATTACGAATTTCTTCTATTTCTAGCTTTGTAATTGGTTGTTTATAAGCAATTATGGCAACTGTTTCGAGCGTGGCTTTTGTTAAAGCCTTTTCACGTATTGGGTTTAATATTTCGGCAACACTATCTACATACTTTTGGTTAGTGCAAAGTTGAATTTTGTTTTTATATTCTATTAAAATAATGCCACTGTCGTCTGTAAGTTCCGCCTTTATTTCTTCTATTTGCTTTTGCATTTCCTTGTCGGTTAAGCCAAGTTTTTCGGCAATAGCCTTTTTTTCTACACCCTCGCCTGAAACAAAAAGGGTTGCCTTTATAATTTCCTTAACATTACTCATTTATTAATTTTTCCTCGTTTTCATAAATATCTATTTCGCCAAATAGTTGCGACTGTTTTGCTTTAACAAACTGCAATTTTAAAAGTTCTAATAGTGCTAAAAATATATTTAACATTTCTGACTTTGTGTGATCGGCATCAAAAAGTTCGGTAAATTTTATATGCTTTTTCTCCTTAATTGTGGCCTTAATAGACACAATTTTTTCTGCAACCGTAAACCTGTCTTTAACAATTTTTTTAGGCTCGTTATCTTCTTTTTTACGGTCAACCTTTAATAAAAGGTTGGCAAAAGCATCTAAGAGATTATCTAAAACCATATCTTTAAGCACAATTTTAACATTGCCTGCAAGTTTATCTGGTTCTTTGTATAATTTATCTAAATCTTCTATTTTTTGAAGGTCTAGGCACGCATCTTGAAAGAGTTGATACTCTTTAAGCCTTGTAATTAAAAGTTTGCCCTGGTCTACCTCATCGGTTTCTTCTTCGGAGGTTTCTACCGGTAGTAATAGTTTAGACTTCATTTCTAAAAGAATTGCCGCAACCTGAATAAACTCACTAGCATCCTCTAGGTTTAGGTCGTCTACATCTTTAATATAGTCTAAATATTGCTCGGTTATTTGAGCAAGCGCCACCTCTTCTATATCTAATTTTGCCTCTTTAATTAAGTGAAGTAATAACTGTAAGGGCCCCTCAAAATTTTGCAATTTAACCCTATAACTATCGGAATATAATTCTTCAATTTCTTCTATTTTACTCATGAAAATATCCCCCAAAAATTAAAGAATACTTTTAAAATGTTATTAGTTACAACCCCGTAAACAATATCAAAAATTGGTGTTATAATTATTAAAAGCATTATTAAACTGCCATATTTAAACATAAAGTTAACAAAACCGTTGTTTGGCCTAGTAAGCGCTCTAATTGCATTAAACCCGTCTAGCGGATAAACAGGAATTAAATTAAACACAAGCAAAGCAATATTAAGCGATACACTAAGTTCTAAAAAGTAATGAACAAAGTATAAAAGAGAGTTTGAGTAATAAAGTTCTCCTGCCGGTGTGTAAGTTGCAACATTATTAAAAAAGAAGAAGAAAATGCCACTAAACACAAACGCTAAAATAAGGTTTGTTAAAACACCCGCAATGCTAACAAGAAACATGTCTCTTTTATATTTTTTAAAGTTTAAAGGGTTAACTTCAACCGGTTTTGCCCAGCCAAACCCAATAAATAAAAATGCGAATAAACCAAAAGGGTCTAAATGTTTTAATGGGTTTATTGTAAGCCTGCCCATTGCCTTTGGAGTTGGGTCACCAAGTTTATATGCACAAAAAGCATGTGCAAACTCATGTAATCCAAACGAAATTACAATTGCAAAAATATATGCCAAAATAAGCGCAAGCACCATGGCAAAAGAACCACTGCCTGCCATATTACTAATTAAATAAATCATGGTTAAATTATATCAAATAAAAACTTACATGGCAACTGTTTTTAAGTGGCAAAGGCTTGTTAATTGGCAAAAAAACTAAAAATTTTATATTTTAACCAGCTTAAATATAATAAAGTTATTTAAAACATATCCCACTTATTAATTTGCGCATTGAACTCATTTGGGGTTTGCACATACTTCTGTTATTAAAACTCAAATTTTGTTTTACTGTAAAACATTGCAAGAGCGATTATTAAGAAATAAAAAATCATAGGAAAAGCCTATGATTTTTATTTTACTTTTTTTTGTTTTTCCAAAACAAATTGTATAACTTAAACATTAGGGCATTTAAATGTCCAATTCCTTATGTTTGAAGCAGTGTAATAAGTCATTCCTTCTGCCCCTTCATATTCATATGATAAGTAACTTTCTGGGTAATCAAAAACTCCATATGAAAGCGCTCCAGTTGTGTAATCTTCATATAATGGAAATACAATTGTTTTACACTCATTATTATATGTACAATCGTATGACCATTCGTCTCCAGTATACTGAGGACGTGCAGTTTCCGTGTAAGTAAACGACAACATTCTACCACCTATAAAATTAATAGGCGCTATTTCCATATAAGTATAACCTTGATATGTGCAAAGAGAAACAACATCTTGGGCACTTTCAAATTCAACATATTTTGGCACATATAAAGTTACCTCAAATGGTAAATCAATATGACTAACATCATAGCTTGTAATCTTTTTAACGGGCTTACCATTATGTGTTTCTGGAATAACAATTTCGCTTAAATGATCTGGTATAATGTTGCTTAAATATTGCGCCCAGGAAATATTATTGCCATCAAAATTCATTCTAGGGAAATCTACCTCCGTGAAACTTGTTATATTGGCTAAATTTAGGTCTACCGCAACACTATAACCAGTACCATCAGCCAATTCGGTAAAAGTAAATACATAATGAGTAGAATAGTTTGCTCCATAAGAAGTTGGGTCCATATAATATGTATACGAAGAGTCGGTTGCCATTCTTGTGTAAATGGTTGTGTACCCTGAAATTCCCCCCGCAAA
The DNA here is from genome assembly GCA_045536095.1 of Clostridia bacterium. Lineage (GTDB taxonomy): Bacteria > Bacillota > Clostridia > Christensenellales > UBA1242 > HGM11367. Next base: position 3,302 of record JAZSMW010000042.1, read on the forward strand.
ATTTTCTACAGGAATGGTCATTTGTTCATTTGCATATAATCCGCATGTTTCATCTGAAGAATAACCAGCGTTAGCAAGTTCTTGCAAAAGAGAATTGTTTAAATCTCTCACTACCACTTTTGTTCCTGAACCATAATTAATTATTATTGTTTCGGTTTGGGCAACAGATTCAAGACTAACATCTATATCGGCATATATTTTATAACTTGCATAGTCCACTCTTTCACCATTTACACATATGTAATGGTCATAATGACCGTCCGGCAGGTTATTTAGCACTTCATTACCTATTTCTGTAAGATCTGTACCTGGAGCAACCATGACTGTTTTAGTAAGATAACTAACGGTATACATTGTTTTGATATAAACTGTTCTATATGGAAAGCTTCCCGTATAATAACCGCTTAAATCAATTTCATATTGATATGTTGAATCTTCATATATTCCAATCCACGAAGAAACACCCACGACACCTTGCAAGAAAGACTCAATATCAATATTTATATCTCTATCATAAGTATTAGAAACTCCATCAACAACAACAGTAATACTTTCTGTAATTGCCACACCATAAAAGTTTATTGCATCACCATCTTGTAGTACGTAATCGCCATCGTATTCGCCATCGTATACTACTTTTTGTTCGTTTAGTACAGTCATATAAACATCGTATTCACCAGGGGCTACAAATGCATAATATGCATCACCCCATGAATAAATATCAGCAACACAAACACCTTCCTCGCGAGTATATTGATCTCCCTGAATTGTGAATGTAACTTTTTGTATTTTTTTACCATAAATTGTTTTAACTTCAGAGAAATATTCATGTACAGGCATACCTTCAGTATAATCTTGCTCAACAGTTTTTGTACAATTTTGGTCTACATACCAATTTAGTACTCCCGCTTTTTCTACGCTTGGCAACGAACCTTCCATTGAGCCCCACCCATAACCAATGTCATTATAATTATCAAATGTAACTGTTGTATATTTTTGCCAGCTGGTGCCATCGTAAACCATTACATCAACTGTGGTCTCCTTAGGATGTGCAACATATTGAATTGTTTTATTTGAATATTTAGTTAGATCAGATGATGATGCATCAATTTCTTTGCCATCACACGTAACTGTTAAGCTTGAATATTGCCCCCAATTGTTTTCGCTTGTAATTATATCATAGAGCGTCTTGTTTGGATTTGTGTCATTATAAAATTTAATCTCACCACAAAACAAAGACCAACCAACACGATCAAGATCAATATCAATGTTAAGTTTTGTGTAACGACGAGCGTAGTAGGTTGCATTATGTTGCGCGTAATCGTTAGTAGAATGTGGTTCATCTCCTCGTATATATAGGTTTGTGTCTAAGAAATCTTTACTGTAATAAATATCATAGTTCCATAAGTCCTGATAATACAAACCTTCAGCTCCATATTTTTGCAAAATATCGCGCATTATACCAAGTTCACCTAAAATTTCACCATAATAGCCAGAGCCAAACTCTTCTATAAACGAACCATCCGGCTGTTGAACATGTAGAGTTATTGTGAATTTTGTTTGTACATAGATATAAAAACCATCAACCGTTCCTACATGAGAATTTAGTTCTTCTTCTGAGTTTACATTACCTGCATCTATATGAAAATAGTTTACAACACCACCATAATAACCTTCTTTCCCTTGTGGAGTAGAATGTAGGTAGTTTGCAATTTCTTGCATTGCCTGGGCATATGTCATGTGGCTATAGGCAGTGTATGTTTTTGATCCGTCTGGTAAATTTCCTCCATCCAAAGTTAATTCTACTGGCATTGAAACGTGGTATGTAGCGTCTGCAATCTTTGTTTCACTATTTTCTATTTCGTTAATATAATCATCGTCCGAAAACAATTTTAAAGAACTTACCTGCAAAACGTCTTTTAAGCCAGTAATAAAATCGGCTATTGAATTTTGAGAGTGCCAACCCTCTGATGTTATAGTTTCCCCATTGTGATAATATTTTGGACTAACATTATATGCAAAGTAGTATGTAACACCCGGCTCGGCAGTTGCAGTAAGGTCTGTAACCACACTACCACTTGCCATTGACGAAGTTGTGGCAACTGTGCATGCCTTACCATCTGCAATTTTTTGGGCATACACTGGGTTTTGTGATAACACTTCTGCAATTGTTGGTTTAGCATTAACAGCATAACTAACTTCAGTATCCACACCTGCGTCGTTTACTTTGTATACAACATCACTTTGAGAAAGGAAGTATGTTGCACCATTGGTTACTTTTTGAGTAATGTCTTGTATTTCATTTGTATATGTGCTTTCGGCAAACACTTTGTCATATCTGCATCCCTGAAGCGCCTTTTCAATGGTAACCAACGCATCTGCATAATACGTTTTAGATTGCTCCACACCATTACTGTTAATTGTTATGCTAATTGTTTCGGCGCACCTAGCATATAGGCAAACCTGTGACCCACTTTGCTGATTAGCAAAATTTATTGAAGGTTCATCTAAATTTGCAGGTTCTTCAAAGTTTGCATCTGTGTACCAGCCAATAAAGTTTGTTAACCCCTCTTGAATTGGTTGTAAAACTTGCCATAGCGTTGAATCTTCATAAAATGTAACGTCTACTTCGGTTTTTTGGTATTCTGAATTTTGTGTATTGTAAACACAAATTTCAACCTTTTCGTTTTCAAAGTTTGTGCACCTTGCATATAATGTTGTGTCTACAGTGATTGGTTGTGATAAAGCTTCTATTGTAACTGGGTTTTGTAACTGCTCATCAAGATACCAACCCACAAAATTTTCAATTGTTAATGAACTATTTTCTAACACTTGTGCCAAAGATTCATCGTCATACACTGTAATTTCAATGCTGTCTTTTCCTGGAATTACTAGTGTTAAAGTATCGTGCTCGGCATATCTTGCATATAAATGCATATCTTCTGTGATTTTTGTGCTTAAATTTGTTACTTTGTTTTTATATTCATCGTCTATGTACCAGCCAACTAGGTTTTCGGTTTCGTAATCTACCAATTTTAATACATCTGATATTGTTTGGCCTGGAAGTGAGGTAACAACCGTTTCTTCGCCGTTTATTACAACGGTTACTTGTTTTGTGTTTTCATACTCTGCATATAGGGTTTGTGCTGAGGTTATGTATGAGCCAAGTTGAACTGAATGGCCTTTTGCATCTTTCCACCCTTTTATGCTTGTTGTGTCTACTTGTGCATTTTGTAATGCTTGTTGTAATGTTTCGTCGGTGTAGGCAGAAATGATTATTTTTTCACCATTTAAAACTAAAGTGAGATTGTTTGTGTTTGCATATTTTGCAAAAATGGTTGTATCTTCTGTTAAATATTCACTCTCAACCAACGGTTCGGTGCATTCAGCGTTTAAATACCAACCAACAAAGTGCTCCTTATTAAGCTCGATAGCATCTTTTAATATTTGACCAACAGTAAAATCGTCATAATATTTTACTATTTGCTTTGTTCCGTTAATGTATACCGTTAAGTCGTACTCGTGAACAAACTTTGCATATATTGTCATTTCCTTAGTTATTTCTAAGCTTGGGTTTAGTGCTTTTGTGCAGTTTTTGTCACTAAAATATCCTCTAAACTTGTAGCCAGGAACAACAATGTCTGGAAGTTCTTTTGCAGTTGTGCCTGGATGAACTGTTAATGGCTCTAGTTTAGCACCAGATTCTCCTCCAGGTATAACCTCTAACAAAAATGACTTATGTTCTTGATATATAACAACAGGAACAACAACTGCTGCTGCGGCAACGCTAGTTGCCATTATGCCTGCCCCAACAATGGCTGCAACTCTTTTTGCCTTGCGTTTTTTAGAAGGGTGCTGTTGTTCTTTTGCATCTTTTGATACATTTTTAAAAAGATTCTTTTCTATTTGTTCAATAGGTTTAGCCTCTTTAATCGGTGCAGATTGCGCCTTTTGTGATTTTTTTTGAGAAGCTTCCAAAATTTTTTGCAACTCTTCTTTACTAATTGCCATTTACCTACTCCTTTACGAACAATGTTTTACATTATTCTACATAAAATACGACAATATTATACATTGTTGCAAAAACCCATGTCAAACAAAACAACAATTTTTTTACTTTAATACCAACTTTTTATTATTTGCTTAAATCCGTCAGCAAAACCTTTTGCCTTAACCTCGGTTTTAACAGTTAGGTTAATAACGGCAACCTCCTCTCCATTTTTTTGGATAGATATTGTTCCCACAACATCACCAGGTTTTGTTGCCGATATTTTTTCTGGCAAATTATACTTTACTTCATACTGTGATTTTTGACCCTTTTTATCGAAAGCAAAATAACCATTAACGGCAACAATCTCTGCACTTTCCTCCCTGCACTTTGATGTTTTTACCGTTTTTAAAACTTGATTTGCCTTAACCAGTTCTTTATTTTCATAATTGGCAAACCCATAGTTTAATAGCTCTGTAGACTCTTTAAACCTATCTTTGCCCGTTTTAGAACCAATTATTACCGATATTAAACGCATGTTGTTTCTTTGCGCCGATGCGGTAAGACAATAACCAGCCTCACTTGTTGACCCAGTTTTACCACCGTCACATCCGTCAAAGTACCTTATTAATTTGTTTGTGTTTACAAGTTCGGTTTTTCTGCCAGACGGATGCACAATTTCATCCATCCACACATTGCTATATTTATGGTAATCTTTAAACGATAAAACATTTTTTAATATAATTGCACAATCTTTTGCCGTTGAGTATTGCTCAGGGCTAGGAAGTCCCGTTGCATTTGCATACAAGGTGTTATCCATTTTCAAACTCTTTGCAGTTTTATTCATTAAATCTACAAAACAAGATTCACTTCCACTAATTGCCTCAGCAAGAGCAACGCTTGCATCGTTTGCAGATGCCATAATTACACTTTTTAATAAATCTTCTACCGAATACTCTACATATGGGTCAATAAAAACTTGAGATCCACCCATGCCGGCCGCATTTTCGGTTGTTTTAATTTTTTGTGATAATTTTAAAGAACCGTCTTCAATATTTTTAAATGTTAAATAAATTGTCATTAGTTTAACCATGCTTGCAATTGGAAGTTTTGCGTCTGCATTTTTTTGGTATACAATTGTTCCAGAATTATAGTCCATAAGCAGCGCCGATTTTGCAGTTATGCTTGCATTATATTCAGCACTAACATCACCAAAAACACGCATAGCACCACTACATATAGTAATACATGCAAATAGTAATACACTACATATTTTTATTATTGTTTTTTTCATAAAAACTCCTTTTTTGTTTAGTTTTTTCTTATTTGCAATTATTATACTAACAAAATTAAACAATTTATAAATTTTAAATATGTAGTTTTATTTGCAAAAAAAAACGCTCATTTTTTTGAGCGCATTTTTAATTCTTAACTTTTAATTTTTTATTAATTCAGAAATTATTGTTTTTAAGTTTGTACAAATTTTGCTGGCGTTAGCAAGAACCTCCTCATGAGTTAATTCTTTACCTTCCTCATGGAACACATTTACAATTGCCGAAAACCCAACAACATTCATTTTTAAATAATTTGCAATTATACAGTCGTGAGCCGTGCTCATGCTAACCGCATCTGCACCAATTTTTCTAAGCATATTCACTTCTGCCGATGTTTCGTAGCTTGGCCCGCTCATTTGGCAAAATATACCATCTCTTAACTGCACTTTTTGTTTTTTTGCTATTTTTTTTACGAGAGATGCAAGTTTGCTGTTATAGCAATTGCCCATGTCGGTAAACTCAATGTTTTTAATGCCAACTAACGGATTTACTCCGCTCATGTTAATCTGGTCGTTTATTAGCATTATATCTCCAACTGCAAAATTTGTGTTTAATCCACCGCAAGAAGTTAATAAAATTGCTGTTTTTGCCCCAAGACAAGAAAGAATTTGTAGTGGTAACCTTACGTTTTTAATATTGCCACTTTCGTAATAATGCATGCGAGATGCAATTGCAACATTTTTGCCTTCATAGGTGCCAAATGTAAATTCTCCGCTATGGCCTTTTACCTTTGACGTTGGCATGCCTAATTTTTTGTATGGCACGGTTACTTTGTTGCTTAAATCTGGCACACTACCACTTAAACCAGAGCCACAAACAATTACAACATCTACATTTTGTATTTTATATTTGCTTTTTAATTTTTTTGCTATTTTTAAAGATAATTCCATGTTGCCCCCTTATGTTTACATTATATCAGCAAAAAACCATGGTAGTCAAATAATTAAAATGGTTGTTGCTTTAAATATTAGCAAAATTAACCACTCTATAAAACACACCAATGCCGACAATATTATTATCCATATAATATTTTTAATAAAAGTTTGATTAATTTTTCCCATTTTTTGTTTTTGTTTGTACATTACAATTAACATTAAAAACATTACACACAAAATTAATAGTTGTATTAACTGACAAGGAAATATAATTACAATGCCATTTATTATTCCACCCACACCCAAATGCATAACAATAAGAGTTATGTTTAATGACAGTAAAAATCCCCTGTATCCAATTAACAAAAAACCAAACAACCTTAAAAATTTGTTAACCGAAAACAACCATAACAAAGCCATAACCAACGCAACAGAAAGCATTCGTCTAAGAAGAAAAGAAAACTTGTATATTCCTCCCTCCATTAACGCTTCAAAACTAAATTCGGCATACTTTAATATCTTTTCTAGGTCGGTTAATTTTACAGCGGTTAAAATTCCGGTAAACACTGAGAGCGCAACAATAAAAACAAGCAAATAAATTTTTATTTTGTTTTTGTGGTAACTCTCTTTAAGCGAGTATTTAATATTTGCAAACTTGCTCACTTTATTATAGTTTATCATATTTTATTATATTAAGCTTTCTCAACTTTTATTAACAAAAACGAATTTGCTTATTTATAAACCATAACACAAATTTATATCATCTTTTTATTTTTAAAAAAGGCGGTGTTCCCCGCCTTTATTTTAATTCAAATTAAATGGTTTTTTATTAGAATATAACAGCTCTAATTTATGCATTGCCCTACTAGACGCAACATATAGTGCTTGTCTATCTATATCGGTGCAAAAGTTGTCGCCGTCAGCATCTACTATTATTACCGAATCAAACTCTAATCCCTTCACTAAAAAGGTTGGGGCAAGCATTACTCCCTCTGAATATGAAAGTGTGTCTATTGTTAAATAATTATATTTAAGATGTTTTTGAAGTTCGGCATGCAATTCATCTGCCTTTTCTATAGACTTACATAAAATTCCTACTGTTTTGTTACCCTCAAGTTTAGACTTTTCTACAAACTCAACTATTTTATTAATTTTGTCTTCAAGACCACTATATTTTTGCCAGATTACCTCTTCACCGTGTCGCTCAATCACATCTATATTATTTCTTCCTATTATATTGTTAGAAAATTGTGTTATTTCATATGTTGAACGATAAGACTTGTTTAAACTTATCATTTGATTTTTAATTGTGTCTAGCTTGTTAAAGTCGTTTAAAATGGTTGTTTCATAGCCCGCAACGCTTTGGCCAATATCTCCTAGTATTGTTTTAACACATGGGAACATTTGATTTATTATATAGTAGTTTAATGGGCTGTAATCTTGAAACTCATCTATTACCAAATGTTTTATTTTGTTATATTGCTTTATTCCGTATAAGTACTGCTTTATATACAAAAGAGCACCGGCATCTTCAAAATTTATTTTTTTAGACCTTTTAAACGATAAGTTATAATACCTTTTTAAGAATATATTGTATATTTCATATATAGTTCCAATTTTAAGCATTTTAGATAATATTACCTTTGCCTTTGCGCTTGTTAGTTTTAATTCTGGTTCTGCCTGATCTACAATATAATCTTTAATCCACTCCATACGAAGTGCCATTGGTTTATTTTTATACAGATTGTAAAATAAATCCTCTATTTTTTCTTTTTTAACAACTAAGAAATCATCATATATAAAATCTGTTGCCACAAAATTTTCTTTAAAATATAAATCACAGAACTCTCTTATATCGTCACAAAATTTCATACTGGCCTTTAATGAGGCATTTTGTATTTCTAATGTGTTATTTAAAAGCCTTTCTACCTGCTCACTTTTAGACTCAATTTTTTCTTTGACATCTAAATTCATTGTTATTAGCTCGTCCATAACAGTTTCGGCTATATTTTCTTCTCCAAGCTCTGGCAACACATTTGAAATATAGTCCGAAAAGAATTTGTTTGGAGAAATAATTAGTATTGAGTTTGCCGACAGCGTTTTTCGATGCTTATATAATAAATATGCAATTCTGTGAAGGGCTATTGATGTTTTACCCGAACCAGCAACACCTTGTACTATTAGGTTATTTGGCGTATCGTTTCTGATTATTGCATTTTGCTCTTTTTGTATGGTAGATACAATGTTTTTCATTTTTTCACTGCTTGTTTTTGCCAAAACCTCTTGCAATATTGAATCATCTATTTTTACATCACTTTCTAGGCAAAATACAATTTTTCCATCTTCAATTTTATACTGCTTTTTGCTTAAAATATCTCCGCTAACCTTATCTTCGCCAACAAAGTAATAACCTTGTCCCACATCAAAGTTATAGTATAATTCGCTAAATGGAGCACGCCAGTCTACAACATATATAACACCATCATCTTTTATGCCTTTTAATCCTATTCGATAAGACAGTACTTCATCGCCCTTATCAAACTTAATAGCCCCAAAATATGGTGTCTTTTTTGACGCCCTAAGAGAAACCAATTGGCTAATTTTTTCTTTTTGTGCCTCGTCTAGCATCTCCATTTGACTAGCAACAAAAGATTTTTCTGCACTATCCATTTCGTAGATGCTTTCCCACATGTACGATTGACTTTCTTTCATTTTTGAAAGAAGTTCTGCATTCCCTTTTTCTGCCTCTTCAATTTTTTGGTCAATGTTTTTTAAAACCTTTTCCAAAAACTCTTTTTCTTGTTTAGATACCTCTGCCATTTTCACCACCTTTTATTAAATTTTAAAACAGTTGAGAATTTTTCATTTTAGCAACAAAATGGAGTGTGTTAACTAAAATAACACACTCCACGCTGTTAAATATGATTTTTTACAATGTCTAACACTTTGCAAATGCCACTGTCTGCCAACGAATAGTAAACTTTATTGCCATCACGTTTTGTTGATACAATGTTTACCCTTCTCATTAAACTTAACTGATGAGAAACAGCACTTTGAGTTGCACCAACTAATTCTTGAATTTCTGCAACAGACTTTGGCTTGTCTTTAATTGCGAATAGAATTTTTACTCTGGTTGAATCTGCCATAACTTTAATGAACAGACTCATTTTCATAACCTCGAGTTCTGTAGGCATTTTTTTGTTATCCATTTTTCCCCTTTGTTTTAAGTACAAATTCTATTATATATTTACGTAAAAATATTGTCAACTACTTTTTAATAATTTATTTTAAAAAATGTTTTGGTTTTGTGCAACAAATATATTTTTTATTTCCGGTAAAATTATTGACACAAAATGGTTAATAATATAAAATATATTTAGGTATGCAATATAAAAGAATTATGTGCCTTGATTATGGCGATGTTAGAATAGGTGTAGCGTTTTCGGACTTGCTTCAAACAATAGCCAGCCCATTTGAAACATATACACGAAAGTCTATTGAGCAAGATTTGTCTTATTTCAAAAATTTAGCAGAATCTCAACTTGTTGAAAAAGTTATTATTGGTTTACCTCTTAACATGGATGGCTCTGTTGGTGAAAGGATTGAACTAACCAAACAATTTGGTTCATTACTTCAAAAAACATTAAACCTTCCGGTTGAGTATGTAGACGAAAGACTTTCTTCTGTTGAAGCAGAAGACGTTTTAAAACAAGCAAAAATTCCCGCAATTAAATGGAAAGGGCTAATAGATAAAATTGCCGCAGGCATCATTTTACAAACCTACCTAAATTCACAAAAAAAATAAGGAGATTTTTTATGGATAAACAAATAAACAACCAAGAGCAAGACCAAGAATTAGATATTTTAGATATTTTATTAGACGAGGACAATGAAGACCCTGTTACATTATATGACGAAAAAAACAAGGCCTTTAAATTTGATCAAGTTGCCATAATTCCACAAGATGGTAAATTATATGCCATTTTAAAACCAATTGATGAAATACCTGGCGTTGCAGACGACGAAGCAATTGTTTTTGCAATTAATGAAAAAGAAAATGGTGAAACTTCTTTAGTTGTTGAAACCGACGAATCAACTGCTATGCGTGTTTTTGACGAGTATTACAAGTTGTTAGACGAAGAAGAAAAGTAATTTAACTAAATAATTTGTATTTTTAAAAAAAGATGGAAAGCCCATCTTTTTTTGTTGAATATTGTTCATTTTTATGAATGCACAAATTCATTATTCTCATGTAATTAAAATTACATTTGCGCTTTTAAAAAGCATTGTACCTGCTGGAGGTAGTTGATTTAATATTACTCCCCCATCGCCGTCTATTTGGCAAGTTAAACCCAAATTTTTAAGCGTTACACATGCTTCGGTTAAAGACTTTCCAACAAGGTCTGGCATGCAAATGTTTTTTTCTAGTTGTTTTTTGTCCTCTTCTATATTAATTGGTTCAATATTTAAATAACTAAACATTTCTTCAAAAACTTGTTTGCCATACGGCGCTGCAACAACACTACCATAATAAGCTCCAGCTGACGGTTCATCTACACAGAGAAGTAAAACATATTGTGGATTTGAGGCGGGGTACGCACCAACAAACGATGAAATATATTTCCCCCTTGCAATTACACCATTTTCGTACTTTTGTGCCGTTCCTGTTTTACCGCCAACGTCATAGCCTGGCACAAATGAATATTTTGCCGTTTTGTTTACAACCAGTTTTAGCATTTCGCATATTGAACTTGATGTTTGAGAAGCAATAATATTATTACTACTAGTTTTTTGTGATTGTTTTAAAATTGTTGGGGTCACCTTTGCTCCTCCGTTTATAATGCTACATACCGCACTTATAAGCTGAATTGGCGTTAAGGCTATTGTTTGACCAAAGCCAATACGTGCCAAATCCACCGTTTTAACGAGCTTTTCATTTAGCATTATTCCGCCACTTTCGCCAAAAATTTCTATACCCGTTTTAGAACCAATACCAAATTTGGTTAAATATGAATAAAAATTTTTAACCCCCATGCGCTCAGCAAGCGACATAAAAACACAGTTGCACGAATTTGCAAATCCCTCACTTAAAGTCTGTGTGCCGTGACCTATTGACTTCCAACATTTAATTTTTTGACCATCAACCATTTTACTGCCACCACAATAAAATGTATCTTTTAACGAAGTAACACCTAATTCTAATGCAGCTGCCATGGTTAAAATTTTAAATGTTGATCCCGGTTCGTAAACATCAACAACACATTTATTTTTTACATTTTCCATGAGTTGTGAAACATTATCTCTAGGAACATTATTCAAGTCAAAACTTGGCTTGTTGCTCATTGCTAAAATTTCACCTGTTTTTGCATCCATGATTATTCCGCTTGTTGCCTTTGCTTTTTGCTCTTTAAATGCAGTTTCTAAAACCCTTTCTAAAATAAGTTGAATGTTAACATCTATGCTTAAATTAACATCTTGCCCGGGCTCGCTTTTAACATACGTTCTAAGCGTGTTATCTATTTCTTTACCCTGAAGATCGCTTTGAACCATATACATGCCGTTTTGCCCCGTTAAACTTTTGTTAAAGTATGCCTCAATTCCCGATTGCCCCACACCATCAATTGTTGTGAATCCCAAAACCTGAGTTAATAAATCACCATATGGGTAATACCTTGTTGCATTCTCCGCTAAAAAAAGACCTGTGTAATTGGCATCTAAAATTTCTTCTGCAAGTTCACGAGAAACGGCTTGTTTAATTAAAACTTCACTAACACCGCTTTTGTTAATTTTTTCAAATAATGTACCAAACTTCATATTTAATTTATTAGCTAAAAAGGTAGCAACTTCACTTGCGTTTACAATTTCTCTATGCCGAGCATAAACATTATATGTGGCATACGAAACAGCAAGTTTTACTCCGTTTTTATCACAAATTTTGCCCCTTTCGGCAGTTAATGGCAAATCTCTTGTCCACTGACTCTCTGCCCTTAATTGTAACCTTTTTGCAGTTATTACTTGTATAAAAAAAAGCCTCACAACCAAACATAAAAAAACAAAGGATATTAGCATAAATACAGCTAATATCCTCTTTTGTAACGAATATAATGTATATTCTGGCTTACCCAAATTACCCTCCAAAAATACCAGTTATAAAGTCTATTACAACATCAAACCAATTTGATGATTTTTTATACTTATTTGGCTCGGTTATTGATTCTGGAGTTATTTCTATTTCTTTAGTTATTATTTCTGTAACCAAAGAATCCCCATCTGGGCTACCCGCAATGGTATCTGCTTGCTTTATTTTTGCAAGGATTCCCACAATATCACTAGAAATTTCTTGTGTTTGTTGTGTTGTTTCGTATAGTGCGTCACTTGTTTTAGAAATGTTTACCGCATTAGATATAACCCACCCGCCAAATAGTGCAACTAATATACAATATACACCAGCAACTAGTTTTATTCTAAAAGAATAACTTTTTTTTGGCTGTGGTGTTGCCTTTTTTATTTCTTTTTCTATTAAACCCGCATCAACTTTTATTTGATCATCGTTTATAACATTATCAAAATTAACTTCTTTTATCTCATCTGGTTTTTCTTGTGGCAATTCCTCTGCTGCGGCAATCTCTTCTGGTAAAACTTCTTCTTTTACCTCGCCTTGGGGTTCTTGCGGATCATTGATAGTTATATTACTAACCTCTTCGGTTTTTTTCTCTACACTATCTTGTTTATTAATTATACTTTGCTTTTCGTATGCACAAAAAAGTTTTTTATGGGCTTCGGAAACATTTTCTTTTTTTGCCTCTTCTACCATAACCTTTGTTCTTGCCTGACTGTCTAGCCGTTTAAAATTATAATCGTTAGACCTATCTTCAAATGGCATACTTCACCTCTTTTGTTTATTATATTTTTTCTAATATTCTAAGTTTAGCACAAGTTGACCTAGAGTTTTTGTCTTGTTCTTCTTGTGTGGCAATAATTGGTTTTTTATTAACCAATTTGCCCTCGGCTTTATGATTACACACACAAATTGGAATTTTTGGTGGGCAAATACAGTTAGTAGTTAATTCCTTAAATGCATTTTTAACAATTCTGTCTTCTAACGAATGAAATGTTAAAATGGCTATTCTACCGCCCACTTTTAATAGTTTTGACAAATAAATTATTGTGTCATAAAGCTTATCTAATTCGGCATTTACCTCAATTCTGATTGCCTGAAAGGCTTTTTTATGGGCCCCTCCTCGCTTATGTATTATTTTTTGTGGAATGGAATTCTCAATAATGCTGGCAAGCTGTTTTGTTGTTTTAATTGGCCCATCTTGCCTAGCTTTTATAATGTTTTTAGCTATAACTCTTGCAAATTCCTCTTCTCCATACTCAAACATTATTTTTGCAAGTTTTTCTTCAGTGTACTTATTTATAACATCGTATGCGCTAAAATTTTGTGTTTTATCCATTCTCATATCGAGTGGGCCATCTTCTCTAAAACTAAAACCTCTGCTTGCCGTATCTAGCTGATATGAGCTTACACCTAAATCTATTAACACGCCATCAATTTGTTGAAGCTGTAAATAGTCTACAACGTCTTGAACATTTTTAAAGTCGGTGTGAAATGTTTTTAAATTGGTATAATTTTTTAATCGTTCACTCGTGTAGTTTAATGCTTCTTGATCTTTATCTAAGCCAATTAACAACCCTTTACTTGAAAGCCGTTTTAAAACTTCTTCTGTGTGACCTCCACCACCAAGAGTGCAATCAATATAAACACCATCGGGGTTAATATTTAACCCCGATATAACCTCATTTAACATAACCGGTTGGTGTTTAAAATTAATTTCCATTTTATTCTTTATTCTCCTGTGACCCCTAAATGTTCCTTAATTGCATCACAAGCGTCTTTAGTTTGATCGTTTTCACTTAAGTATTGTAAAAAGTTATTTACGGCTTCTTTTTCGTCGTCATTATCATATAAAGTTTTTAATGGATCTTCGTCATTTGGGTCTAATTTTTCAAAAATTTTAAATCCGCTGTCTATAACAGCCTCTAAAGCCTCAATATCAACGTCTTCTAGCGAGGTGATTTCTTGAATGTTTGCACCATCACCAACAATATTTTTAATTTTATCTTTTGTTAGGTTTACAGATTTAATTAATACTGCATTGTATGCTTCTTTAAATACGCCAATAGGGTTGTTTTTATCATCAATCATACCCGCATTAATTCTTAAATTTTCCAATAATTCATCAATTTTTTGTTGATCTTCGGATGTAATTACATAATCTTCGTCATTAATACTTTCATAGTCAATTTTCAATGCAGAATTAATAATATCATTGATATTTTCTGCTTGTGCAGATAGTTTTGCGTTGTTTCCTATATCTTCTGGAATTTGTGAACCAAGAGTTTCTCCAACAAAACCTTTAATTTCTGAATTTATAATATTTACAATGCTCACAGCTGTTGGTTTAATTATATCTAATTTAAATACATTTGTTAGGTTAACATTTCCCTCCTGTAAACTGTCCTGTAAACTATTATATAAATTGTTTAAATCGCCACTTGTTAATATGTATGTTAATAGAGGATCTGTCCCAACTGTTATACTGTTTAAGTCTCCTCTTATTGCACATATATCATCAATTGTTGTTGTCCACACAAATGCTTCTTCTTTTGCAACAGAGAAATCAAAATATTCGCCAAACTCAGAATTGCTTAACGCATCCATCATGTTTTTGTAAACACCGTCATTGCCATTTATATCTGAAAATAATGTTGTAGTTTTAATTGTTTGAAATGCATTACCCAAGCCCTCCAAAACATCATCATGGCTTTCTATAATAGTTGTAACAAAATTGTCTTTACTTAAATCATCGCTTTGTAATTGACTTGCAAAATTAATTAACTCGTTAACTATTGTTATAATATTTTTATTTTCATCCACTGTCATTAACTTGCTAGTGTTAAAATCCGACAAAACAAAATTTGGGTCTCCAGAAAGTGTTATAAATTGTTGTTCTAAGTAGTCGTTTGCTTTAGACAAACCATAAGTTAATGTGTTTTTAAAAATGGTGCATCCAAGCATCGGTTCCAAAATTTGTTGTACATATGTTTTTCCATTTTGTTTTTCTGCTAGGCTTTCAAACAAATCGTATACTTTATCTTTGCTGTTTTCGCTGTTAATTTCTCTAATTATGCTTATTGCTTCAGATTCTTTTAAAACATTTACAACTTCTGCCAAACTGCTAAATTCAGACGCAAAAACATCTTTATTTTTAAATGCACTAAAACTAA
>JAZSMW010000110.1:0-3378 GCA_045536095.1 Clostridia bacterium
GTGGATGAAAGCCTTATTGGCAAAGAAGTGGAACTTGCCGGATGGGTAAAAACAGTTCGTGATCATGGTGGCATTATTTTTATAGATTTAAGAGATAAAACAGGTGTGGTTCAACTTACAACTCACGATGATAGTTTATTAACATCTCTTGCAAGAGAAAGTGTTATTTCAATTAAAGGTAAAGTTGTTTTAAGAGCTGAAGACACAATTAATAATTTGTATAAATCTGGAAAGGTAGAAGTTGAAATTTCTAGTCTTACTATTTTGTCGCAATCTAAAAACATGCTTCCTTTTGATGTTGAAGATAGCATGAAAACCTCAGAAGAGGTAAGGCTAAAATATCGTTATTTAGATTTAAGAAACGACAAAATGCAAGAAATGTTAAAATTAAGAGATAATGTTGCATTTACAACAAGAGCATTTATGAGAGAAATGGGTTTTACAGAAGTTAACACTCCAATTTTAACGGTTCCTAGCCCAGAGGGTGCAAGAGATTATTTAGTACCTAGCCGTGTTCATAAAGGAAAGTTTTATGCACTTCCTCAAGCCCCTCAACAATTTAAACAACTATTAATGTGTGGAGCGGTAGACAAGTATTTTCAAATTGCTCCTTGCTTTAGAGACGAAGACCCTAGAGCAGATAGGCTTGCTGGAGACTTTTATCAAATAGATATGGAAATGAGTTTTGCAACCCAGGAAGATGTTCAAACAACAATAGAAAAATTGATAGAAGAATTATTTTCTAAATACAGTAAATTCCCATTTAACAAAGGTCCTTTTAAAAGAATTCCTTTTAAAGAAGCAATGGTAAAATACGGAACAGATAAGCCAGACCTTAGAAATCCAATTGTTATGGTTGGACTAGAAGATGTGTTTAAAAATACAACCTTTGGGGCATTTAAAAACAAAACAATAGAAGGTTTTGCCATAAATGCAAATGATCAGCCAAGAAGTTTCTTTGAAAAATTGCAAGATTTAATGCTTGCCGAAGGCGCTGGCGGGCTTGCTTGGGTTAGAGTTCAAGAAGATGGTTCGCTAAAAGGTCCAATTGTTAAATTTATTACAAAAGAAGAATGCGAACAATTAAAACAAAAAACCAATGCAAAAGTTGGTGATGATATTTTTGTAATTGCAGATGCAAATGCAAAAAAATGTTATAAACTTGCAGGGCTTTTAAGAACTGAAGTTGGTGAAAAATTAAATTTAATAGATAAAACAAGAACTGAATTCTGCTGGATTGTAGATTTCCCAATGTTTGAATTAAGCGATGAAGGAAATATTGAATTTTGTCACAATCCATTTAACATGCCAAAAGGAGGGTTAGAGGCTCTTACAACAATGGATCCATTAGATGTGGTTGCTTATCAATATGACCTTGTTGCAAATGGATACGAAACAGCCTCTGGCGCAGTTAGAAACACAGATAAAGATGTTATGTTAAAACTTTTTGAAATTGTAGGGTATGGCGAAGAAGAAATTAAAAACCGTTTTGGTGCTTTATACACAGCGTTCCAATATGGTGCTCCTCCTCACGCAGGCGGTGCCCCAGGCTTTGAAAGACTTTTAATGTTAATGATTGGCACAACAAACATAAGAGATGTTGTTCCATTCCCAATGAACAGCCGTTCGCAAGATATTTTAATGGGTGGCCCAATAGATGCAACCGAAAAACAATTAAGAGAATTGCATATTAAATTAAGACAATAATACAAAAAAAACATAGCAAAAAGTGCTATGTTTTTTTGTTCGCCTATTATATATGTGACTAAAATAACAATCGAATGAGCCTATTTTTGTTTGACTAATAGATTATGGTTAACTAAACTATTTTTAGTTTTGTAAACGAAAAAAAACAAAGGTCTACGGATAGTGGGAGTTACTGCTTTATATGTTTTTGTATAATACATACAAGGAGGAAATATGAATTTAAAAATAACTGGCGAATTTATTGCCCAAATGCGAAAAAAACAAAAATTAACTCAGGTTCAACTTGCGCTAAAAATTGGTGTTAGCGAAAAAACAATTTCTAAATGGGAGTGCGGGAAAGGGTTTCCTGACACAAGTTTAATTTTGCCTCTTTGCGAGGTTTTAAAAGTTTCTGCAAACGAACTGCTTAGTGGAAAACTTTTAAATCAAGAGGAATATAAACAAAAGGCAGAAGCTAACATAATTAATTTGGCTAACGACAATTTTTACAAGAACAAATTATTACTTATGATAGAGTGGGTTGTTGGAGGGTTTAGCGTATTAACCTTACTTGTTGCTAGCATTATTGCATCATATGTTCAAATGCCAGATTATTGCAGGGTGTTAACTGTTGTTGCAGGGCTTTTGCTTTGTATGATTGGGGTTGCGTTTAGTGTGGTTATAGAAAAAGATGCCGGATTTTATGAGTGTAAAAATTGTCACCATACATATATTCCTGGATATAAGGAAATTATTGGGGCAATGCATATGGGAAGAACCAGATATTTGAAATGTCCCAAATGCGGAAAAAAATCATGGAGTAAGAAAACATTAAAAAACAATAACTAAAAATCTTGACAAAAAATAAATATAGCGGTACATGTATAAACATGATAAAAAAAGTTTTCAACCATCATCATATTTAGTTAGTGTTGCAAAAAGGCAACACTTGTTTTGATGATGTGTTGCAAGTATAAAAACCTGGTGTTGGTATGTCGATTGGTCTTACAAGGCTGTTTTATAAGTTAAGGGAAAATAACTTGTTAAAAGAACAAAATTCTGCAATTTGTAAGGCGGTGAAATATAAAAGAGTTTACTCAAGAACAACTTTTGTTAGAAGATATAATTAAATTATTAAAGTAATTGACAATCGTTTTTACCTATGCTATAATTAACAGCGTTGGTAAAAATATGGTGGTTGTAGCGTAGTTGGTTAACGCGCCAGATTGTGACTCTGGAGACCGTGGGTTCGAGTCCCATCATCCACCCCATAAAAAGCAAGCCTTAAACGGCTTGCTTTTTTATGTAGTAGGCAAAATTGCGTTCAAATTCTTACCAGACGGTACTTCTTCGCTCCTCACCAACGTAAAAAAAAGTGAAAGTTACATTTTAACTTTCACTTTTATAAAATTAAAAATCTCTATCTTTTGAAGACAATTTGGTTGAGTTTGCTTTTTTTTCTTTGACAACAAGTTCGTTGTGTGATGTAATTCCCTTTTTATATGAACTATGTATCCTGTAATTTATTGCAGTAACAAAATCTTTTATTAAAGTTATTGAACATACACAATTTGGGGATTTTTTTAAGAATGTATAAATTGAAGATTCGCTATAATAATCTTTAATGCATGTACATCGAAGTCTGCTTATATCGTAAAAATGTTTGTTTGATACTTCTAGATAGTACATAGG
>JAZSMW010000116.1:0-3542 GCA_045536095.1 Clostridia bacterium
ATATTCAGTGTTTTGTTACAGATGAATATCCAAGTTTTAATAACATTAGTTCAGTTCAAGGTTTTAGTTTAACACACAACAATTTAAAAAATTTAATTAACAAAAGTATCTTTTCTGTTGCGGTAGACGATTCTAGACCTATTTTAAAAGGTGCACTATTAGAAATTAATTCAGAATTTGTTAAGGCAATTGCTTTAGATGGCTATAGGCTAGCAATGGTTAAAGAACCAGTTTTAAATTCTAGCATTGACGGAAGTGTTATTGTACCTGCAAGATCTCTTGCCGAAATTGCAAAACTTTTAGATGATAGTGATGAACAAGTTTCGATTTATATTGACAATAAATATTTAATGTTAGATTTAGGTGATACAAAAGTTATTACAAGAACATTAGAGGGAGATTTTTTAAATTACAAGCAAATTATAGCAACAGATTTCTCAACAGAAGTTGTAATTAATAAATCTCAAATTGCCGATGCGTTAGAAAGAGCTTCTTTACTTTCTAAGGTTGGTCAAAATAACTTGGTTAAGTTTGACATAAAAGAAAATAATATTTTGTTAACAAGTAATTCAGAAATAGGAAATATTAAAGAGAACATTAATATTTCTATGAAAGGTAAAGATATTTTTATAGCTTTTAATGCAAGATATTTTATGGAAGCTTTTAGAACAACATCAGATGAATTTATTAAAATAAAATTTAATAGTGCGTCTAATCCTTGTGTTGTTGTTCCTGCTAGCGACTCGGAAGAGTATTTATACTTAATTTTACCTGTAAGAATAATTTAATTGTAAAAATTAAGTTTTTATAAGATATTAAAAATTGAGACTACACATCTCAATTTTTTTTAACTACTTGGCATATAATTCTTTTAAAGAGATTAATTAAAAAAAAGATGAACTACATTTTCATCTTTTTTTCTGATTTACTTTAGTTTTATGTATTTATCTTCTGAATTTGTTCCAAAGCCAGGGTTGTTGTGTTTATAATATTCCTCTTTATATTCATCGCTATAAACATATTCTTCTATTTCTTTTTGTTTTTCTAGTTCTTGCTGAGAGGCGTAAAGTTCTTGTGTTGCGTTAGTTAATTTATCTTGTTTACTTTTAAGAACAAAGGTTTGAATTATTCCTGTAAAAAAAAGTGCAATAGGAATAATTAAAAGAACGACTATCATAAACTTAATTAGTTTTATTTGTTTTGTCATTTGTAAATTTTCCCCATATAAAATTTTTTGCTTTTATAAAATAATTGTAGCACGACAAATAAATTTTGGCAAATAACTTTCCTATAGTAAATCTATAAAAACAAAAAACCACAAAAAAAATAACATAAGGGAAAAGTCTTATAACCCCATAATTAAATTTTAAGTTAAAAATAAATAAAAGAACTAAGCATAAACTAGTTTCCAAAAATGTAATAACAATTTTTGGTATTTTTTTATTTCCACATAAAAATTT
The DNA here is from genome assembly GCA_045536095.1 of Clostridia bacterium. GTDB lineage: Bacteria > Bacillota > Clostridia > Christensenellales > UBA1242 > HGM11367. The sequence continues at coordinate 1,461 of JAZSMW010000116.1, forward strand.
TATAAAGTTACCTGCATCAAAAACAAAACCGCCCAAAACACCACAAACAAAAAAAATTATAAACAAATAGGGGTGGTTTAAAGTTTCATACAGCAATTATTTAAAAATCCTTTTTAATAATGTTTTCTTTTGAGCTTTATCCACATATTTAAATTCAAAAAAATTACCAACAAGAACTAGTTCTTTAACTTCAACCGAAAGTTTTTCTGCGGTTATGTTTTCGCCTTTTATTTCTAAAAAAGAACCACAAACAATAATTTTTGCATAGGTTTCGGTTAAGTTAACCACACCTTCTACGCCAGTAATTTTTAAAAAGTTTTTATTTTCTAAATATAATGATTGCTTTTGTTCGGGCATATTAATACTCCTTTTAATTGTGGATATTTATCCACTTATACACATTTTGATGGTTTTATTTTTTTGCAGTTTATGTAATATATTTGATAATATTTTAAAATATGATAAAATACGACCATATGATAAAAAAGTTGATAAAATTAATTTTTCCAGATAACTATGCATGTTTTATTTGTGGTGAAGATGTTTTTAACAATAAACACATAGTATGTGATCATTGCATAAAAACATTACCTTATTTAACTGGTAAATTATGTTTGCATTGTGGTGAACCATTAATTGCGGATGGAAATTATTGTAAAAGATGCAAGGGTAAAAAGTTTTTATACGATAGGGCTATTTCTCCATTTAAATATACCGACGAAATAAAAAATTTAATAATTGGGCTAAAGTATAATAACAAAAAGTATAATGCTAAATGTTTAGCATCATTTATGGCAGATTGTTTTAACGCCACTAGTTTATATGCTGATGTAATAATACCTGTGCCTCTTTGTGAAAGTCGGTTAAAACAGAGAAAATATAATCAAGCAGAAGTTCTTGCCAATGAAGTTAGTAAGCATTTAAACAAAAAGTTATTAACAAATATTTTGTTTAGAGTTAAAGAAACTCCGTCTCAAACTAATCTAGATTTTATGGAAAGAAAAAAAAATTTAAAAGATGCTTTTAAAGTTAAGGGTTCTAAAAAGCCAATTAAAGATAAATTTGTTTTACTAATAGATGATGTATTTACAACAGGTGCAACAACTACCGAATGTGCAAAAGCTCTTAAAAAAGCGGGAGCAAAGGTTGTTTATGTTTTAACGGCCAGTCATACAGTGTTAAAAGACAAAGAACAAGAAGAATAATGCTAATTTTTATTTGAAAAAAAATAAAATTTTAATATAATGAAAGCATGATACAAATAACAAAAAACTGGTATGAAATTTTAAAAACAGAATTTGAACAAGAATATTTTAAAAATTTGCAAGCATGGCTTAATGAAGAATATTCAAAATACAACATATTTCCGCCATATAACCAAATATTTAATGCTTTAAATTTGGTAAAATTTTCTGATGTTAAGGTGGTTATTATTGGGCAAGATCCATATCATGAAATTGGTCAGGCTATGGGGCTTAGTTTTTCGGTTCCAAAAGGTATAGATATTCCTCCAAGTTTAAAAAACATTTATAAAGAAATTGAAAATGAGTATAACATAAAATGTTTACCAAGTGGCGATTTAACCAGATGGGCAAAACAAGGAGTATTACTTTTAAATAGCGTTTTAACCGTTAGGCAAGGTCAAGCAAATTCACACAAAAATAAAGGATGGGAAAATATCACTGCTGAAATTATTAAAAAATTAAACGAAAGACAGGACCCGGTAATATTTTTACTTTGGGGAGGAAATGCCAAAGCGTTTGAGAAATATATAACAAATAAAAATCATTATGTTTTAAAATCTGCGCATCCAAGTCCGCTTTCGGCATACAATGGTTTTTTTGGAAATGGCCATTTTAAAAAGTGTAATGAAATTTTACAAAGTTTACAAAAAAGTTTAATTAATTGGGAGTAATAAAATGAATATAGGAATATTAGCAAGTGGCGGTGATGGAGCCGGAATGAACCAATGCTTGTATTATATGTGCAAAAATTTAATAAGACATAAAATAGTTTTGTTTTATAGAGGATATCAGGGGTTAATAGAAAATTCTATTGCTAATTTTTCTTTAAAACAACTAA
>JAZSMW010000068.1:0-22566 GCA_045536095.1 Clostridia bacterium
TATTTAATCTGTATTTATTTTTTTAATAATATTTAATATATTTTTGCATAAAAAAATTAATATGTATTCTTCAATAAAAAATAACACCAAAAAATTTAAACAAGAAAAAAGACCTTTTATTCTACAAAGGTCTTTTACAAAATATTATTTTACATTATCATCTTTGCCATCTCTTTGTCCGTGTTCTTGCCTATAATTTAGTTCATTCATAATTACTCTTTTACAGCTAGATAAAATTTGTTTACATGTTATGTATGCACGTTCTTGTAATTCAATTAGTTGCGAATATACCATAAACCTTGTAGCTGACAAATTTTGATGAGTATTTATTGCCTCCACTAAATCTTTATGTACTTTTAAATAATGGCCAATATCCTCATCTAAACTTAAAATTTTATGTTCTGATATAAAGTCGGTTAACAAATCTATTGAATCAATGCTTTCTGCCAATTTTGCTTTAACTTGTAGTTCAGCTATTGCCGAGATAGTTTTGCCGGCACATTCTTCCACAACAGTTTTTAACGAACTAATTTTATATTCTTTAATTCCATCATAGCCACTAACATTGTCTAGCATTATTCTTAAATATTCATAATGTTTATTTTTTGCAAAAGTAAAACCCTTTTGCATATTATCTAAAATAGTATATAACAACATTAATTCTTGATTTGTAAATAACTTTTTCATGTGCATTTCTCCGTGTTTTAATTTATCACGTTGGCCTAAAGTTGTCAATAGCTACTATGAAATATGTTATAATGCAATTATTAAGTTTTTACCTTGTTAAAGAGCTTTCTTTGCAATGTATAATATAAAAGACAACCTTTTGGGGTTGTCTCTTACATTTTGGGTTAATTCGCATTTTATAAAAACGCGCAAAATTAAAATTTGTAAATTGGGTTAGGATTTACAAATATATGCCACAAATGGCATTATTTTGCAATATCTTTGCAAAATTTATCTTTTGTTTTGTTATCTTGTTTTTCTTTTCATTTTTACTTTGCCTAAAAATAGGGCACTAATTCTATAAACAATAAATGTTTTAAGAATTAATTTCTTGGAAATTTAATGTTTGCTTGTGCTGCCGCAAGACGTGCAATTGGCACTCTAAATGGAGAACAAGAAACATAAGAAAGGCCTGTTTTATGGCAGAATTCTATTGATGATGGATCCCCACCATGCTCACCACAAATACCAAGTTTAATATCTGGGCGAGTTTTCTTACCTAAAGTTACAGCCATATCTATTAATTTTCCAACACCTTTTTGGTCTAATCTTGCAAATGGGTCAGATTCATAGATTTTATTAGAATAATAAGAATCTAAGAACTTACCAGCATCGTCACGACTAAAACCAAAAGTCATTTGTGTTAAATCGTTTGTACCGAATGAGAAATATTCTGCTTCGGTTGCAATTTCGTCAGCCAAAACTGCTGCACGAGGAATTTCAATCATGGTTCCAACTTTGTAAGGAAGTTCAATGCCTGCCTCTTTAATTAGTTGATCTGCTGTATCACATACAACCTTTTTAACAAAAGCAAGTTCTTTAACCTCTCCAACAAGTGGAATCATAATTTCTGGCTCGGTTTTATATTCTGGATGACGTTTATTTACGTTGATCGCTGCCTTAATTACCGCAGTTGTTTGCATTTTTGCAATTTCTGGATAAGTTACTGCAAGCCTACAACCTCTGTGTCCCATCATTGGGTTGAATTCATGAAGTGAAGCAATAATTTGCTTAATTTCTTGAACCGATTTTCCTTGGCTATCTGCAAGCGCTTTAATGTCTTCTTCTAGCGTTGGAACAAATTCATGAAGTGGCGGATCTAAGAAACGAATATTTACTGGGAAGCCTTTTGCTTCTTCGTAAAGTTTTTCAAAGTCGCCTTGTTGCATTGGCTCTAATTTTGCAAGAGCCTTTTCTCTTTGCTCTACTGTGTCAGAACAAATCATTTCCCTGATAGCAGAAATTCTATCTGGCTCAAAGAACATGTGTTCTGTACGGCAAAGCCCAATGCCCTGTGCACCAAATTCAAATGCTTGATGAGCATCCTTTGGCGTATCGGCATTTGTTCTTACTAATAAAGCTTTGTATTTATCTGCCCAAGCCATAATTCTACCAAACTCACCATCATTTGTGTTTGCTGGCACTGTTGGGATTGCTTGGTCATAAACTTTACCAGTTGAACCATCTAGAGATATAACATCTCCTTCTTTGTAAGTTTTTCCTTTAAGAGTAAAGCATTTGTTTTCTTCATCCATTTTGATATCGCCACAACCAGAAACGCAACAAGTACCCATTCCACGAGCAACAACTGCCGCGTGAGATGTCATACCTCCACGAACGGTTAAGATACCTTGGGCATAGTGCATGCCTTCAATATCTTCTGGAGATGTTTCCAAACGAACTAATACAACTTTTTCTTTTCTCTTGCCGGCTTCAACAGCATCTTCTGCTGTGAAAACAATTTTTCCGCATGCTGCACCAGGTGATGCTGCAAGGGCTTGAGCCACAGGCTCTGCACTCTTTAATGCTTTTGCATCAAATTGTGGGTGAAGCAATGAATCTAGAGATTTTGGATCTATTTGCATTAATGCTTCTTGTTCGGTAATCATACCCTCGTCTACTAAATCGCATGCGATTTTTATTGCAGCACGAGCTGTTCTTTTGCCGTTTCTTGTTTGAAGCATGTAAAGCTTTTTATCCTCAATTGTAAATTCCATATCTTGCATATCTCTGTAATGATTTTCTAGAGTTTTGCAAATTTCTTGGAATTGAGCATATACCTCAGGCATTACTTCTGCCATTTTTGCAATTGGCATTGGTGTTCTCACACCAGCAACAACGTCTTCACCTTGAGCGTTCATTAAGAACTCACCCATAAGTTTCTTTTCGCCAGTTGCTGGATCACGAGTAAACGCAACGCCGGTTCCTGATGTTTCGCCCATGTTACCAAAAGCCATCATTTGAACGTTAACTGCAGTTCCCCAGCTGTAAGGAATGTCGTTTTGCATTCTGTAATAATTTGCTCTTGGATTGTCCCACGAACGGAACACCGCTTTGATTGCACCAAACAATTGTTCTTTTGGATCGTCAGGGAAATCTTTTCCAATTTTAGACTTATATTCAGCTTTAAAGAGCCTTGCAAGTTCTGCAAGATCTTCGGCAGTAAGATCTACGTCTAGAGTTACGCCTTTTCTTTCCTTCATTTCGTCTATTAATTGTTCAAAGTATTTTTTACCAACTTCCATAACAACGTCTGAGTACATTTGAATAAACCTTCTGTAGCAATCCCATGCCCAGCGTGGATTACCAGATTTTTTGGCAATAACATCAACAACTTTTTCGTTTAAGCCTAAGTTAAGGATTGTATCCATCATACCTGGCATAGACGCTCTTGCGCCTGAGCGTACAGAAACTAAAAGTGGATTTTCTGCATCACCAAATTTTTTTCCAGTAATTTGCTCCATTTTAGAAATGTTTTCTAAAATTTCAGCCTGGATGCTTTGGTTTATTTGACGGCCATCTTCGTAATATTGAGTACATGCCTCGGTAGAAATTGTGAATCCTTGAGGAACTGGCAATCCCAGATTTGTCATTTCCGCAAGATTTGCACCTTTACCACCAAGCAACTCTCTCATAGAAGCATTGCCCTCAGTAAATAAATAAACGTATTTTTTACTCATTTTTGTCTCCTTTGAAAAAAAATACCTTTGTATTTTACACGAATTGCCAAATAAAGGCAAATAAAATACAAAAGTATTTTTGATTATATGAACTAAGTAATTTATTTTTTTATCTCACAACATTCATATCTATAAACTAGCGAGCTCCGATCCTTTTATCTAATAACTTCTTTGTGATTTTTTTTGTACATATATTTATCGTACCTATTACATTCTTGTTCTGTGTGATCTAGCCGTGCACTACTTCTCTCAAAAAAATTTGGTATTCTAATTCCACATTCATTTCCTTCATGAATGTTGTCATAAAATTTAATGTATACATCCGGACCTAAAGGTTCAATGAAAAAAGACATCTTTTTTTGTTTATTCTCTTTTCCAAACATTTTTTTTTGGCCAATTTCTCTTGCCATTAATAATTGACTAAATGAGTTGCTTTGTAAATTATCACAATAAAATGTATATGGTATTGTATATTTTACATATTTACCATCTTTTTTTAAGGTTATGTTTAAAGCGGTATATGTTTTATTCATTTTATTTTCTTCAAAATTAATTTCTACAGTATAATAATTTGTTTTTAACTTAAAATTTTTACACTCATTTATTGCATTTATACATGCTTGCGGCAATGTTTCAAATAAATGTTTTTCTTCATTTTTAGATGCACAATACAAAACAAATGCATCAATACAAAACCTTATTCTTTCATCATAAATTTTCTTCCACATAGTTTCCTCTTTTTTTAATTGTACCTAAAGAGGCGGTTTTTGTCAATAAAATTCCTTTTATTTGCATATTCTCATTTTAATTGCAACAGTTTTTGTTTTAAAATTAGATGTATTTATTGACACTAGTTCTTTCTTTTCTTTGTGTAAAACAAGATATATAAGTTCTTTTCTTTGTGTCCAAAAAGGACATTCAATCCTATATTGAATGTCCTTCAAATTATCTTTCAAATATCAGTTCATTAGTGTTTTTGTTTGAATTAACTTCTTGACTTGGATGATAAAGAACTGACAAATGCCAATTCCATAGACAATGGGGATTAGATGTTCTACTTATATGTTTTGTAAAATAATCTTCCATATTGGAATTTTGTGAATTTTTGTATGCTAGATTTTTATTTTGCCATTCCATAAAAAAGCCCCAATATTCATCAGTATCCATTGCATTCCCCAGATTAACATTTTTAAATTGTGGAAATATTTTATCGTATGTGCTAGTTTTTAACTCTTGAATATATTGATACAAATCACAATCTTTTAATTCTTCACTAGTAATATATTTGCAGGAAGTTGGTTTGAAAATTTTTGCATATATTTCTCTTGGACATACAATTCCAAAGGTTGTATCAATAACAGTATCGTTAGGAAGGAGTAAAAAACAATGTTTGTAATTTGTATTATGTCCATGATTCCGATAATATTTTGCATAATTATCTAATTCTGTAGTTACAATTTTAAAATCATCAAAACACAAACTTAATGCTAATATAATTGAATAACAATATCCATCCGAACAATCATTTTGAATCAATCTTTTGATTGGGATTCCTAAAAAATTATAATTTGGTAATCTAGGTATAAAATTTTCATCTAATACATCTGGCTTATCCTTATCTGGAAAAAGAAGTTTCATATGAGAATCATAATTATATTTGTCATAAAAGCTGATTTTACCTAACTCACAAGCTTTTTTCATTTGTTTTTCATATTGACTAGCAAAAATTCCTTCTTTATCATAGTAATCTTCAATCAATTGTTCTAATTTTTCTTTTACTTTCATCTTTTTAACCTTTTATACGATGTTGATATTATAGCAAACTTAGTAAGTTTTTACAATACTTATATTAAATTCACTGCTTAAATTTATCTGAAACAACCCAATTATACTTTGTAGGACTATAAACAATATGTGCTTTCCCATACTTTCTTAACTGCTCAATGTTTTCTTCTTTAATTGCCCCAAAAGGGAAATAAGTATAATCATCATAACGATTGTATTGAAACCACATATTCACATTAGGAGAAAAATAGTTGTCCAAAACCTTTCTAGGCATATCATTTATTCTATCTTGAATCAATAGTATGTCTAATTCACTATATTTACTGAAGTTTGTTTTCTTAGGTAATAATCTTCTAACTATTCCATTAAAGTTTTCATTTGAGCCCCTTTCATAAGGTAGGGTTAAATGATTAAAACTTTCTCTTGTTTAATTTTCGTTCCTAAGCAAGTATTTTACTTCTCTAATTAAAGCATCTGTTAATTCTTTTTTACCACCCATAAAAAATCTCCTTTGTATGATATAAATAGTTTATCAAACAAAGGAGTTATTTGTTGTATTTGATTTGAGAATGTGCCAATTCCTTTTATTCCTCAAATTGAGAATTATATAAATTAAAATAAAAGCCACCTTTGTTTAGTAATTGGCTATGATTACCAACCTCAACAATGTCGCCATCTTGCATGACTATTATTTGATCGGCGTTTTTTATTGTTGATAATCTATGTGCTATAACAAAGCTTGTTCTATTTTGAGTTAGTTTATCCATTGCTTTTTGAATTGTCAATTCAGTTCTTGTATCTACCGAACTGGTAGCCTCATCTAAAATTAGCATAGGAGAATTCTCAATCATTGCTCTAGCAATTGTTAAAAGTTGTTTTTGTCCAGCCGATATTGTAATGTTATCATTTAAAATTGTGTTATACCCATTTGGAAGCGTTTTTATAAAATGATGAATACCACAAGACTTACAAACAGACACAACCTGCTCATCAGAAACATTTTGCTTGGAATAAACAATATTTTCTTTTATTGTTCCTTCAAAATTCCATGTGTCTTGTAGCACCATAGAAAATAAATCATGTATGTTTTTTCGTGTAAGGCTATTAACTGGTTTATCATCAATGAAAATGTCCCCATAATATGCAATTCCAAATTTAACGTTTGTTACATCGTTTAAATCATTTCCTACAACAATTTGTAATTTTTTATCTTGCGCTTGCCCATTTGACAAAATATTAAAGTTTTGATCAAATTTAATTTCGCCTGCATCAAATAAGTTTTTTAGTTCATTTGGCACTTCAAAATCAATTTCTTGGTCATTAACTACTAAGTTACCATTTATTGCCATATTTAATGCAATACTTTTGCCGTTATCAAAAATTTTATATTTAGTAATATCTCCATTTAAAATTAAAACCGGTGAGCTTATTTCATAAAATCGCATAAGCAAATTAACCATGGTTGTTTTACCCGCACCAGTTGGTCCAACAATTGCAACCTTTTGCCCTGCTTTTATTTGAGCAGAAAAGTTTTTTATTATGGTTCTTTTATCGCTGTATCCAAACCTTACATTTTTAAATGTTACATTACCAACAACATTTTGTAATAAAAGCTTATCTTTTTTTTGTTTTTCATCGGACAATTCTTGTTCATTTAAAAACTCAAATATTCTTTCACTAGATGCAGCCGCCGATTGCAGATTAGTTGCAACTTGCGCCATTTGACTAAGAGGTTGAGTAAACAATCTAATATATATCATAAAAGCGACTATTGCACCAAACCCAATTTCTCCCTTACTTGCAAGCAATGCCCCAACAACACAAACTGCAACATAACCCAAATTTCCAATAAATCCCATAAGTGGTTGCATTAATCCAGACAAAAATTGTGATTTCCAAGCGCTTTTGTATAGATTGTTATTTATTTTTTTAAATTTTTGTTTTGCTTGTTCTTCTGCATTATATACTTTTATTATGGTATGCCCAGAATAACTTTCTTCTATGTGTCCGTTCAATTCCCCCAAAGATGATTGTTGTGCAATAAAATGTTTCTGCGATTTTGCCATTATTAACATCATAATAAAAATTCCAAGAATAGTTGATAATATTGCAGTTGCTGCCAATATTGCGTTTGTTATAAACATCATTAATATTGAACCTATTAGTAAACATATAGCAGATATTAAATTTACTATACTATGATTTAACGATTGCCCTATTGTATCCACATCGTTTGTTATTCGACTTAACACATCTCCGGTTGAATTTGAATCTATGTATTTTAATGGCAATTTATTAATCTTTGTTGATATATCGCATCTTAAGTTTTTAGTTACTTTTTGAGTAACAGTTGCCATTATAAACCCTTGAAAATACCCTAGTATAAGACTAACTGAATATAATCCTAAAAGCAAAAAACATATAGACAGAATTGCACCCATATTTAATTTCCCGCCCATACCTTCTGTAATTAAATTCGTTAAATCTTGTAATTTGTTTGGACCAATTAAGGACAAAATCGCACTGATTGCTGCAAAAAGCATCGAAAAAATAATGGCAGGCAAATACTTTTTACAGTATACTATTAAATCTTTAAGACTCTTTTTAAAATTTTTTGCCTTTTGAATGGGCATATGTGCTCTATTCCCTTTTGGATGTGCCATTAATTTAATTCCTCCTTGTTAAGCTGACTAAGAGCAATTTCTTTATATATTTCACAATTTTTTAACAGGTCATTATGTTTGCCCATTCCAACAATTTCGCCGTCTGATAAAACAACAATTTTATCTGCATCCTTAATTGTTCCTATCCTTTGCGCAACTATTAATTTAGTTGCATTTTTGCACTCCGACATGAGTTCTTTTCTTAAAATTAAATCTGTTTTATAATCTAAGGCCGAAAAAGAGTCATCAAATATAAATATTTCAGGATCTCTTGCAATGGCTCTTGCTATTGACAATCTTTGCTTTTGCCCTCCAGACAAATTGTTGCCCCCTTGTGTAATTTGTGCATCATATGTATTTTGCATTTTTTCTATAAACTCTGCGCCCTGTGCAATTTTTACCGCTTTTTTTATTTGATCGTGATTTATTTCTCCTATTTTTGCCGTACCCAATTTTAAATTAGAACTTACTGTACCTGTAAAAAGTATTGCTTTTTGAGAAACATAACCTATTTTCTTATTTAATTCACTAATTTTGTAGTTTTTAATATTTATTCCATCAATTAAAATTTCTCCCTCTGTGCAATCATAAAACCTAGGTATTAAATTTATTAATGTGCTTTTACCACTTCCGGTTGAACCAATAAATGCAATTGTTTCTCCCTCGCCCACCTCAAACGATATATTTTTTAAAACATACTCATCTGCATCTGGATATTTAAATGACACATTTTTAAACTGTACTGTTCCTTTAACAGATCCATCTCCACTTTTTGTACCATCTTTTATGCTAGATTTTGTATCTAATACTTCATTAATTCTTTTTGCAGAAACAGTTGCTCTAGGTAGTATGATGAATATCATACATACCATAATAAATGACATTACAACCTGTATTGCGTACTGAGAAAAAACAACCATGTCGCTAAAAATAATTATCCTTTCGCCTGAAAAAATGCTCGCCCTGTTTATTAAAAATGCGCCAATCCAATAAATAGCAAGACTTAAACCACTCATTATAAACGACATAGCGGGGCTCATTATTGCCATAATCCTGCTAACATTTAAATGCGTTTTTGTTAAACTATCATTTACCTTTTTAAACCTATTTTCTTCATATTCTTCGGCATTATATGCTCTAACAACTCTTGTGCCAAGTAGGTTTTCTCTTGATACTCTATTAAGGTCATCTGTTTGAGTTTGTATTCTCTTAAATTTTGGTATGGCAAAAACCATAATAACCACTACTAAAATTAATAAAAACAAAACGGCAACTGCTGTTGCAAAAGACCATTGCCAACTTTTACCTAAAATTTTTACAATTGCCCAAATCGCCATAATAGGTGCCTTTATTAACACTTGCATACCCATTGCTATTGTCATTTGTACTTGCGTAACATCATTTGTTGTTCTTGTAATTAAACTGGCCGTGGAAAAACCCTTTATTTCAGCAACCGAAAATTTTTGAACATTGTTAAATATTTTTTCTCTCAAATTCATACTAAATGACGCCGAAATTTTTGCAGCGAAATATCCAACAACAACTGCCATAACTGCACTACCAAGAGCGCACCCAAGCATTTTTAACCCTTCTAATAAAATTTTTCCTGTTGTACCAGAAGTCATTACCAAAGTTGTAATATTGCTCATAAAACTTGGAATTTCTAAATCTAAATATACCTGCCCACATATTAATACAATTGAAATTGCCATCATAAACAAATCTATTTTTTTTAAATTTTTTAATAGTTTTAACATTAATACTGCTCCTTTAAAAGATTATTTTTTATTTTTTGCAATATGTTAAATAAATTTTGGCAATCTTTTTGAGGTATATTACATAATGCCAAATTATTAATTTTATTAACAACTGTGTTACCTCTACTCACTAATAACTTCGCTCGTTTGGTTAATGTTATGTAATTTATTCTTTTGTCATTTCTGTCTTGCATTTTATTAATATATTGTTTTTTTTGTAAATTTGTTATTAAACTATTAACCGATGATGCCTTTATTTTAAACTCTAATTCAATGTCTTTTTGGTTTACATTTATTCCCTCATTATTTTTACAATTAACATAAACCAAAATTGCGTTTTGGGCAGGGGTTAACTCATCTCCCAGCTCACATTGAATTTTTTGTCTTGTAATTTTTGCTATCTCAGAAAACATATTAATTATTTTTTGTTTCATATACTCCAACCTTAAAAAAATGCTAAAATTCTAAATTAGTTAGAATTCTAACATTCTTATATTCCACTGTCAAATATTTTTGTGATGAATAATAAATTTTATTGTAATTTTTCGCCTCCTAAAATATGTATATGTAAGTGTGGAACTTCTTGCCCTCCATCCTCACCTTGATTTATTATTAATCTATATCCGTTTTCTATTTCTAACTCTTTTGCAAGATCAGAAATTTTGTTTAACATTTTGCCCAATATTTGTGCGTCTTGCTGTGTTTGTTCCGACAATAAAGCATAATGCTTTTTAGGGATAAATAGGTAATGCTTTTTAGCCCTAGGATTAATATCGGCAATAATAAAACTATTTTCATCCTCATAAAATTTTTTAGATTGTATTTCCCCATCTCTTATTTTACAAAATATACACATAATTTTCTCCTCTATTTTATTACTTGCGCCAATGCGCCATCATTATATGGTTCTATTATTTTTACTTTTACAATTTCATTTATATTGCAAGGCTCTTTAATGTAGCACTTAATATAGTTTTCGCTGTGTCCTATATAGTAATCATTTTCAAATTGTTCTATTAACACATTAAGTGGCATGTTTTTACAACTTTTTATATATTTTTTGTTTAGTTTTATATTTAACTTTGCAAGTTTTTGTGCCCTTTTCTTTTTTAAAGCTTTGTTTAAGTCTGGCATCTTTTCTGCTACTGTACCACTTCTTTTAGAAAACGGAAATATATGAATATTATAAAACCCTGCTTTTTTTACAAACTTACATGTTTTTAAAAACTCTCTATTTGTTTCATTAGGAAAACCAACAATAATGTCTGTTGTGATGCATGGATTATTAAAGTGTTTCCTTAAAAGTTTAATAGTATTCAAAAAATCTTTTGTTTTATACTTTCGATTCATTCTTTTTAAGACTGTGTCACAACCACTTTGAAGTGATAAATGAAAATGCGGACATATATTAATATTTTTTAATGATTGAATAAATTTTTCGGTAATTAATCCTTGCTCTATACTACCTAGTCTAAACCTCACGTTTGTGTATGGCTCTAGCTTTTCTACAAGCTTATCAAACGCTGGCTCCCCATCTATTTTGTAATCGGTAATATTAATTCCGGTTATTACTATTTCTTTCACAAATTTAGATAAATAGTCTACCTCTTTTATTATGCTAATTATATCCCTCGAGCGACTTCTTCCCCTTAAATAGGGTATGATACAATAAGAACAAAAATTATTACAACCATCTTGAATTTTAATGTGTGCTCTTGTTTTTGTTGGAACACAAATAAACTCTTCGTTATAAGTGTTAGAAAGGTTTTCTACAAACACGCCATCTTTGTTTAATGCATCGGCAATGGCTAGTTTATTGGCCGTGCCACTAACATATGACACACCTTTAATATCCATAAATTGCTTTGCGTTTTTTTGTGATGCACAACCGCACACCATAATTTTTGCATTTGGAGAGACCTCTTTAAACTTTGCTATTGTTTGGCGCGATTTTTTTTCTGCCTCATTGGTTACTGCACAAGTATTTAATATGTAAACATCTGCCGGTTCTATGTTAGTTGTAACGCTGTGGCCTAGCCCAATTAATTCGTTAATTAAACCATCACTTTCATATTGATTTACCTTGCAACCAAGTGTATATACTACAATTTTCATACTACACTCCCACCACATAACCAACAATTGAAGCAAGAGCAATACATGCTGTTTCCGCTCTTAAAATTCTGCTTCCCAAACCAAACTCAACTGCATTTGTCTTTTTAATTTTGCAAATCTCCTCATCAGAAAAACCACCTTCACTACCAACTATTATTGCGATATTTTCTGCATTTTGTAACTCTTCTTTTAAATTTCGGTCAGTTTGTTTTTCATTTGCAAATAAGATTTTATCATGCTTATTTAAACAGTCTACCATTTGATTGAACTTTATTGGCTCCGATATAATAAGTGGCATATTTCTACCACACTGCTTGCATGCCTCCATGCTTATTTTGTTTAGCCTGTCTGTTTTATTTGTGTTTGCTTTTGCAACAGTAAATTCACTTTCAAACATAATTAGTTTTGTCACACCAAGCTCGGTTAATTTTTGCACAATTAAATCAGCCTTTTCTCCCTTTACCAAACCTTGATACACCGTGATACTTTTTGCTGGATTTTTTGTGTTTTTTACTGTACTCAAAATTTTTGCAGTTGCCTCTTTTTTTGTAACACTAACAACTTCGCATAGGTAATCTTCTTCGCCATAGCCAAGGCACAAAATTTGTTCTCCAATTTTGCAACGTAAAACATTAAAATGCACAAGCTCGTCACCAGATATAATAAATTCATTATTTTTCTTTATTGCGTAAAATTTTTTCATAATTTCATTATAACACACCAAAAACATTTTTCAAAGCGAACTAACACTAATTGGCATTTTTTACCCTGTTTTGCGTACATTATTGTGAGGAGAAAAGGAGCAAATGCAAATTTTATTTGCATATTTGCGGAAATTCGACGAAGCAACAAAATATGAGAAGATTTGCGTATAGCAAATTATTGCGTTAAGCAATTTGATTTGCGAATGCAAAGCAACTTCGCATAATTTATATACCAAGCGAAACATTTTTTAACACTACAAAACACCTACAATCACTAGGCTTCATTTATTCAGCGTGGACATTTCGTGGACACGATTTTTTTTTTCAAAAGTGTCCACCTCTAGTAAAAAAAGAGAATAATATTTTTTATATTCCCCTTTTTTTATAATTTCAAAATTCCAATTAAAACTTTTCTATTTCTTCTATTTGATTATTATAATTTTTAATGCTATTTTCTTTTCTTTCTTCTAATGTTTTAATTAGTGCTTTTTTATAGTTTGGCCCATATTCTAGCATAACGCCTCTCCACATTTTTGTTAACTTTTCATCTACTTGATATTCCCAACCAAAGTCTTTGATAGATAAAACATCAAAAGCTCCGACTAAAATTCTTGTGTCTTGTAAAGTATTTTTGTCCAAGAAACGTAAGAATAAATATGGGCTTTCATATGGGTATTCGCCATGTATAACTACAATCCCTTTCTCTATTATTGAACTATCCATAATTAAGTTTGCAGCTTTATCTTTTATAAAATTAAATCCTGCTATCTTTCTACTGGCTTTTCTTTTTTGTTCTGTTGTTGGATGAAAATTTATTTCTTCGTGTCTTATTTTTATCATTCATGTTCTCCTTTATATAGATATATAATAACATAAAATAGAACCAATTGCAATATGTATTCATTATTTTTTTTAATTACATTGGATAGGAGCGAACAATTGCCGTCTGATGCGAAAATATTTCTCAAATTTTACCACTTTTGTCCACCAACGAAATCCGCGGTGGACATTTCGTGGACATTTTTGCTTGGTGGACACGTTTTTAAAATGAAAAAGTGCCGTATTATCGGGCACTTTTTAACCTTAAAACATCCAATTCCACCATAGATTTATTATAACACATAAATTACACTTTTCAAAGTCTATTTTTACTTACAATCATTTTTTCATTAATTTTTGTGTATTATACTAAGCAAAACATGAATACACCTCAATTAAAATAAACATTTGGTGGACACAGCAAAATTTTCAAAAGTGTCCACCACCATTGCAACAATTTTAAAATAAAATGTAATTTCATATTAGATTTGAAACAAAAACACTCAAACATTTTAGTTTGAGTGTCCAGTATTATTTACAAATATCTTCTATTTTTTTATTAATTCTTTCATTATAAAATTCATAAACTTGTTCATCTGTTAGTGGTGGAACTATTAAACCAGTATTGTTTGCAATCATTTCCATTGTTTCACCATCGTCATTTTTTTGTAATCTTGCTTTTGGATTTTGATAAGCAATATCAAAAAGTTCTTGGTGTTTATTTAGTGCACAAACCATTCCTAAATTATAACCATAATAATCTTGTTGTGTTGCAATTTCTGTGTTGTTTAAAGATTTAAGTATGTATGGCATAAAAGGTTTAATATATTCACTATCACTAGAATAACTTCTTAAAATTACGTTAGCAAAATTTTCACCCCATCGATTCTTTAAATATAAAAGAGATGGATGTTTTTCTAATAAAGACAAAGCCAATTTGCTTTTTGCGTTATATTCATCTATACTGTGTTGATATTTTGCATTAGGTTTTTCTGGTATAATCTCAAAGAAAAGTTTCCTTTTATCAAATGTATGAAAACTGCAAATGTCAATATTTTCAACACATAATTGTTCAATTACATTATACAATTTATAAGATGCTACTACTTCATACAAAAAAGTTATACTATTGTCATAATATGTGCGTATTTCATAACCAACTGTACTGTGATTAATGTTATATTTTTTCATAAACAACAATTCTGGATATTTTTGAATTACTTTTAATAAGTTATCTTCTAATGCTTTTATGCGTTGCTTTTTGTTATAACCATCTTTATAACATTCATCACTCATTAGCTTGCAAAGTTTTTCAAAAAGTTCAACATAAAATATTTTTTCTTTTTTTGTTAAATTGTTATCTCTTGTAAATTCATATCTGTCTTTTTTACTATTATATACATATTTTTTATCTTCTTTTTTAAACATATATTACTCCTTTTGGGTAACTTAATTTTAATACACAAACTCCATCCTGTCAATACCCAAAATTTTCAGTGGTACGTAAAATTTAAATGAAACAAAAAAATGTTGTGGAGGTCGGTTAAAAAGTGCCGTTCCAGACGAAAAAATTTCTTAATTTTTACCTCTTTTGTCCACTAGCGAAAATTGTGGTGGACATTTCGTGGTCATTTTGGATTGGTGGACACGTTTTAAAAATGAAAAAGTGCCGTATTATCGGGCACTTTTTAACCTTAAAACATCCAATTCCACCATGTATATATTATAACACATAAATTACACTTTTCAAAGTCTATTTTTACTTACAATCATTTTTTCATTAATTTTTGTGTATTACTAAGCAAAACATGAATACACCTCAATTAAATAGTGTTATTTACTTACAATAAACATTTGGTGGACACAACAAAATTTTCAAGGCGACCATGTAAATAGGCAACTTTACATAAAAAATATAAAAACTACTTTCCCAAATAACACCTAAACATTAAATATGCTTAGGTGTTATTAAAATATAACTTATTCTCTTTTTTTAATTAAACAAATTGTTGTATTGCCACTTCAAGTTGTGTATCTATACCTTCTTCTATGGCTTTTTTTGTTTCTGGCACAAAAATGTCCGGTTTTATTGACCCGCTGTAATTAAAAACATCCGTTATGTCAAACAACTTTAATGATGCAGTAAAGACATAGTTTTCTATATTAAAATGTTTTGTTTCTCCATATCTTTTTGTGGCACCACCAGTTGCTTCTCCTATTAATTTTACATTCAAATTCTTTTTAAAGTCGTAAACAGCCCAAACACCACATCCTGCAGTTCCATCGTTAATAAGAAGAACTCCATTTAATTGTTTTTCTATAATTAAATTTTTTAATGGTTGAATAAGCACAGACCCGCCCTCACGGGTTCCTCGCAAATCTAAAATAAAATTTTTTATATTTTTTTGCTCTATTTCCTTTTTTATATCTGCAACGAAAATTTCAAAAGGATATTTTTCTGCGTTTTTACATTTAAAATATTGGATATATAACACATTGTTGTCTAAAACATCAAACGAATAATTTTCTAATCGTTTCCCCCTCATTAAAACGGCTTCATTTGTAATTTTAATTTTAAATTGTTTTTCGCCGTTGTTTGTTTTTACAATAATATTAAACTTGTTATCTTTTGCAATATTTAATAATTCATAATAATATCCGTTATTTAAAGCACTTCTTAAGACTCTATTAAACATAGCTTCTGTTTCATAACACAATAAACTTTTAAACTCTTTGATTAAACTTTGTGAATCAACTTCTCCAATTTTAAGTATTTCATAAAAATTGTGCCCAACTTCAAGATATAATTTCCCCTCAATCTCACATACTCTTCTATCTAAATATTTGTAGTTTACAACCCAATTTGTTTGGCTATCTTTAAATTTTGAAAACAACTTTAACATATTGTAATTAAACTCATGTTCAGATGTATGATCCCAATCAACTGAAGAAAGAAATTTTTTAATTTCTTCTTTTGCAACGCTATGATACAAATTTTTATGGTTTTCTTCCAAAATTTTTAAAATCTCATTTACCAATTGACTCTTTTTCATTTTTTTCTCCTTTTCTTTTTGGATCGAAGATAAAATGTTTACATTGGCCCTTAATTGTTTAATTCTGTTTTGCACTTCGTCAATTTTATTTTTTATTGTTTGTTCATCTAAGTTTAAAATTTCTTCAAGTGAAAAACCCAAATTTTTAAAGTATGCAATTTCGTTTAATTTAACAATACTGCTTTCATCATAGTAGCGGTATTTAGTCCATTGGTCGACCTTGGCTGGATAAATTAACCCCTTTTCTTCATAAAACCTAATTGTTGAAACTGAAACGTTTGCTCTTTTTGAAATCTCTCCAATTTTAAACATCTTCTTCCTCCGACGTGCACATTATATCTCTAAAGTTAACTTGAGAGTCAATAGCTAAATTAAAAATATTTTATCATACAAATCTTTCTTTTCAAAGCCAATATTTTAAAAATATAAAACATCTAAAAAAAGTTATACTTTCCTTTTCAGATAACAAGTTTTTTATTTTAATTTATTTTTTAAATATTCGTTTAATAAATTTTGACTTTTACTAGCATATTCAACACATGCTTGATGCTGTTCGTCTACTCTTTTTGTTCCATGAGTTTTGCTATTTAAAAAATGAATGCATGTGTGCCCGCCTTCTCCCGTTTGCAATATGTCAAATCCATGAGGCATTCCATTTGTTGATCCAGCATAAAATTGCCCATTTATTTCCACCCATACTGGACGACGAGTCCAACTCCATGTGCCCCCATAAATTTTTTTAAAAATTGCCGTATTTTTTGCATCAACCGTTTGCACATCGGCGTGATTATATCCGCCCATTCTTTTAACATAATATTCTGTTTTAGATTTTATATCTATAACTCTTACCTTTTGATATTTTGTAAAAATTGCATCCATTGAGTCAAACCAATTAAGATTTAAAACTTTTACAGACTCATTATTTAAAACAACAGTTTCTTCTTGCTCGTTTAAATCATTAACAATTTGTTGTTCTTTCTCGCCAAGTAAAAGCGGACTCTTTGACGGTAGAGGTACAACACTCGCCAATACTGTTGAACAAAAAATTACGGCAAAAGACATTGCCAATAGGTTAATCTTCATATAAATATTTTGTTCTTAATATAAAAAATTATTATACAATTGACTTTTGCCTTTAGGTGTGTTATACAATAATAAAATTTATAGAGGTGTTTATGAAAAAAGATGATTTTGTGGAATATTTAGAATATATGAGCAAAGGCGATGGTCTTTTACATTTGGCCGAACGCTTATATTTAGAAATGCAAAACAAAACTGAAGCATTAAAAAAATATAACTCTGCATATAATATGTTTGAACTTGCTGAAGCCTTTGCTTATCAGGTAAACGAATTTGTTCTTAGCCATAGAGCAAAAGAAAGAAGAGAGTATTGCAATACAAAAATTAATGAACTTAGTGCATTAATAAAATTAAATTCTGACAGACAGCAATAAATTGAGTTAAAAAATACTGCAAACTTTGCAGTATTTTTTTTGCAGTAATAAATACCGTCTAACGCAAATTTATTTGTGAGTTTAAGACAAGATTTCCGCCCTCAGCAAAAGACATCGCTTTTATTATAACAAAAGCGTAATTGAATTTAATTAAGTGCATAAGTTTAAATTTATTTAAAGCAGCGATGTTTTATAACAAAAACTTTGCAAGCGCCTTGCACACACAAATAAACAACCTTTGGTGAGTTGTAAAATTTATACTGTTTTCTAACTGTCCACACCATGTTTCAAACAAAACATTACTAAACAACCTGTTAGATAACTCGGTTGCCATTTGTGTAGATGTTAAACCATAGTTTAACCCCATGTTACCAATATATTGTTCTTTTTGCTCTATAACAGAAAAATTATTATAATAATAACTTAATATTCCAGATAAACAAGCATTAGAATTGCCTAATAATAAACAAGCAATGTTTAAAGAGTCCATATCGGCTTGCACATCGGCAGAACCAAAACCACTACTGTTTGAATTAAATAAATTATCTATTTCGGCTTGCAACGAAATGTCGTCCAACGAAAGCATACTTTTGGTTTGAACAACAAGCTGTCCAACATCTCCTCCCCACCCGCATAAATCCGCTATTTTTTGCGTTTCTAAAGTGTTTAGCCCATTTTTTAGTATTGCATTAATTGTGTATATCATATGAACAAAATCTACTTTTTCATTTGTGACTGGATTAAACATATATTCCAAATCCTGCAAGTCAAACAAATTAATTTCGCCTTGATTATTCATTACATAATTCTCAAATGCTATGTCTGGAGTTCCTGCAAACGCATTCCAAGTGGTAGAATTATATCTTTTTGACCTAATAAATTGCATTGATCTAATTATATAGTTATTTGGATTATAACTATATGAAAGTTGTACAAGCAAACTTACCTTATTTAAAATTCCGTAAAATTGAGTTTTTTCTTGCGTTATATTTTGCTGTAAATCCCAAACCAAAGAAACAACCATGCTATTATCTATTTTTTGCCCAGGAACAATAACTTTATATGTTTGTGGTGATGAATAAACTCTATACTCCATTACATATGCCTTTTGCTGGGGCTGAACCACCTCAAATATATCACCCTTATTTACAACTTTTGAATTTGTTTCTGCTATGTTTGTAATGTCTATTAATGCATTTTGAGTTGTATTATCATATGTAATTAAACACGTATAGTTATCTTTATAAAAAGCGCTGCACCAACACTCATGCAAAGTGTAACCATTTTGGGTGCTTGTAGGGTTAACAACAGATGAATTATAATTATGTCCTAACGCAGGTTCTCCTGTTTTTGTTTCTTTTTCTCCACACAACGAGCACTTTCTTTCTAAAATTTGTGCGTTTTCACATGTGGCTTCCGATTTAACATACCACTGTCCCATATTATGAGAGGTTCTATTATGGCAGGCATAAAAGAAACAAGGCATAAAAAGAATGTATATTAAAAACAAATACTTAAAATATTTTTTCATCTTTTGTCCTTTTTTAGTTTTAAACATTTAAAATTTTTTTGTTAAACCTATATTCAAAGTTTGCTGACAAAATATTAAATGTTGAAATTAGTGTTTCTCTTTGTATTTTTAATGTTGTTAGTTTATCTTCATCTGTGTTAGAAATAAGCCTTAACGCAGAGGCGACTGGCATGGATAATTCTATAAACGAACCAGCCCTGCAAAGCGAACATGTAACATCACCATGCATAAGATTTATAAACCTTCTTTCTCGCAATTTTTCCCCACAGTTGTTGCAAAAATTTACATCAAAACTATAACCAACTCCTTTAAATATTGAAATTAAAAATTTGTTAAGGACCATGTAATTATCAACTTCGTCTTGGAGTAAAAGCCCCAAACACTTTAGAGTAATTACAAACAGTTGTGGATTTTGTTCACCCTCTGGCAAAACAGTTTTTATTATATCTAAAATGGCACAGCCCGTGTAATATTTTTTTAAGTTTTTAGTTAATCCGTAAAAAGATTGAATTATATTAGCAGAAGTAACAACCTTGTTGTTTCCTCCGGTATATATAAAATCGCCAAAAGAAAACAATTCTTTTGCCGATTTTAACTTTGCATTAGCACTTTTTACCCCTTTAAAAACAACGGTTTGAATTCCTTGTTCTAGTGTAAAAAGATTAACCAACTTATCTTTTTCTTTATAATCTATTCCGCCAATTACAATTGCTTTTACTTTTGTTTCTTCCATTATTTACCCATATCTAACTCATCATCAGCATATTTAGCGAGTTCATTAAGAGGGTCTTCTAAATTAATTAGCAAGCTAAAGTAATTAAGATCTCCTGTGCACTTTGCTAATTTCCAGACATCTTCTACAAATTTATTTGGAAATGTTTTGTTCATAACCCCCTCCTTTTAATAGTATATGCCAATATTTAAAATATATTTACCACATTTACTAATTACATTTTAATATATGGTTATAAGTTTAGTCAAACAATTTTTAAACATAAAATATATCTTTTTTTATAATTATATAAAGTAACTTAAAACAGTTAAATTTCATTATTATAACCAAACTCAGTTAAATTACTTGGCCTATCTCTCCAATTCTTTTCTATCTTAACAAAAAGTTTTAACATGACTTTTTTTTGAATCAATTCTTCTATTTCTGCTCTGGCAAGTTCTCCCAGTTTTTTAAGTTTTGTTGCATGAGCTCCAATTATGATAGATTTATGAGAATCTCTTTCACAGATAATATCTACATCTATATCAACAATTTTGTTTTTTTCTTCATATCTAATAACATCTAGAGCCATACCATGTGGAATTTCTTTATCATACAAATACAAGGCCTTCTCTCTTATTATTTCAGCAACCAAAAACTTAACTGATTTGTTTGTATACTCATCTTCTGGATAAATAAAATTCTTTTCTTGATTTTCTGGTAGCAATTTTAAAATGGCGTTTAGTAGTACATCTAAATTTTTGTTTGCTTTTGATGATATTGGTATTATTTCCTTAATTCCAGAAATGGTAGATAATTCAGCTAATTTAGGATATACCTTTTCGTACGATAAAACATCTACTTTTGTTATAGCGACAATAATATCTGAGCCTTTTTCTATTGTATTAGAAATATATTTTAATTCGTCTTTTTCTAATGGTTTTCCGCCATCTACTAAATATACAACAATGTCACTGCCCCCTATTGCAGACCTAACATTTTTATTCATATACCTATCTAATGCGTTTTTAGATGAGTGAATGCCCGGGGTGTCTACAAACACAAGCTGATAATTGCCTTTTGTAAGAATCCCTAAAATATTATTTCTTGTTGTTTGTGGCTTAGGGGAAACTATTGCAACCTTTTCGCCAATTAGCGCATTAATTAGGGTGCTTTTGCCAGCATTTGCCCTGCCAACCAAACTTACATACCCGCATTTGTATCCCATTTAATTTCTCCCTAAATTTACAATTTCTAAAATTTTGTTCTGCAACTCAAACATAACCACTTCATCTTGTTTTAAAATATGATCATACCCTAAAAGGTGCAAAAATCCGTGAAGTGCCAAAAAACCAAGTTCTCTCATCAGACTGTGTCCATATTCTTCCGCCTGTTTTGTTGCTTGTTCTAAGTTAATGTAAATGTCACCTATATTACAATCTCCAATAAAAAAATCTGGTTCGTTTTGAATGTTTTTTATATCATCAATCATAGGGAAAGACAAAACATCAGTAACCTTGTCAACCGCCCTATATTTTTTATTTAATGCTTGTATTTGAGATTTATCAATTAAGGCAACATTTACTGAAATGTTTGATGTGATCTCAGTAACCTCTAGAGCAGTTTGAAATAACCTTTTTATTAAACTCTTGTACTTTACTGTTTGCTTGTTAAAACTAAAATTTATTTTCATTTATTCCTCATTAACCAATTGAATGATTTACGACACACGTGTAAGTTATTTTGTTATTGCCTGCTTGTGATTGTATGTCATAATATTCCTCTTTTATTATGTCACACTTATTAATAATTTGTCTAGTTTTTTGTGACAACTCCTTTAAAATGGTTTCTTTGTTACTCTGAAAATAGTTTGGAATTACTTCTTTTGAAAGTTCAAAATGTGTTATAAGTTTTAATTTTATTGGTAAAACATTTTTGTCCGCAATATACTGAATTTTTTCTTCTGAACTATACAAATTAAATTCACTTTTTATTTCCTCTTTATAAATTACAGCATCAGCAATAGTTATTTCCTTTATAGTTTTTGTTTTGCCAGTTTTAACAAATTCAATTTTTTCGTCTGGTATGTTTTCGGTGGTTGTGTAATACACATCTGCTAGTATGTTTGCTATTGGTTTTACCTCTAAAATATTCCCAGATGTATCTCTTACATATGGAGCCACCAAATCTTGTCCTTTTTTAACTGTTTGTCCCAACTTTACAAGAGGGGTACCCTGCACAACATCAATCTCTGTAATAAGTCGGATCGTAGCCATGTCGTTCTGTG
>JAZSMW010000079.1:0-3454 GCA_045536095.1 Clostridia bacterium
GTAGTTCATTAAAAACAAAAATAAATAGCAGTAAAGTAAATTTTTCTAAAAATATATTTACAAGCATAATTATTCCAGTGGCATTTGTTGTTTTAGCAGTTATTTTTGGATTTGTATTTGGCTTTAACCAAGGAATGGATTTTAAAGGTGGCATTCAAGTTTCAATTGTTGCCGAAAATCAAAATCTAGAAGAAGAATCAACGTATAAAACATTTAAAAACAAAGTAGACAATGTTTTACAAGCAAATGGTGTTAGCGGCTCAATTTATTTAACCGAGACAGAAGCAACCACTTATAATAATGTTTTAGTTGTTAAAATAAATTATTCAAAAGACGATGCAAAACAAAAAATTGAATTAATTGAGAAGGGTTTAAAAGAAAACTTTTTTAAAACAACAGATCAAGAAGATATTGACCTAAGAAATTTAATTTCTGTTACAACATTTGAGGGCAGTGTCAATTCAGAATATATTGTGTTCTCAATTTTGGCAAGCCTTGTAGCAACAATTTTAATGTGTTCATATATCTTTGCAAGAGAAGGTTTTTATGCTTCAATGCTTAGCTTGCTTGGTGCAATTGTTTCTAACATTTTAACATGGGCTTTAATTATGGTTTTCAGGGTTCCAACAAACCGTGAAACTCTTAGTGTTATACCATTTGTTGCCATTGCATCAATAATTGCAACTTGGGTATTTGTAAGAAAAAGCAAAAAATTATTAACAAACACAGAAAACTTTAATTCTAAAAGCAATTATGAATTGGCTAACGAAACCATTAAAAGTAATTTATATGGAACAATAATTACAACATCAATTGTTTGTGTAGCGCTACTACTATTTTCATTATTTAATGTTTGTTCTCCTGTAATTTTCTTTGGGTTAGCTCTTTTACTAGGCGTTGTGTCAACAACTTATACTAATTTGTATATTTTACCTGCAATTTTTGGAGCAACATATGTTCGAAAAATTAAAAAGGTAAAAGAAAAGAAACAAAAACAACAAGATACATTAACTCAAGAAGAAGTTATGAAGGAAACAGACTTAGATAATTTGGTTTCTAACTAATTTTAAAACACTGCAATGGCAGTGTTTTTTTGTGGTGTAAATTAAAAAGTAAAAAATCATTTGCGTGGATATTAATTGTAGGGTATAATATATCCATAAGGATGATTGGTTTAACAATCAAATACGTATATGAAGTTTATTAAATATTTTGATGCAGAATTAGATTACTATAAAGTAAAAGAGTTTTCAGAATTTTTTGGTATATCTGAAAAAGTAATGAAAATCATTGTTAATAGAGGTTATGACACAAAGCAAAAGGTGTCAGATTTTTTGTGGCCAGAAAATGTGGAACTTCAAAGTCCGTTTACAATGCATGGAATGAATGAGGCTGTTGCAACCATAATGGAACACATAAACCAAAATAAAAAGATATTGGTTTTTGGGGATTATGATGTTGACGGAATTAGTGCAACTGCAATTTTAGTTAAGGCATTTGCGAAGCTAGGTGTAAATTGTAACTACTTTTTGCCAAATAGATATATAGACGGTTATGGATTAACAAAAACAGTTATAAACAAATTGCATGAACAATTTCATCCAGATCTTATTGTTACTGTTGATTGTGGAATTACTGCTGTAGAAGAAGTAGAATATGCAAAAAGTTTAGGTATAAATATGGTAGTAACCGACCATCATGAATTGCCAGAAAAACTACCAAATTGCCCAGTAGTAAACACTAAAATTATAAATCAGAAATACGCATTTAGAGGCTTATGTGGAACCGGCGTTGCATATAAGCTTGCAGAGGCGCTTTTAGGAACGGAGAAATGTGAAGAGTTTTTGCCAATAGTGGCAATTGCAACAATTGCAGATATTGTTCCGCTAACACATGAAAACAGAACGTTAGTTAGGCTGGGTTTTCAAAAAATGAGTTTGCTTCCTGTTGGAGTTAAGCAAATGTTTTCGCATAATAAAGTTTCAATTACCAAACCGGATGCTTCAGATATCGCATTTAAAATAGCACCAAAACTAAATGCCAGTGGAAGAATGGGTGATGCTGGAGATTCGCTTTCGCTATATTTAGAAACAAATCCAGCAAAAATAAAGCAATTAATAGAAAAAATTCATGCACATAATACAAAAAGGCAGGCGCTTGGAACGGCAGTGTATGAAGATTGCCAAAGAATATTAAAAAATAAAGACATAACAAATATGCCAGCAATTATTCTTTGGAAAGAAGATTGGGATCATGGAATATTGGGTATAGAATGTTCTAAATTGTTAGAAGAATATAACAGGCCAGTGTTCTTGTTTACCAAAGAGGGTAATACTTTAAAAGGCTCTGCAAGAAGTATTAACGATATTAATATACACAACATTTTAACTTCTGTGTCCGACTTATTAGAAGTTTTTGGTGGGCATACAATGGCGGCAGGCTTAAGTTTAAAAATAGAAAACTTTGATGAATTTGTTGCTAGGGTAAATTCATATATTTACGAAAATATAAACATTAAAGCATTTGAGCCAATAGAGTACTATGACGATGAAATAGAATTGGGAGACATAAATCCAAAATTAATTGAAGATTTAAAACTTTTAGAGCCATGTGGGTGTGAAAATTCAAAGCCAAAATTTTTAATTGCAGCCAATAAAATAAATATACAACCATTAACAAAGTCTAGTGGCCATGCAAATATTATATTTGGAAAAAACCTATGTTTAATATTTTTTAATTATGTAAAAGAGGCAAGCAAATTAAATTTTGGCAGCGAATTTAAATTTATTTTTGAATTTCAAGAATCCAAAGGAAAATATTTTAAAGGCATTGTAAAAGATTTTGATTTTGTTGGAGATGTTAAATCATCTGCAAGTAGGTATTTAGAATGTTACGCAATAAATCAGTTGCAATATTCAAACCAGACGGTAAAAGCAAAATACAAAACATATAACAAGTCAAATATTATAAACTTTGTAATGGATTGTTCTAACAATATTTTTGGGACGGTGTTTATTGCAAATAAAGTAAGCACATATACTGAGTTTTTATCAACATACGATTTATCAAACATATATTCATTAAAAATTGTTGATTGTTGTTCTTCGGGTTATAACAGTGTGTTACTTGCGCCAAAAGATTTATGTTTTGCAAAAAAATATAAGAGAATTGTTTTTCTAGATTCAATTTTAGATTTGTCTTATATTCAGCAAATAAATAATATATCAAATGCCGAAGTTTATTTGATAAACGAAAGCGAATATTCAGAAATGCTTTTTGACGGATTGCATTTAGATAGAGCTCACTTTGGAAAAATATATTCTGCGTTGTTAAAGTTTGAAAATGTAGAATTTGTGAGCATTTTAAGTTTATATTCAGCAATTGTTAAAAATTTATCATTTAAATTAAAATTTAATAATTTTATTGTTCCTTTTTATATTTTTAAAGAATTAAA
>JAZSMW010000051.1:0-2396 GCA_045536095.1 Clostridia bacterium
GAAAAGAAAAAATAAAATTGAAAAAACAAAAAAACTATTGACAAAGCTTTTAATATTTGTTAATATTTTACTGTTATCGAGTAGAAGTTTCCACTTCTCACCAGTCGAATTTTGATTTGGCTGCGGAGTTTTGTTCTTTTCATTTTTTATAAAAGAATGGGTGGATTTTTCTATGGAATTTCCGCCCATTCTTTTTTGTTTTGGGCGAAAGTCTGAATAAGTGTTTTAACACTTGGTCGGTAAAGGAGGAATAAAACCATTTTTAAAGAACTTATTATTAATGAACAAATTTCTAGTTCTCAAATTCGTTTAATTGGTGCAAACGGAGAACAACTAGGCATTGTGTCTAGGGCAGAAGCACTTGCAGAGGCAGAAAAAGAAGGGTTAGACCTTGTTATGATGTCGTCTGGAAATGGTGTTGCAGTTTGCAAAATTTTAGATTATGGCAAATATAAGTTTGACGCCATTAAAAAAGAAAAAGAGTTAAGAAAAAATCAAAAAGTTACCGAAATTAAAGAAATTCAACTTTCTATGACAATAGACAAGCGCGATTTAGAAATTAAAGCAAAGCGCGGGCTAGAATTTTTAGAAGATGGCAACAAATTAAAAGTTGTTTTAAGAATGAGTGGTCGCCAACAAGCATATTCTGCAAAAGCGGTCGAAGTTGTTAAATCTTTTTGTGAAATGGTTTCATCAAAAGGAACAACCGACAAAGAACCAGAAATTGTTGGTAGAAACATTATTGTTAATGTTGCGCCAAACAAAAAGTAATTGTATATAACAACTTAGTAAAAACATTCGCATTCATATGAATGTTATGTCTTGCCTAGGCAAGTCACATGTTTTTTTGCGGGTTTTATATAGCACTAGAATTATGCTGGTGCAAACCAATCTTTTATATAAATAAAGGTTTGGTAAAAGAGTAATATACACAACTTTTTTAAGTTGATTGTAAAAAGCAGTTGTGCTAATAAACAACAAAAGGAAATATAAAGGAGAAAAACTATGCCAAAACAAAAATCACATAGCGGAGCTAAAAAAAGATTTAAAGTTACAAAATCTGGAAAGGTTATGTTCGCTAGAACTGACAGAGGACATTTCTTAACAGAAAAAAGTCAGTCAAGAAAAAGAAAATTAAGAGGAACCGGTGTCCTTTCTAAAACTCAATCAAAAACTATTAAAAGAATGATTAACGCTTAAGGTAAAGGAGAAAGAAAATGAGAATTAAAAGGGCAGTAAAGGCTCTTAAAAAAAGAAGAGCAATATTAAAACAAGCCAAAGGTTACAGAGGCGCTAAATCAAAATTATACAGAGTTGCTCGTGAAGCAGTTATGAAAAGTGGTCAATATGCTTATGTTGGCAGAAAATTAAAGAAAAGAAATTACCGTTCACTTTGGATTCAAAGAATTAATGCAGCATGCAGAATTAACGATATTTCTTACAGCAAATTTATGTTTGGTTTAAAAAATGCAAACATAACTCTTAACAGAAAAGTTTTATCAGACATGGCAGTTAACGACAAGGTTGGTTTTGCAGCACTTGTAGAAACAGCAAAAAAATCTATTTAATAGCAAAAAAAAGATTAAACATTTTGTTTAGTCTTTTTTTGTGTTGAATTTGTTTAAAATTGATTTATAATAAATGCGAAGAAAACCGAAAATGATTTTGTAAATTCTAAAAAGTTTACACCAATAAAAAATTGCAAACGGATGTTTGCAATTTTTTTTAATTATTTAAAAATTCCTATAACTTCATTAATAAGTTTTGGATCGGCAGTTGTTCGTTTAACATATTCGGCAATAAGAAGTGAAATCATTTTTTGTTGCATTGGGACTTCTTGTAATTTTGCGGTTTTAGGGTTTAAAATTGCTTTAGATAAAATAAAATCAAAGTCATCTTGGTCGTGCTTGCAATACGTATTTGTTTTAAACAACATATTAATTGCTTTTGCAAGCTTGTTGGTTTCACGTATTATAAGCTCAGAGTCGCTTAGTAAATAATGGTTGTTACCAGGTGAAAGAATGTTTGTGATAGAATCTTTAAGTTTTATGTCGTCTGTGGTTCTTTCAACGTATTCACAAAAAAGGAGTGAAAGCAATTTTTGTTGCATGTGAACGTGTTTTAATGTTGCTGTGCTAGGGTTTAAAATTGCATGCTTTAAAATACCGTAAAAATGTTCTTGGTCATGTTGACAATATTGGTTGCGCCTAAAAAGGGCCTCTATTTTTTTTGCTAAACTGTTATTTTCTGTAACGATGTGATAAGATAAACTTTTAGTCATAATACCTCCAAATTGTGCAGGTATTATACTCAAAAAATATATGTTTGTCAACAAAGATTACAATTTAATAGGTTGACAAAATTAAAAAAATTGATAATATATTTATAGAAATGTC
>JAZSMW010000006.1:0-2095 GCA_045536095.1 Clostridia bacterium
TAAACAGCTGTTAACGTATCATTTAATGTTTTCATATATTCTCCTAATAATAGCAGAATAACAAAATATAATAATAAAGTCAAAGAAATTACAAACCTGCTATAGATTAGTTAACAAAACATGGTAAACATAACATAATGCAAAAAATGTTGATAACTACGATAAAAAATGTTATAAAAAATATAAAAAAGTACTTTACAAATAAAAAAAATTAATATATACTAGCAAAGTATTTTAAATATTGGGGTGTAGCCAAGCGGTAAGGCACCAGACTTTGACTCTGGCATGCGTAAGTTCGAATCTTGCCACCCCAGCCAAAAAAAACGATAGAAAAATTCTATCGTTTTTTTTATGCTTATTTAATTAAAATGTGACTTATCGGTTTTGCATTAGATTCATACACATTCGCATGCTCATTGGCGCCCAGCCCGTGCTCCTAGTGTCGCACTCGGCAAAGCACTTTGTGCTTTAAATGCTTTCGCATTTGTTAACCTAAAAAAACAAAAAACCTTGCGACACGCACAAGGTTAATTTGGCTCCCCGGGTCCGATTTAGATGAGGACGACCTATCGGTTTAACTTCGCTTTCGCTTCGTACGCAGAAATTTATTCAAAATTTCTTGGCGCCCAGCCCGTGCCACGCACTCGGCTAGCCTTATCAGGCTAAAATGCCAACGCATTTTGTTAATCTCAAGACAACAAAAAACCTTGCGACACGCACAAGGTTAATTTGGCTCCCCGGGTCCGATTCGAACGGACGACCTATCGGTTAACAGCCGAGTGCTCCACCGCTGAGCTACCGAGGAATACTTAAGTTTGTTTATTCAAACAATGCTATAATATCACTCATAAAAACTATTGTCAACAGATTTTTAAAAAAAAATAAAAAATTTTATTATCTATTAAAATGAATAAAAAAAGATACAAGCAAAACAGCAAAAGAGATTCACATTATACTCTTTTGCCGTTTTGGTTTAAATTATATAATTAGTCTTTAAAATAGCCAATATTTGATGATTGTTGTGCATTAAATGAGAAATTACAAATTGATGCAACTAGTGGATAAAGACCAAAGGTTAGTGGGCTTAAAAAGAAATAAGCACAAGTTCTTGATTTCCAGCCATTTGGCTTTAAATTGGTGTGGTTTATAATAAAACTACCCAAAAAACCTAGGAAGAATGTTAAAAGAAATCTAACTGCATTTTTACCATCATTTGAACTTAAAATTGGTTCATTTTTTATTCTGCATCCACAATTTACACATATTTCTGCATCTTCATGAACTTCTTTACCGCACTTTGAACAATAAGCCATAATTTTACCTCCTTTTAATAATACTAATCTCATAATAAATCTTACTATTGTAAGAAGTCAAGTATTTTTCTTACTTTTGTGAGAATAATATAATTATATGGAGAACTTTAATAAATTTAAGGATGTTTTAAAGGAATTGCGATTAGAAAAAAAATTAGGGCAAGTAGAACTGGCTAAAAAAATTGGTGTAAGTAAAGGCGTTATTAGTTTGTGGGAAAACGGCCTTAGAGAACCAAATATGTATTCTTTAATTGTTCTTGCCAAATTTTTTAATATTTCTATTGACGAATTGGTTGGATTGAAATAAAAAAAAATGAGGAAAATTGATATTATTAAATAAGTAATATTCAAAAAGGATATATCAATGTATACATTAATAGACAAAAATGGAAAAAAATATTTATCTAAAAATAAGGGTGAGTTTGGTGGAAATAAGCGTTCAAAGTGCTATGGTAAAATGGATTGTCCAAATGCTTTAAGATGGATAGGTATGGGAAAATACGTATCTGGTCGTGTGTTTTTTGCAAACGAGTATGATGCATTAATGGCTGGTTATCATCCATGTGCTGTTTGTATGAGAGACAAATATATATTGTGGAAAAAAGATCCAAATAAATATTTAGAAAAAGTAAAAGAAATAAAACAAGAAGAAAGAAATATGTAATAAAAACGGCAAGAAAAAACTTGCCGTTTTTACTAATTTATAGAATATTCTGTTCCGTTTGGTGTGTCTTTAAGAGTAACTCCTTTAGATGCAAGTTCATTTCTTATTTCATCGGCCA
>JAZSMW010000028.1:0-3445 GCA_045536095.1 Clostridia bacterium
GTGCCAATATCTCTCATGAAATTAATGTAGTCGTAGCCATTCATCCAACATGCATTATTTACAATAATTGCTGGGTTGTCGCCGTCTAGTTTAACAAATCTACCAATGGTAGCCTCAATTTTTTTATAGTTGTCTTGAATAAATTGAGATGTAACCATATCGCGCATGTCGTTACGGCCAGTTGGATCACCAATTTGTGCGGTTGCACCGCCTAATAAAACTATAACTCTATGTCCAGCCTTTTGAAATTTTGCAAGCATTAAAAGAGAAACGCAGTGGCCAATATGCAAACTGTCGGCTGTTGGATCGTAACCAGCATAAACAGTTATTTTTTGCTCGTTTAATAGTTTTTTAACAGCCTCTTCGTCGGTTGTTTGGTATAGGTATTGTCTTTGTTTTAGTTCTTCAAATAAATTACTCATTTTAATCTCCTTATATTTTAATGTGGTAATAAAACAAAAAAGCCTTATGCATGAGCATAAGGACGAGTTGTTAATTCGTGGTACCACCTTATTTTGCGGAAACTAAGCCCCGCCTTGTTTTTGCTAAATTAAGGTATAGCATAACCAAAACTCCAAAAGTGTAATTCAATTGTTGCTCTCAAAAGTTTTGCACCAACCAACTTTTCTCTTGACTCATATTGAGCAAAATTTACTTTGCTTTTTTCTTCGTTTGAAAATAATTTAGCAGTTAAACAAAAAAATGTCAACAACTATTTGTGTATTTTAACGAAAAACCTTGACAAGTTGAATAAATAGTGATATTTTATGTGCAGTAATTTGTACTATAGAAGGTGGTGAAATCTCGTGACAGTTGTTAAAGTTGGTGAAAACGAAAACCTAGAAAGCGCAATTAAAAGGTTTAAAAGAAAGTGCCAAAAAGATGGCATTATTGGTGACATCAGAAGAAAAGAAGCATATAAAAAACCTAGCGTTAAGAAAAAAGAAAAACGCGAAGCTGCTAGAAAAAGAGCTAGAAAAAGAGGTTAAAACTTAAAGCACTAAACAAATGTTTGGTGCTTTTTTAATTTTTTTTGTTAGGGTATTTTCTATAAGAAAATAAGGATTTTAGAATAATAAAAAATAAAAAAAATGTAAAAAAACACTTGACATACGCACGGAGTAGTGTTAGTATGGTGATGAAAATTAAAAAAAGGAGGCTAAAAGCATGTTCAGTGCAAAACTATTTTTACAATTTAATAACTTTGGGCGTGCGAACGGCCGTATTTAACTTTTAAATAAAAGTGTAATATAGCCTTCGCATGTTGTCTCGCTTAAACTTTAGCGAGATTTGGCGAAGGTTTTTTATTGCAAATATCTTGTATTACTACAAGTGAGTTGTTTTGATGTTTATTAAACAAAAAAACGTGTTAGAGTTGTTGCTTTAATAAAAAGACCTTTGCTAATTATGGCAGGGGTCTTTTTGTATAAAATATTGCAAAACACTGCAATTAAAGTTTACAAAACAAATTTAAATGATTAAAATAAAAAAGGAGAAAAAAATGAAAAAAACAAATACAAAACCAAGGCTTGGCATGTACTTTGGCAAACATAAAATTGCGATAGCGGTTTACATATTGCTTTATTTAATTGCTGGAGTAGTTGGAATTTTTCAAACAATTTTATTTGCAACCACAGTTGAAAAAATAACATTTGGGTTATATGCACAAGCCATTAATATTGGGTTAATTATTATTGCCCTAATTATAGGTCAAAGAATTTGTTGGTATTTAACAAATCTTTTTTACAACAAATATGCTGTAAAAATTATGGCCGAAATAAATTCTGATTTGGCAAAGCAGGCATTTAAATTAAATTCTAGAACTTATAACAATCACGACACGGGAACTTTTGTTCAAAGAATTGTTTCTGATCCGGAACGCGTTGTAGAAAGTTTTTCGGAATTGATTGAAGTTATTACTATGATTGCAACAGCAATCGTTATAGTTGTTTACATTTCCATATTAAATATTTATGTAACGTTAGTTTTGGTGGCTCTTGTTATTGTTGGATTATTGCTTGAATTAATTAGGGTTAAATTCAGAAGAACAAGCTGGCACAAAGTTAGAGATGCTAACGATAAAATTAATTCGCTTACAACCGAAATTGTTAGAAGCGAAAAAGATATTAAGTCTTTAGGCTTAGAAGATAGGCTTTCTAAAGTTTCTGGCTTAAACTATGACAATTATCGAAAGGCAAGATTTAAGCACAATATGATAGATAGATCATTTCATTCATTGAGATGTTTACTTATTGATGTTGTTTGTGTTTTAATTTTAATACTTGCAATAAACTTGATGGATAAGGCACTTTTAACAATGGCTTCGTTTATGATTATTTATTCTAATGACTATAGAATTTATGATTTAATATGGGGTGTAGGAAGTGTTGCTAGCACTATTATAGATGTTAAGGTGAGCACTCAAAGAATGTTCTCATTATTTGATGAGGATGAGTTTGTTAGTGAAAAATTTGGTGACGTTAATTTAGAAAAAGTTAAAGGGAATATAGAGTTTAAAAACGTTAATTTTACTTTTAAAGATTATGAATATGAATTTGATAAAAAGAAAAAGAAAATGACAAAAACCCTTGTTACCGAAAATCAAATTTTTAATAATTTATCGTTTAAAATTCCACATAACAAAACAGTTGCCTTTGTTGGAAAATCTGGTAGTGGAAAATCTACGATTTTAAATTTAATATCTAAAATGTTTGAAGTAACAGACGGCGAAGTCTTAATTGATGGAGTTAATGTTAACGCATTAAATAAACAAACATTAAGAAAAACCTTTTCGCTTGTTAATCAATTTCCTTACATTTTTGATATGACAATTAAAGAAAATTTGTTGCTTGCAAAAGAAGATGCCACAGAAGAAGAAATAAAAAAGGTTATTCATTTAGCATATTTAGATGAATTCATTGATGGTTTAAAAAACGGAATTAATACACGTGTTGGAGAAAGTGGAATTAAACTTTCTGGAGGGCAAAAACAAAGGCTTGCAATTGCAAGGGCGCTACTTAGAAACTCTCCTGTAATTTTGTTTGACGAAAGTACAAGTTCGCTAGACAACTTTGCTCAAGAAGAAGTTAAAAAAAGCATAGACGGAATTAAGGGTAAAAGCACTGTAATTATTGTTGCTCATAGGCTTTCGACCATTAAGGACGCGGATATAATTTTCTTCTTAGATGGTGGGAAAATAGTGGATAAAGGAACGTTTGAAAAACTTTATCAAAAAAACGAAAAATTTAGAAATATGTTCCTTGCGGAAAATGTTTAAAAATAATTAATATTCTTTAAATTAAAAGAACACATTTACGGCCGTTGTCGTTGGTGTTCTTTTTTATAATTTATAAAAAACGTAAATTTTTAATAAAAATAATTATAATTATATGCTAAATTTTAGAGTCTTTTATTAGAATTGTGTTAATACATAAGATACATAATA
>JAZSMW010000098.1:0-2428 GCA_045536095.1 Clostridia bacterium
GTGAGTATTTTAACAGACCTTGGTTATACTAATGATGAGGTTTTATCAAAAATTGATGGAAGCACGTTGGTATATTTAGAGTCTAATCACGACATAAACATGCTTAAAGCCAACCCAAACTACTCACTCATTTTAAAGCAAAGAATTTTAGGTAATAGAGGGCACTTGTCTAATAATTCTGCCGCCGAGGTAATTTTAAGATTAGCACAAGGCGGAACAAAACAAGTAATGCTTTCGCACCTTTCAAGAGAAAACAACACACCAGAACTTGCATATTCAACAATTTGCAACTATTTAAAAGAACATGGGGTAGAAGAAGGGAAAAATATAAAAATTGCAACAACAAGCATTTACCCTAGTTACATATTTAAAATTGATTAAACCTCTTTAAAACAAAAGGGGTTTTTTTTGTGAGTTTTATTAAAAAAATAAATTTTAAATACTTAATTTTTTTGGTTTTGTTAAGTGCAGTATTTTTTTCTGGTTGTAAAATCAACATTAAACCAAACGTGTCGGATAACAGTGCAGACATGACACCACGTTTAATAACTCTTTCGGAGCGAATGGACACAAGTGGAGTTGTTCAAAACGTAAAAAGCGCCATTGTTGGAATAAAAAGTTTAGTAAGTGGTGGTTTTAGCGTTGGAAGTGGCGTTGCAATTAAAGAGGGTGGATACATTTTAACCAATCAGCATGTTATTTCTAACACAAAGGGCATAACAATTTATTTTGCCGACAAAACCACTGCAGGTGCAACACTTATTTGGCAAGACGCATCAATTGATCTCGCAGTTATAAAATCTAACAAAGATATGCCATATTTAGAATGTGAACAAGCAAGTCCGCTTGTGGGAGAAGATATTATTGCAATAGGTACGCCTCTTTCACTTTCATTTGGGCACTCGGTTACCAAAGGAATTGTTTCGGCACTAAACCGAACGCTTGAGGTTCCGGCAAACAATGGCTCGGTAACATATATGCAAAATTTAATTCAGCACGATGCCAGTATTAATCCGGGAAATAGTGGTGGCCCACTAATTAATTCTAGCGGTAGGGTGGTTGGAATTAACACGCTAAAAGCCAACGATGCCGAAGGCATTGGTTTTGCCATACCAATAAAAACGGGTCAAGCCATTGTTCAGAGACTAAGCACAAACAACGGATACAGTGCCCCATATATGGGTGTAATGGGAATAAGTTCTGAATATGCAAAAGTAAAAAATTATGAGGCAAGCATAAATGGACTATATATTTTGGGTGTAGATAGTTTGGCAAATGCGGGGCTTAGTGGAATTAAAAGTGGTGATATTATTTATCAAATAGATAAAACACCAATTAATGATTATTTAGATTTAAGGATGTTTATATATTCACATAATATTGGAGATATGGTGGAGGTTTATTTAAATCGTAGTGGAACCAATATGCAAATAAAAATGACACTTGGTGAAAGATAGTATGTTTTAAAACAAAAATACAAACAAATCAACAAAAAGAGCATTGCGTTTTTGCAATGTTTTTTTTAGCATTGATTTATAGTTTTTAACCAAAAATTATGGGCGTCAAATTTTTATTTGTGGGAGGTAAAAAAAATGATAGTATACATAGAAGACGCCTTAATAGAAAATTTTTTGGTGACGCTATTAATATTGCTTAGCACAAATAAAATATTTAAAACAAAAACAAAAAAAACACGGCTTGTGTTTTCTAGTTTAATTGGTGCAGTTGTTTCATTGCTTTATCCACTTATTAAACTTAACGGAATAATGCTTTTGGCTTTTAAACTGTCGCTTGGCGTTATTATTATTTTTGTAAATAGCGCTAATGGAAAAACATTGGCTAAATATATTTGCTTTGTTTTTTTAACCGGGCTATATGGCGGGCTTAACATGGCAGTTTACTATGCTGTTTATGGAACGCTTAACATAAAAGATAACTTTGCAACCTATATATTAATTATTTTATTATTTTTTATTTATTATGTAATAAACCTATGTTTATCTATACTACAAAAAAATATGGTAATAACAAATTTTGTGTATAGTGTAAAAATAAAAAATGAACAAAAGCAAGTGTGTGATACAGCATTTTTAGATAGCGGAAATACTTTAATAGATAAGCAAAACAATGCACCCGTTTTTATTATTAACTATAAACTTTTTACCAAATTGTTTAATGATATAAATATTGAAAACATACTTTTAAAACAATATAAAGCACTAAAAAATCCTAGTTATATTAAGTCGGGCTTTGCAAGTGGAAGTGGTAAAATTTTAGTTTTTACTGTGGACGAACTACAAATTTGTGATAATGGAAAAACAAAAATAATAAAAAATGCGAGACTTGGTTTGGTTTATTCTAAATTTAATAAAAATTTTAATTGCAATATGCTTTTAAACATAAATGCATTTGCATAAAACGTGGAGTG
>JAZSMW010000123.1:0-2092 GCA_045536095.1 Clostridia bacterium
GTTTGATTAAAGTGTTAATTATTTCGCTAGCTTCAAAATTGCTAAAGCCCCTGCTATAGTCTTTCGCTCTCTTCAACTTTTTCGCGTTTTGCTTTTTCATATTCTATAAAGTAATACGACCCGTCGGTTGGTTCATCTAACGAAGTTTTTAAAACCCTTTCGCCATTTTCATCTAACCCCCAATACTTATAAACTGGAGATAATCCAAAACGGTTTTTCATATTTGCATCTAATTCAGCAATGAGTTCATTGCCTTTTGCGCCTCTAAGGAACTCTTCAAAAATATCTACCTTTCTTGTAAAATATTTATCGCACAACGCCTGGCACCTTTTTGCACTTATCATTATGTAGTTGTTAGAAAAAATGTTTCTTAATGTTTTGGCATCATCTTCTAACCACCAGCAATTTCCATTTGCAAGGTCGTCTCTAACAAATGTGTGCATGGTTGCAGCACCCTTATCTACTTTTTCAAAAAACTTTTGAACTTTTCCTAAAATTAATTTGCCTTTTTTGTCGAAAATAGGAGTGTCTTTTAGTGCCTCTTGAACCCAGTAACTGTAAGTTTTTAAGTGTATATATAATTGTTTATCTTTAGTTAAGCCTTCATATAATGAAATTGCCCTTTTAAAACTTTCACTTTGTTCTACAAAAGCAGCTTCTTCTGCATAAGTGCCGTTTGGGTGTTTTTTATAAAATTTTGCTATTAAATCAAAATAAACAAATGCCGCCCTTTGAAAATAGTCGTAAGCGGTTAAATTAGATAGCGGATTGGTTTGTTGAAAATGTGCATCTGTTAAACTTTCATCATTATACATTTCTTCGCCAGATAAAAATTCTTTGTATGCGGATATAAAATTGCCCGCAACCATATAGCGAAACCTTTTATTTAACATAAACTTCTCCTTAAGATGTTTATAGTATAACAATTTATTTAAATTTTGTCAACCCCCATTAAGCCACAATTATTATTTTAAAACACCCGAATTGGCCTTTTCTTTTAACCGTAAAAACCCCCTTAGTGCATCATGAGCAGAATATTTTGCAATTTTAATTGTTTTTATTGTGTCTTGCTCTTGCATTTTTTGTATTTTTTTGTTTAAAAGGGCAATTTCGTTTTTAAGTTTTTCAATTTTAACCTGCTTGGTTGCTATTTCTAAAATTGCTGTTTTTAGTTTTTGTGACGAAGTTATTAGTTCTTTTTGAACACTTTCACTTGCCTTAATTTCGGCTTGTTTTTTTACTAGTTTAACCAACCCTAAAAAAAGAGCTGTTATATCATTTTCGGCCAGCACCTCTTTTTTTACTGGCATTTTAATTATGTTGCTTGTGTTTGTTTGCTCGTTTTTATATTTAACCTCCGATCTATATTTGTTTTGAAGCCTTACCATTTTTGTTGCATCCCCATGCGACAATTTTAAGCAAGCCCCTCTTACCGAATAGCCCTCTTTTAATAGGTCTTTAATATTATTAACAACCTCTGCTGTTTGATCTTTTGAAAAATGCTCTGGAGTTTTTGCTAAATGATTACATAAATTTATTTGTAAGTTTTTTGCCCTTTTAGGATTTTTCTGCATTTGTTTAATCTCTTTATAATAATAATTTCTTACGCTATTTTGTCTCCTACAAACCTTGTCTCCAAATTGTTTAAAAATTTTAATTAACGGCACTCCTTCACTTTTTTTTACTTCAACAAATTTAAAAAGTGATTTTACCTCTTCATCCTCCCACATGTTTATTTGTTTCATATATCCCTCCGCAAAAAATTATTGCCAAGCACAAAAGTTATTAAACATATATATTTTAACATAAATATAAAATGCCAAGAGTAATATACATTATGAACAAAACTTATATTATATCTTACAATACACACACAATTTTTCACAGCAACAAAGACTTTATAATAAACAAAAACAATTTTTTAAACGTTGATGCAAATTCTGTTTTAGCCATTAAGTCACCAAACGAATATTTTAACATAAATTTTACTCAACCCTTAACCAACTATTATTTTATTAGCTCTTGCAACAATTTAAATATTGTTTATGTTTACGCATCAGAATTTAAAAGCCTACAACAAAAACACAATTTA
>JAZSMW010000076.1:0-2244 GCA_045536095.1 Clostridia bacterium
GGTAATTTTATATATATGAACCCTAATTTTTTATTAAAACGGACATTTTTTGACAAATTTTTTTTTCTTATAGGGTATGTTGCAATTTGTTTTCAAAATTATGTATTTTTGTTTTCATATATAAATAACCAAAAAATTCGAAAAATAATTTCCTGTTTTGAAAATTTTATCATTCACTATATAAGGACAAATATTTTTTTGTGTTTGTCTGAATTTTCTTAAAAAAATTTTTCTATATAGGGTATGTTCCATTTTAAAATTAAAATTATGGCATTTTCAAATTTTTCTTTAAACAAATCTCTATTATGTATGTTGCATCTTATATTTAAAATGTAAAGTTTTTAAATGAATTTTTATAAAAACTTTCATTATGAAAGAACAAAAAAATTAAGAAAATCATTACTTTTTCAAAACTTTTTCAAATTTTTTCAAAATTTGCAGGAACAGGGAGTCACCCCTAACTCCCATTTACGCCTAAAAGCGTGGCTTTTAGCTGGATTACAAAAAAATAATGGGGAGACTTTTGGTCACCCTACATAATATAAAATATATTTACCAAATTTTTGATAAATATGCATATATATTTTGTTTTCTAATTGTTTTTATTAGTATTTAAAAATAAAAAGCTACATCATTTCCAATAGGAAACGGTGTAGCTAAATCCATTATGCTTCTGTGTCAATGATGTTACGAAGGAGATTTTTTTTCAAACTTCTTATAC
Organism: Clostridia bacterium; assembly: GCA_045536095.1. GTDB lineage: Bacteria > Bacillota > Clostridia > Christensenellales > UBA1242 > HGM11367. Next base: position 722 of record JAZSMW010000076.1, read on the forward strand.
TCATCTTTAAATGAGCAATCATAACATCAATCTGTTCATCTGTGGCAGGTACTGCTTCAGACTCCTTGTAAGTTTTCCAAGCCAAGCCTGTTTTAACACTGATTCTCAAATCAATGTCTTCGGGGAGAGTTTTAAAGATGTCATCTTCTTTCCCTTGTACATTATACTCAAGATAAACAACCTCATCTACATTTGTATTATTACTTCCATTCTCATAATAATGATAAAAGTGAATAAGACCGTTTTTATGATTTTTTTGTACAGGAACGCTACTACGATAAGTCCAACCTTTTGAATTAATACTAAATAATGTTTCAAAAGATGGACTATTCAAGGTTAACCTTGAATAAGCATCAAAACTTTCTTCATGACCTGCTGAAAGTTGCACTTTTATTTTGTCCAGATATCCGATAGGCTCTTTAAGATTAAAATCACCATTACCAAACGGATTTACGACATTGCTATACTCTTCAAGCAGTTCACGCAGTTTCTGCATTTTAGGTGAATGAGTGCTAAACTCAAAAGGAAATTTAACATTGCTTTTAATTAACGAACATTCCAACAATTTTTTATATGCTTTGTTAGTAAGTTCATCGACTAATGCTTTGCTATAATCTCCTCTCAGCATTGTTGCCAGCGTCAGCATACCTTTAATAGAGTGTACTTCACCCCACCAAAAGTTATCACCACCAGGATGTTTTTCTCCAACTTCTGCCATAGCATGATTCATAATATCACCAGGTATATTTCCCCGGTGAACAATATAGTATGAACCTGAATGGAAGAATTGGATTCCGTTGAGTTGAAAACATGGTACTAAAATTCTGTACCTAGAGCCCTCTCGATTGGGTAACCGTTCTGCTCCAAAAGTTTCCATTGCTACTTGGAATTCCCGAATTGAGATTCCCATTTAGAATACCTCCTTGTTATAGTTTGTTATGGATTTTTTTATCATGTACTTCATGACAGGTTAAATTATAGCACATATTTACATAATTTGCAATTACAACGTTGTACATCCGCAAAATTATCCAACGGATAATTTTGCAGGAAGAGGGAGTCACCCCAAACTCCCATTTACGCCTAAAAGCGTGGCTTTTAGCCGGTGACTCATAAAAAAACAGGGTAACTTTTGGTCACCCCTATAAAATTGTAATTTGTTGATTGATTTTCTTAATAGTGTTAAAAGGGACACCTTTTAACCTAAACATTAATATTATAAAGCAAATTTTTTAGATAGGAAATTTGGAATATCTTTTTTCTTGTTTAAATTGAATTCTTCTTTTAATGCTTTATCATAATTAATTGTTTCCTCTAATAAATTAGATGTACTACAAGTCATATCAGAGGTGCTTCTTATTACTCTTTTTAATTCTTCAGATGATGTCATAGTTTTTTCTACTTTTTTACTTAAGAACACATCTTCAGAATACTTAAATATAATATAATTTAAAAGTTCTAATTTTTCTTCATTATCTAATTTTTGAAACTGTTTATTAAACTTTCTATATCTTTTATTATTG
>JAZSMW010000011.1:0-3607 GCA_045536095.1 Clostridia bacterium
TAACCCGCACAAAGAATATAAGTTTTTTGGTCTTGGTTCAGACGGAACCGTTAGTGCAAATAAAAATACAATTAAAATTATTGGAGACTCTACCAACAAATATGTTCAAGGCTATTTTGAATATGACAGTAAAAAATCTGGTAGCTTAACCACAAGCCACTTAAGAGTTTCGAACCAACCAATTAAAAGTCCATATAATGTAGAATCAGCAAATATTATTGCAATTCACAACTTTAGCTTTGTTGGAAAATATGACTTAACAAACTCATTAAGCAAAAATGGTATTGTTATTTTAAACACAGCATTAAACAATAACCAAATTATGACCAATTTACCAAATAAATTTATACAAGACATAAAAAAAGCAAATGCTAGTTTATATATTATAAATGCTCAAAAAATAGCCGAAGAGGTTGGCCTAGGAAATAAAATTAACATAATAATGCAAACAGCCTTCTTTAAACTTGCAAATGACATACCTTATTCTTTAGCAAAACAAAAAATGCAAGATGCTATTTATAAAACGTATGGCAAAAAAGGTGACGATGTTGTTAAAAAGAACTTAAATGCTATTGAATCTGCAGAAAACGCAATACAACTATGCGACTTAAAAAACTGCACTCCAAAACTTGTTTCTAACCAACAAATTAATGACGAATACTATAACAACTTTATTAAACCTATAGAAAATTTAAACGGAAACAACTTGCCCGTTTCTAGCTTTAACGAAAGCGGATACGTGCCAACCGACACAAGCAAATTCCTTAAACGAGGCATTGCCGACAATCTCCCTTGCTGGATAAGTGAAAACTGTATTCAGTGTGGCATGTGTGTCGCAGCCTGTCCTCACAGCGCAATCAAGGCAAAACTTATCACCGATGACCAGTTAAAAAATGTGAGTCCTAATTTTAAAACTCCAAATGCTTTAGGCGTTAAAGACGCAAAATACAAACTTCAAATAAGCCCACTAGACTGCACCGGGTGTGGAGTTTGTTCTAAGGTTTGTCCTGCAAAAAATAAAGCACTAGAAATGGTTCATGCCAGCGAAATCTTAGAAACCGAAAAACAAAATTATGAGTTTTTTAACACATTACAGGAAGTAAAAAATCCTTTTGGAAACATGCTACCAAAAGGTCTTCAGTTTGAAAAAAGTTATTTTGAATTTAGTGGTGCCTGTGCCGGCTGTGGAGAAACCCCATACATTAAAATGGCTAGCACATTATTTGGAAATAATATGATTATTGCAAATGCCACAGGTTGTAGTTCCATTTATGGAGGTAACTCTCCTGTTTGCCCTTACTCAAGAAACAAAAACGGTCACGGACCAGCTTGGGCAAACTCTCTTTTTGAAGACAATGCAGAATTTGGCTTAGGAATGGCACTTTCTGTCCAAAACAACAAAAACATTTTAAAAATGTATGTATTAGAATATTTAAACAACTGCAAAAACACCGAAATTATTGATCTTTGTCAAAAATGGTTAAGCAACAACTTAAATTTATGCGAAGAAGATGCAAACGCTTTAGTCAATTTACTGTTAAAACAAAAAAACAATAGCCAAATTGAAAACATTTTAAAATATAAAAACTACCTTACTAAAAAGAGCATATGGATTATAGGTGGTGATGGATGGGCATACGATATTGGATACGGCGGATTAGATCATCTACTTTCCTCTAACGAAAATGTTAATATTTTAGTACTAGATAGTGAGGTATATTCTAATACGGGAGGTCAAGCCTCTAAAAGTACACAAAAAGGCGCAACAGCAAAATTTGCATCCACCGGAAAAACTTCTAAGAAAAAAGATCTAGGACTTATGGCAATGAGTTATAAAACCGCATATGTTGCTAGCATAAGTTTGGGAGCTAATATGCCTCAAGCAATTAAGGCATTTAAAGAGGCTGAGGAATATAACGGTGTTAGCATAATTATTGCATATGCTCCATGTGTTAACCACGGATTTGATATGAGCAATTCTAATTTAGAAATGAAAAAAGCTGTAGATTGTGGTTATTGGAATTTATATAGATTTAACCCATCTAAACAAATTCCTTTAGAAATAGATTCTAATGAACCAACTTCAAGTTATAAAGACTTTTTACTAGGAGAATCTAGATACAAAGCTCTTTACAAAACAAACCCAACCCTAGCCGAAGAATTATTTACACAAAGCGAAAATGACGCAAAAGATCGCAGAAAAACGCTTTTAAATATGCTTAATTTGTATAAATAATTTATAAACAATCATTATCAAATATGTTTGAAGTTGTGCTTGCTAAAAAAAATCCACTTTGCTAAAAAAGAGTTGAGATAATATTATCTCAACTCTTTTTTTTGTTACCTTAATTTTGTATACATGTATTTAAACCAATTGCTCCTAAAAACTTTGCCACAACAAAAAATTGATTTAATCATTTTTATTTTCTGGTTTAAAAAAATCAAAACTTTTCATAATTTCTTCTAAATCATCTTTAGGGTTAACTGCCTCTTTAAGATCAAATCCACTATTGTTTGGTTCTGGAATTGCACCAATTTTACCAGCCAGTTTGTTTGCATATGCAGAATCTGGAGTTGCGCTTTCCGTTAAAAATTTATCTGCCAAAGTTTCAAAGCCCTCTCCAGCCTCCAACTTAGATGTAAAAATTGGCTTAATCATAGATTTTTCTTCAAGTTTGTTTAATTCAGACTGTTTAATTCTCATATCTCTCGAAAGAGGTTTTCGTTCTCTCTTTGCCGTCCTTATTTTTTTGCCCTCGTCTACTCTTTTATTAGAATAATAATTCATTTTGCTAAGCAATGCCCTCATTGGATCGGAATTTGGAGTTATTTCATTTTGCAAAGACGAAAATCTAAAATCCTCTTTTAAATTTGAAGTAATGCTATTTTTAAATTCTTTCATCAAGCGTTTTACATTATCTATTTCGTCCAAATTTGGATATTTATCTACAAGTTCGTTTAAAACCTTTTCCCATCTTGCATACAAAACCTGAAGTTCTTGAATTTTAAGAGCATACACATTTAAGCTACTTTTTTCAATCTGCTTTGCTTTTTCTACCGCAGCAGTAAGAGCAAGTGTTATGTTTTGCCCCCTTTCGCTAATCTCGTTTTCATTTTGTCTATAATATAAAAGTTCCTGCTCTAATTTAGCAATTTGTTGTTGCTTATTTTCTAATCTTGCCTCTAATTCTAAAATGTGTTGATCTACATCTTTTTTGTCATATCCCTTTTTTACAATTTTAAAGTTAATCATTTACTACTCCTAAAATTTTTTCTCGCTCTTGCTGTAACATTAACCAAAATGTTTATTAAAAACAATGAATTTAATATTGCCAAGGTTGCAAACTGTATAAAATTCATTTTATAGCTTAGTAGTAGTATAACCTCTAAAATTAAAATTGCAAATATTTTAACATGAATATTTTGGCGAAATTTAAAATATACTGCCAAATGCGCAATTGCAAAACAAAAAATATAGTATGGATAAAAACTATTAAACGAAGCAAACATTATTTGCCTATACGCAGTAAAAAAGGCAAACGAAATTAGTAACACTCCCAAATAAAAGGTTGAATCTAATTTATATAAATTAGAATAAATAATTGAA
>JAZSMW010000055.1:0-14568 GCA_045536095.1 Clostridia bacterium
ATGTATATATGCGGTTACAATTTCTCCATATTCATTTTTATATTGAATTAAAGAGTACTTTTCGTTTTGGTTATATGCATCTAAAAGTTTAACCGCAGTACCTTCGGTTAAGGTTGAAGCTGTTGCAACTAATTCATTACCTACTAACGTATAGGTGATGGTTTGTTTATTTAAAGTTGCATTACACTCTAAAACCCGTGAAGGAGAAAGTTGTTCAATGTTTTGTACGTGTGAACATAAAATATATGCAAAAGAGTTTTCTTCTATTTTAATATTATAATAATTTAATCCGTCTGAACCAATTATGGGATTATCTTGCGAGAGATTTAGCCTTTGGCCATATACATACGTTGCAACAATTTGCGAATTATGGTTGCTGTCGGAATATGCATTGGCAGTAGAATAAACCACCTTAACAACGGTTTCATTTTCGGCAAAGACCGGTGGGGTAGGTAATAGAACGCAAAAAAATGCAATAATTGTCAATATTAATATTTTTTTCATAATTTTATTATATATGGGTTTAATTTTTTTTGCAAATTAAATATAAAATTATGTTCTGCAATTTTGTTTTGCCAATTTTAGTTTAGCTGTTAAATCTGTAATTATGTCATTTACAATTCTCTCATTAATGGTTGGGGAAAGTTGTTTAACATTTGAGGTGTTCATAATATGAGTAATAATTTGAAGCATAAGATCAGATATTTTTATGCTGTCCCAATATGGTGAATTAATAAGTTTTTGCAACTTGGTTTGGGTTTGCATAAGCCATTTTTGTTCAATTTTTAGTTGTGAATTATTCATAAAATTTAAAAACCTTTTATGCAGTATATGCTATGATTTTTTATTTATAAATTATAGGGCTATTTTTTTTAAGAGTCAACAGCATTTAAGGAGAAAATAAATTAACAAAGTTTTAGTTGAATGTTATAAAAAATTTGGGTTGATTTTATTTTAAAAATATGTTAGTCTATAAGCAACAGAGGTAAAGTATGGAACATTTAAGCGGAGAAGAAATAAAATATTTTATTAGTAATTATGGTGATGGAGATGTTTATTTTTCACATAAATATCAAGGGGATTGCATTGTTGTGAAATATTTTCCAGCGCTAGAACACTGTGTTGAACCAGAGGGAATTAGCATTTTAAGAGATGAAGTTAAAAAAAATCCCGCACTTGGGAAAAAATATTTAAATACAATTGTTTTAACCGAAACCGGAGCAGAAATAATAGACGGCTCAAAAAAACGCACACAGTTGGTAGAAACATATTTAGATTTTTTAAAAGAGTTAAGAGCAAAAAAATATGCAACAAAAAAACCTTTTTCTTACTTAGAAAATTTTGCTAGTGCAAAAGAAAGCAGAGGTGGTAAAAGAGAAAGAGAGCACTATAAAAAATAAAACCAATTAAAAAATTTAATGGTGTTACAATTTTAGCATTTATAAATGTTATTTTTACCATATAAAACAACAAAAAAACATATTAGATTTTTTCTAATATGTTTTTTATTTAATTTAATTTAAAATCCATAGTGCAACATTGAGTGTTGTTGCAATGCTTAACCAAATTGGGTAAATTGATAAAATTAAACCATACATTGCTTTTTCTTTGCATATTTCAAACAAAAGCCTTATAGAAAATAATGCATTAATAATTATTATAACATTACCAATAAATAATTGATTTAAAGTAAAAAATGTTAAGCACCACAAAACATTTAAAATGCCGTTGATTGCAAGAAGAATAACATTTTCGGTTGTTAGGGGTTTGTTTTGTTGCCATTTTACTAATACGTAGGCAAATAGCAAGTAAATTATTGTCCAAATAATTGGTATAATAAATGAAGGGATCCATTCTCTTGGCTTAATTAATCCGTCAAACCAATCCATTCCAATTTGTGTAAAAACCGTGCCAACAACAGCAACTAAAATTATAGAAACTAATGTAATAATAATATTTTTTTTCATATTACTAATTTATGCAAATTATAAAATATTATACATGTATTTATTAATTATTTTCTTCGCTAGCCTTAAGCACGGCCTTTGCTAATTGATCGGCACATGATGTGCTTTTATATCCACAGGTATTTCCTAGTAGTTTTTGTTTAATTTGTTCAACGTTCATGCCTTCCACAAGTTTGCTAATTGCTTTTAAATTTCCGTCACAGCCACCATAAAAACGCACATTTGTTATTATGTTGTTGTTTATTTCAAACTTTATTTGACTAGCACAAACTCCACTTGTTTTATAAGTATATTCCATAAACTCCCCTTAATTAACCTCTTTTTTAAGATTATAAAAATAAATGTATAAAAGAACAATGCCGGCACTAAATATTGCTCCACCAATTATATCGGTTATCCAGTGTACACCAGCAATAATTCTGCCAACAACCATAAATGTCATAAATAAAGATAGACAAATAGATATTGCTAATTTTAGTTTATTGTTTTTTAATAAATTATTTAACACAATAATTGCGGTTGGAATAACACACATACATAGTAGAGTTGTAGAAGACGGATAAGATGCTTCTAAAACTCCATTTAAAATAACTGGGCGCCTATTTATTACAACGAATTCAAACAAAACAAAAACAGCCAAAACAATTATGTAAAAAGCGCCAAGAATTAAAATTGAATAATCTACCTTTTTTATGCTTTTTCGTTTTATCCATTGAATAACGCCAATAAGACCAAATACGCCTACCATCAAAAATGGAATTAAACCAAGCCAATCGGTTAAAACATACAAAAAGTTGTTAAAACCTGTTAAATTATGAAACCAGCCATTAATGGTGGCAAATCCAACGCTTGAACCATTTGGCCCAATTGCTCCTTTGCCAACAACGGCAACCAAGATTGTCCAAACAACAAACAAAGAGAGTAAAGCAATTGAAGAAATTAAAGTAATTTTGTTTTTATTTTTCATAAATTCTCCTACATTTAATACATGAAAAAATTTAACAATAAAAATTATAAAATGTCAAATGTTTTTATTATTAAACATAATGAGCTTGCAAACGACATGATTTGGTTGACGTAAGGTGTATATTTTTATTAAAATAAACTAAACAAATTTATGGAGTTAATTATGCCAAAACCATCTACAAAAAAGAAAAAAATATTCGCACTAATTGGTTTTATTGTTTTAATTATTGGCCTATTGGTTTTTCTTTTTTCTGGAGAAAACTTTAATGTGTTAAAAGAAATTTTTAATGCTAACGCCACAAAAGAACAAGTGCAAGAATCTATAGGCAAATTGGGGTTTAGGGCGTATGTTGTTATTGTTGTATTGGCAATGGTGCAGGTTATTTTAACATTTGTTCCAGCAGAGCCATTGCATGTAATTTCGGGCATGGCATTTGGTTTGTGGAAAGGAATGCTTTTGTGTTTTATAGGAATTATTATTGGCAATACAATAATTTATATTTTGTATAAGATTTTTGGCAAAAAACTAACCGATTATTTTGCAACAAATGTAGAATTTGATTTTAATGTTGCAAAAAAATCTAAAAAAATTGCTATGATTGTCATTTTGCTATATTGTATGCCTGCAATTCCTTACGGCATAATTTGTTTTTTTGCTGCGTCTATGGGAATGAAGTTTTATAAATACATATTAATAACGGGTGTGGGGTCTATACCGTCATTAGTTTTAGATGTTGGGCTTGGACATTTAACAATGTCTACAAGTTGGATAATTTCAATAATTGTGTTTGTTGCTATTTTAATTTTACTTTTATTAATGTACAAGTATAAGGCTCAGTTATTTAAAAAAATAAACAAAATGGTAAAGGCTGGCCAGGAAAAAGAAAAATATAGAGTTGGAAAGTATAATCCGTTTGTATTTAATGTGATTGGCGGAGCGGTTCTTAAAGCAGTTAAATTTAAAGTAAAGGTAAATTTAAAGAATAACGTAAAAAAAATTCGCAAGCCTTGTATTGTTTTGTGTAATCATGGTTCGTTTTACGACTTTGTTTATGCGGGTAAGTTACTAAAAAAACAAAAGCCTCATTTTGTTGTTGCAAGAATGTATTTTCATAACAAGTGGTTAAAAAAAATATTAAACGGAACGGGTGCTTTTGCAAAAAGTATGTTTGAGCCAGATATAGAAAATATAAAAAATTGTCAAAAAGTTATAGAGGGCAAGGGTATGCTTGCTATGATGCCAGAGGCAAGGCTATCTACAGTTGGAAAGTTTGAAGGAATTCAAGACTCTACATACAGATTTATTCAAAAAATGAATGTTGCAGTTTATGTTATAAAAATAAATGGAAGCTATTTAGCAAAGCCTAAATGGGGAAAGGGCATGAGAAAAAATGCTGTGGTAGAGGCCGAATTAAATCCGCTTTTAAAGGCTAAAGAGGCTCAAACATTAACAATTGAAGAACTAAAAGAAAAAGTAGACGGGGCGCTAAATTATGACGAGTGGCAATGGTTAGATGCCCACCCAGAAATTAAATTTAAGAATAAAAAAATTGCAGAGGGCATGGAAAACGTGTTATGTATTTGTCCTAATTGCGGAGAAAAATATTGCCTAAGTGCAAAAAATAATGAACTTGTTTGTGAAAAGTGCAATTTAAAAGTGTTTGTGGATAATAGGTATCAATTAAGTGGTGTGCAATTTAAAAATATTGCCAAGTGGTACGAGTGGCAAACACAAGAATTTAAAAAACAGATAGAAAAAAATAAAGACTTTAGCTTGCATAGCAAGGTGGAGTTAAGACATCTTTCTAAAAATGGTAAAGGTTGCACAAGGCATGCAGGATGGGGAGAGTGTACGCTTAATGGTGAGGGCTTAACCTATGTTGGCACACAAGATGGAGAAGAAATTAAAAAGTTTTTTAGTATGGATAAAATTTATAGGTTACTTTTTGGAGCTGGTGAAGATTTTGAAATTTATGAAGGTAAAGAACTATATTACTTTGTTCCAGAAAATAAAAAGAGCGCAGTTGCTTGGTATATTGTAAGTGGGCTATTAAAAAAATAGGAGTTTAATTATGGAAAAAAACACAAAAGAAAAGGCTTTTTCTAATATTAGTTTAAAATCGTTTTTAACAGTTGTTATAATTTTAGTTGCAATGATTGCTATTGGTGGAATTTTAACACTTGTTATACCTCAGGGCCAGTTTTTAAGAAACGATGCTGGCGAAATTGTTGCAGGAACATTTGTGCAGGGAGAAGTTAAAGGTATTGAGTTTTGGAGGGTAATCACTGCTCCGTTTAGAGTGTTTTTTGCCGACGGCGGAATAACAATAATAATGATAAGCGTGTTTTTGCTAATTATGAGTGGAGTTTTTAATTTGTTAGATAAAACTAACGGATTAAAGATTATTATGAACAAAATGGTTAAGCGTTTTGGCAAAAAGAAAAAGCTTGTTATATGTATGTGTATTTTGTTTTTTATGCTATTTGGAAGCTTGTTTGGATTGTTTGAAGAACTTGTAACATTGTTGCCTTTGGTTGTTGTTTTTATGTTGTCGCTTGGGCTGGACACTATGACTGGTTTAGGTGTTTGTATGCTTGCTGCGTGCTTTGGCTTTTCGGCGGCAATAACCAATCCGTTTTCTATTGGCATTGCTTCTAACCTTGCAGGTGTTGCAACAACAAGCGGGGCTTGGTTAAGAATTTTGTTTTTTATAGTTATTTTTGCAATTGTTTGTGCATTTATTTTGTGTCATGTAAAAAAAATAAGCAAAAATCCTCAAAAATCATTGTCTTATAATATTGATGTTGAAAAACAAAAAACTCTTCAAATGCCAAATGAGGAGATATCAAATAGAGAAAATAAAATTTTTAAAGTTTACTCAGTGTTTTTTATAATTCAATTTGTGGTTCTTGTTCTAATTGCTTCGGTTAGGGCAATATCCGAATTTGCAATTCCTATATTGGCGGTATCATTTTTAATTGGTGGAATTGTTTGTGGGTTATTAGTTGTAGAAAATAAAAGAGATGTGTTTGCACATATGCTAAAAGGGGCTATGGCAATGTTGCCTGCCGTACTTTTAATAGCGCTTGCATCTTCGGTTACTTTAATCATGAAAGAAAGTGGAATTTTAGACACAATTATGAACGCCGTAATAAACTTCTTAAATGGAAAAAGTCCATTTGTTTGTGTTTTATTTATATATTTGCTTGTGCTTATTTTACAAACATTTATTGGTTCTGCATCTGCTAAAATATTTTTAATTATGCCAATACTTGTGCCTATTTGCCCAATAATTGGAATATCTCCAACACTATTAATTTTAATTTACTGTATGGCAGATGGATTTACTGATGTGTTTTTGCCAACTAATCCAGTTTTGCTAATTGGTCTTTCTATGAGTAATGTTTCATACGGGAAGTGGGTAAAATGGACATGGAAAATTCAAATATTAGTTTTATTAGTTTCGTTTGCAGTTTTGTTCTTTGGCGTGCAAATTGGCTACTAAAACAATTAGGTCATACCATTTAGTGATACTTTAGAATATTTTAATAAGATTGTATTCTTTTGTGGAATGCAATCTTTTTTATGCTTTATGAATATATTTAAGAAAATAAATGTGGTGTGGGATAATATAAAAAACATTTTAATAATTTGTTTTTGTTAACACCATTTTAAATTGTTTGTGCTATACTAAAAATATTAAATAAATTAAAAATGTATAAGGATTTTATGAACAAGCTATATATTAAAAATGAATTGTTGTTTTCAATAATTTTTATTGCCATATATGTTGTTGGTGCAAGTTTGTGCGACATGTTTTCGGATATGGTTAAAGTAAATAAAATTTTTACTTTTGCATTTGTGTTGGCACTATCATTATTTTTGTTTTTTTGGATTAAAAAAAATAATTTGTTTAAAAAATATGGTTTATGTAAACCAAACTTTAAAGCGAAAAATTTTTTGTTTTATATTCCGCTCTTAATATTAATATCAACAAACTTTTGGTTTGGATTAAAATTAAATTATAGCCTTAGCAATACTATATTTGCTGTTTTAACAATGCTTTGCGTTGGATTTGTTGAAGAAATTATTTTTAGAGGTTTTTTATTTAAAGCTCTAGAAAAGACTAATGTAAAAACTGCAATAATTATATCTAGCGTTACTTTTGGTTTGGGGCATTTAGTAAATTTGTTATCAAGCGGGGTTGATAATTTGTTACCAAATATTTGTCAGGTTTTTTATGCAATGGCGGTTGGCTTTTTGTTTGTTATAATTTTTTATAGAGGGGCGTCTTTAGTGGCGTGCATATTAACCCATTCTTTAGTAAACGCGCTTTCCGTTTTTCAAAACATGCAGGCAATTACACCTTTAATTGAAATTTTAATGTCTATTATAATAATTATTATTGCCATGGGTTATTCTTTAGTTTTGCTACAAACTTTAAAAAAACAAAAAATCGACTCAATAAAAAAATAAAAACAAACTATTTTTAGTTTGTTTTTTTAATAAGGCCATTGGTAAATTTAAATATTAATTTATGAGGTGATGGGTGAATTAACTTAAACATAATTCTTTAATTTTTTCAAAAATGGGAACATTATACTTATAGCCCTTAGGGTTTAATGGGCTTGTGTGATAAATGGGGATAAGTTTGTATTGGTTATTACCTAACTTAATCTCAAATTCTTTTCCAACAACATCTGCAAATTTTTTTAATTTTGTTTTAAGAATTGCTTGAGTTGGGTGCATGCCCATTGTTAATATAATTTTACAAGGCAAAGAATTTAGTTGTTCAATAAGTATTGGAAGACAATTATTAGAGCATTTTTCAAGATGTTTTCTGTCTTCAATTATACATTTACAACATTCTGTAAAATATATGTCTTGAATTGATAGCCCTATATTATTTAGTAGTTTTTCTAATACTCTGCCACTTCCTTGAAGTTTTCCAGATGTATTATAAAAAGCTCTTTTGCTTTCAATCCAGCCATCTTTTGCAGGGCTTTCTCCTATAACTATAAACTTAGTTGTTCCATATTGAACGGAGTTCTCTATTAATTTTGGCAAGTCTCCACATAATGAGCAATTAATTATTTTTTTTTGAATTTTTTCCATTGTTTAACCTTTATTATATCTGTCCCAGCCCCACCAATCTTGAATGATATCAATTAGTTTGATCGTTTTTCTGCCGGTAAAGTCAATCAAAATTTCCATATCTTTATTTTTTTCAGAAAGTTGCATAAAAAATTCTCTACAGGCTCCACATGGTGTCCACCCAATAGTACCATCAGGGGCTCCATCAACATAACAAACCAATTTTTTAACCACTACCTGACCAGATTGTAAATACATATTTAATGCGGCAACCCTTTCAGCACATAGTGCAATAACGCCACTTGCTCCTTCAATACAAAAACCAGTATAAATATTGCCATTTTCTGATTCTATGGCACACGAAACATGATGTGCGGAAATAAAAGGCGAAATTTCTTCCGGATGATATTGCTTTTTTGCTTGTTCACAAAGCTTTTCCCAAATATCCATATAAAGCTCCTTTATATTTTTAGCATATCATAATTACAAAATATTTCAAAGCGATCCGGTTCTATTAACATATGTTTCCGTATTAATAAAGATAATAATGGCTGTTTTATTGGTAAGGTTTTTGTTTAAAACGGGGTGGGGATCATGTTAAATGTAAATTTTCGTCTTTGTCCCAGTAATTTAATTTTTTTTGTAAAAGCGCGGTTATATCTGTTTCTGAATAGGGCTTGTAATTGTTTAAATCGCAACCAATATTAAACCCAAAAGGCGCATATAGCCCCATTGCTTTATGGCTATGACCAAATAAGTTTAAAATATTCTTTTTATGGTTTTTAGGCTTGTGGGTTAAATAAAATTTGTTTTTGTTGATGCTAATGGTTGCGTTTAATTTAACATCAAATAATCCACAATTTAAGCAATATTTTTTAAATAAATCAAAACTGTTGTTAAAAAAATATTTTATTATTCTTTCTTCATTATTTCCTATTATTAAAATGATTTTTGCCTTAACTTTTTTTGCAACCAAAAACTTTTTTAGGCATATGTCGTCAGTTTTAGAATGACAATCCACAAGATCGCCTATTACATAAATTGTGTCGTTTTTCTTAGCTAATTTGTTCCACGCTTTAATTGTGTATTGTTCAAATTTTTTTGAGTTTTTAAAAGGTCTGTTATCAAATTTAATTGTATTATCACTTCCTAAATGCAAATCACTTGTAAAAAATATCATTTTTTTCTCCGAATCACTATGTTTTAGTGAAATATATAGAAATTGGGTTAACTTTAAACTATTTAACAATCACTTGCCCTGAAATTGCAATAACAGTAATATCATTAATATTGGTAATTGGTAAACTATTATTTTTTGCCAAAAGTAAACTTGCTTTTAAACAAATGGTACTTTCAGAAAAACCGTTATAATCCAAACTGGTTTTAATGGTTCTATTTATTCCGGTATCTGCCGGATGCCAAGATACATTAGAAGTTGGGTTTAATAGGTTCATCGAAATATTGCAACATCTAAAATAAATATTTTCAACTATTGCATGAGTTGTTATGCGGGCTGTACAATACATATATTCATTTTCTTCATCCATGTATAAATCTTCGTAAACAACATTAAAAGAAATATAACTATCATAATTGTCTTTTGTTAAATCAATTTTTACAGTTTCCGACTCATTACAACCGGTTAAAAATAAAATTGAAGCAGACAATATTAATAATAAACAACTTAAATACTTTTTCATATGCACTCCAAAAAAATAAAAAGTAAGAATTAATTTAATATACTATATCACATTTAAAACAAATTCCAAAACAATCTTTTAAAAAGAAAAGTACGCATCCACTATTATTTCTAATAAGGTGCGTACAATTCACTTTTGGCGGGAAGACCGCTATCCAATCCTAACACCAAAATCTATATGTTAAAGTTTATAATTAATAATTGATTTACTTTTTAAATAAATTTAGATCATCTCTTAATTTGTTTCCCTTTTTAGTTAAATAATAGAATAATCCTTTTCCATCGACCCATTTAGTTTCCATAAGTTTTAATGCGAGAAATTGATTACAAATTCTCTTTGCTATATTTTTGTCTACCAACTTTATTGAATTGTCAGCTCCTGCCGCCCTCGCAATATAATCACATAAACTCGCCTCGGTTATGCTAACATTAATCATATTAATAGAAACATAAGTAAAAACATCTTTTAAAGTAATTTCTTTATCGTGATATTGGGTCATATATCTTGTTCCTGTATAATATTCTGAACTATATTTAATTTTTATTTTTTGGTCATCAAATTGCAATTCATCATCAATCATTGACAAATCTTCAATGGATTTCTTTAAATATGAGTTTTCTTCAGTTAATTTTTTGTTTTCATCTTGTAACAAGTTAATTTTTTTAAGGTTTTCTGTTGGGTTGTAGTCGGAACCTCTTATCCAACCAGGTCTAATATCTTCTTCTTTTGCTTTCATAATTGATATTGCTAATTTGCCTGATAAATCTCCTAAATCTTTCCAAATACTAGCAAGCCTATTGGTCATTGCTTTTGATCTAAATTGACTTAATTTGTATAGAATTTCAATATCTTTTTCTTTTTTCTTTTCACTTAATTTTATGGATTCGTCAATGGCAAAGACTAAAACAGGTATACCTTGTGATACCGCATAGTCATATTCCATTTCAGTATAACTTAAACCTGTTGTTTTGTTAATGCTACCATATCTTCCACCAATTATTAAGACATAATAATCGCATAAATCAATTACTTTTTTTATTACTTCAAATTGTTCGTCGTTTGCCGAAACAAAAGCTTCCATTCCTGCAGGAATGCAATCTGCCATTAATAATATTTCTTGGACTTTTTTTCGTTCTTCTATTAAGTCTGTATAGGTTGAACTAATAAATACCTGATATTTTTTGTCCATACATTTCTCCTTAGTGATAATAACATTATAACACATTTTGTGTAATAATGAAAGACCTACAACAAAAAAAGAGAAGAAGTTTTTTGAACTTCTTCTCGTGGGTTTTATTGATTGGATTGCAAATGAGAATAAACTTCATTTGCTGATAGGTTAGAAAAGTTCCACTCCTTATCCTGCTTACTATAATTTAAACAAGATTTTTGTAGATTTTTCTATTTAAGCAATAAAAAACACCCAAACTTTTTGTTTGTTTGAGTGTTATAATTCTATCTGCTCAAAGTATCTTCTTCAATTTTTGTATGATTACTACTTTCTTCTGATTTTTTACTATCTTCTGATGAATAGATTGGATTACCTTCGCAGTCTACAAGAGTAATACCAAGAAGAGTGCCAGGTTTAATAGTATCTAGATGATTTGAGTCGTTAAATGCACCTTTCTCGTTATGATGCCAATGAGATTCATGATAATTATATAGAGCAAGTTCTTTAGGTGGATGACCTACATAGTATGTTGTTAATTTTATTTTTCTTGTATATTGTCCATTTTCACAAGATACCAAATTTTCTCTTTGAAATAAGTCCAACATATCTTCAACCACAGATGTTAATTCTTTTTCAGATAGAGACATTTTTGTTCCCTTGCTATATTTTGTCACTAAACCAACCATATCATCAAGAGTAAAAGATTCTCTCCTAAAAGCTAGCCCTATGATTAAATTTTGTAAATCTTCTTTTGTCTTTATTTCTCTACCATATTTAATTTCTGGCATAATATTCTCCTTAATAGTGTAAAGAGTATAGCATATTCTTAAAGCTTTTTCAATACCCAATCTTAAATTTTGTCAAAGGGGCTGATTTTTGTTTTGTTTCGTGTTAACTGAATTTTTGGCAAAAAAAGAACAACCCGAACATAGGTGTTCGGATTGTTATCACTTGGCGGGACAAAATTAGTTTCAGTTGAACCAACTTTTACTATATACATAGTATATAGTAATTTTTATTAATATCAATATGTACGCCATGTTTTAATAATTATCTTTCGAGCGTATCTTCAGTAACATTTATGGAATTGACATTCTTTTTTTGTGTTAAAAAATTTTTTAATCTTTCAAGAATAGATGGTCTAGTTATTTTATCAAGTTCTTTGTCAACATCTTCCATTGTTCTTATTCTTCCTCTATCAAGTAAAACACTATCATCACCTGAACCAGGTATTTTTGTCTTCGAATAAGTCAATTTCTTACTGTTTTTTTGTTCTATATATGCAGTTATTTCTTCATCGTCCATTTGTATTAATTGTTCATATGGGATGCCAATAGTCTCTGATAAGTGTTTTTTTGTTTCGTCGCTTAATTTATACATAAAAAATTCCACCTTTTATTTAATATACGCAAATTATATCATAATTAAATTGCAATTTCAATAGGTAAATTTTTTATTATTTGTATTTTTCTTTATTGTAAAAATAAAAAGACTCAGTTGACGGTTCAACTGAGTCTCTCTTGGCGGGATAGTGCTAATTCGCACCCTCGCCAAATTAAGGAAATATATGACTTAAACCTGTGTGCGAACGCAGTTGCGATTGGTAGGGCAAAACAAAAGCGAATCTCAAAAATGCCTTATTTTATGGGGCTTTTTGAGAAAGAATTGGTCATTTTGAGTCCACTCCTTATCCTGCTTACTACAATTTAAGCAAGATTTATGTTGATTTTATATATTTAAGCAATAAAAAACACCCAAACTCTTTGTTTGTTTGAGTGTTTAAAATTTGTAATTATTTACCTAAAACATCTTCATCTTCAACGATTGATTTAACAATATCAGGATGTTCATCAACAAGTCTTTTAGAACCTTTAGCAATAAAGTCCATATAACTAAATGAACTTCTAAATGGTTCTATGCTTTTAATTTTATTTAAATCTTCTTGAGATAAAACCTCCATCTTAAATCCACTTTTTACACAAGTCTCTGGTATAGGAGATACAACTTTTCCATCTCTAGATAAAACAACCATCTCTCCACTTTCTGGATACCAACCCATTGTTGGATATTTTTCAACATCCGATACTTCACTTAGTTTTTTCAACTCACCAAAATAAACTCTTTTTTTGATTATTGTGCTACTATGCGAAGCTCCAAAACCGTTTTGCTCGTCTATCTTACAAAAATCCAACCATAATATTGTTGGGTCATTTTTAATATATTCAATATTGGTATATGGTAAAAAAGTTTCTGTTAATTTGCTTGTTGAAAATGAAGGACTTCCGTCTTTATATAAAACAAACCTAGCCTTGCAACCTTTTCTTGCTATGTAATCTTTTTCCTTAATTTCAAAATATTTTTCTGACATAATTAACTCCTTAAAGCAATTTAATATTAGCATATATTAAAAAGTTTTTCAATACAAAATCTTAAAAATTTTGTTAAAGGGGCTGATTTTTTTTTGTTTCGTGTTAACTGAATTTTTGACAAAAAAAGAACAACCCGAGCATAGGTGTTCAGATTGTTATCACTTGGCGGAGGGTTTGTGACGTAATCGTGGCTATTTATTCCAGGGTGTTCTTGATATGAGCCTCTACGAAATGGCAATTCTAGGGCATGCGGGCAAGGGAAAGAAACTGCAAGCAGTTTACTTTTCTTGCCCTTTGTAACAAGCCTATACCATTTCTACTCATGTCAAGAACCTTTCGCGGCATAAACCGCCACAAATCAACATTAAAAACCGAATTTAGAAATAAACTCATCAAACGAAAAAATTTTACAATTTTCGTTCATCGGCATAGTATTGCCAAGCGCCCTTATTGTGTTTTTATCAAACTTTACCCAGTTATAAGACACAAAATCGTCATACTTACAAGAAATGTTATTGCATTTAAGTATTTCTACTAAATCAAAAATTTCTTTTTCGGTAAACAAAACTATTATCATATTATTGTTCGTTTTGTCAAATATCAAACTTTTATTATTTTTTAATATTTCATAAGTGGATTGATACTTGTTTTTTTCTAATTCTTTCATTATCTCTACAAGTTTTTTATCTGAAATATTATATTCATCTCTAAAATTTTTAATTAATTCACTTCCATATTCTGCATGTATTTTAGCAATTTCATCATCTTTAATTCTATAATTTTTCATAATTTCTCCTATATTTATACTATATCATAATGATAATTTTTTTTCAATAAAAAAACCTAAACCGAGATTATCGATTTAGGTTTTGAATGGCGGAGAATGAGGGATTTGAACCCTCGCGGCAGTTACCCACCCTACGCCCTTAGCAGGGGCGCCTCTTCGACCTCTTGAGTAATTCTCCAAGTGAGCGAATTTAAAATTCGTTTATTAAGTTTTCTTTTGGGTTGGTGTCGATATGGCGGAGAGGGTGGGATTCGAACCCACGGTTCTTGCGAATCACTAGTTTTCAAGACTAGCTCCTTAAACCACTCGGACACCTCTCCGTATCGACTTAACAAGAAATATAATACCAAAAACACATTGCTTTGTCAATACCTTTTTTAGCATATTTTGCATTATATTTAAAGTATTGTTTTTGATAATTTTTGATTAATAATGTAGTTTTTTGATACATATTTATATTATTAAATCAAATGATTTAAAAATGCATATTTCGCAACGTTTGTACAAATTGCT
>JAZSMW010000008.1:0-9279 GCA_045536095.1 Clostridia bacterium
AGAAAGAGACGTAAAATTTTACACAAATTAAATTGACTATTTTTTAAATAAAAACTAAAATATTTATGTAATAAGGGGAAATTATGGTTACATTAGTAATTATGGATGGTTTTGGAATAAATAAAAAAAAATATGGCAACGCAATAAAAATACAAGGAACACCAAATTTAAAGAAACTAGAAAAGATGTTTCCGACAACAAGTCTTAATGCCAGTGGGGAGGCTGTTGGGTTAAGTGCTGGCCAAATGGGGAATAGTGAGGTTGGTCATTTAAATATTGGTGCAGGGAGAGTGGTTTATCAAGACTTAACCAAAATTTCTAATGAAATAAAAAACAATAATTTTTTCAAAAACAAACAATTAATTGGCGCAATAAACCACGCAGTTAAAAATAAATCGACCATACATTTAATGGGGCTTTGTTCAAATGGTGGAGTGCATTCTCATATCAATCACCTAAAAGCATTAATAGATCTAGCCCAAAATAAAGGTGCAAATGACATTAGGCTACAACTATTTTTAGATGGTAGAGATACAAGGGTAAATTCTGGGGTAAATTTTGTTTATGAAATAGAAGAGTATATTAAAAACACAAATGCAAAAATATCTTCACTTTGTGGAAGAGCATATGCAATGGATAGGGAAAAAAGATACGATAGAATAGAAAAAGCATATAAAATGCTTACCACAAATAGCAAAAACGTAAAAACAATTGACGATGCATTTGCAGAAAGTTATGGAAGCGGTATATACGACGAATTTTTTGAACCTGTAAGGCTACAAGGCTTTAAGCCAATAAAAGACGGCGACTCTGTAATATATTTTAACTTTAGAACTGATAGATCAAGGGAGCTTACTGAGGCTTTTACTCAAGAGGGATTTAGTGAATTTAAAGTAAAAAAATATGCAAATTTAAATTTTACAACTTTTACTGAATATGATCAAAATTTCAAAAATGTTAATGTGGCGTTTCCTCCGCAAAAAATAACCAATAATTTAAGTTCCATAATTTCTAAAAATGGTCTTAAACAATTTCATATAAGCGAAACAACTAAATATGCACATGTAACATTCTTTTTTAATGGGGGAATTGAAAAACCAAATAAAAATGAACATCGAAAGTTAATAGAAAGTGATAACATATTAAACTTTGCCGAAAAACCAAAAATGAAGGTGTTTGATATAACGGAAAGTGTTTTAATGGCAATTACAGAAAAAAAGTATGATTTTATTTTGGTTAATTTGTCTAATGCAGATATGATTGGGCATACTGGAGACTTAGATGCGTGTGTTAAAGCTATTGATGCGGTTGATAGATGTGCCTATGCAATTGCGCTTGCTACCCTTACAGCAGGCGGGCATTGTATTATTACTGCCGACCATGGTAACGCAGAACAAATGCTAACCAAGAAAGGAGAAAAAATAACTTCTCACACAACAAATCCAGTGCCGTTTATTCTTGCTAGCGAAAAGCATAAAAAAGCAAAACTTAAAAAGGGCGGAAAACTTGCAAACATTGCTCCAACAGTTTTAAAACTTTTAAATATAGATATACCACAAGAAATGGAGCCCCCATTGTTTTAAAAAAATTAATATGGCTTGCTCTTTTGCAAGCCTTTTTTGTTAATTTGAGGTATAACTAAGAAATATCTTGCAATTTAAACATTTGTGTGATATTATAAATCATAAGAATATGAAGGAGAATGAAAAAATGGCAGATAATCATCCACCAGTGCACTCACATATTGGAATGCTAACGGGCAATGCTGATGCATATAGCACGCATGGACATAAATTAGATTTGGATAGAGATTTAAGCAAGTATGCTGTTCCATATAATATACAAGAGATGAAGACGCTTATTCTCCATGGAGAAATGCCAATAATTATTATAAAACCAATATTACTGCGTAAACTATCAAAAAAATCTAGAAAAGCCTATGTAGAACAAAGACAAAGATTAAATCAATATATTCAAGAAGACGCAATAAAGCAAGAACAAGATGGCGAACAAAAGTAATAGTTTTTTATTTATACTAATGCGCAAGCAAGAAAGCTTGAGCATTTTTTAATACTTTTAATGAATTCACATAAAACATGAGGCTTTACACAAAAATTATGCAAAGCTTAGCAACGGAAATTTATATGAAATTATTAAAAATAATACTAGACAAAATCTTTTAGTGGTGTTATAATAGCATCGGTCTTTAAACAAAGGGATGTCGAATCCTCAACGCTCTTCTTTGTTTTTAGCGTAAATTTCCATAGGAGGTAAAAGTTAAATGGATAAAGCAAAAAAGCAAGAAATCATTAACAGATTTAAACAATCAGAAAATGATACTGGTTCTGCACAAGTTCAAATTGCTTTACTTACAGAAAGAATTAAAGAACTTACAGAACACTTAAAGAAAAACCATAACGACAATCACTCAAGACGTGGTCTTTCTATGCTTATTGGCGAAAGAAAAGCATTTTTAAGATATCTTGAAGAAAGAGACATTAATGCATATCGTCAACTTAAAAAAGATCTTCAAATTAGATAATTTTTTTGCGAGAGAATTAAAGTTTTCAATTTGTTTGACTTTATTCTCTCGTTTTTTTATAATCTATGATGTGGTATTAATAAATTAACTTTAGAGCTAATGCAAAAAAATTAGAATTTAACAAAAGTTTTAATTTTTTTGCGTTAGAAGCAAACAACTAAAGTTATCCAAATTTTGCCACAAACCAAGTACAATAAAAGGAGAATTATGGAAAACTTAGGTAAAGTTTTTACCACACAAATAGGTGGTAAAGAAGTTATTGTTGAAACAGGTAAATACTGTGAACAAGCAAACGGCTCCTGCATTGTAAGATGCGGAGAAACAGCAGTTATGGTAAACGTTACCATGGCAAGCGAGCCAAGAGCAGGAATCGACTTTTTCCCTCTTGGAGTAGATTTTGAAGAAAAAATGTATTCTGTTGGTAAAATACCAGGAGGATATAAAAGAAGGGAAGGAAGGCCATCCGACAAGGCAATTTTAACTTCAAGGTTAATAGATAGGCCACTTCGCCCATTATTCCCAAAAGGATTCTTTAATGATGTTGCAGTTGTTGCAACAGCACTTTCAGTAGATCCAGATGTTGCAATTGAACCTCTAGCAATGCTTGGCTCATCAATTGCACTCACAATTTCTGACATTCCTTTCCAAGGTCCAACAGGCTCTGTTCAAGTTGCGTATGTAGACGGAAAATATATTTGCAACCCAACAGAAAAAGAAAGAGAAGCAAGTTTAATGCATTTAACTGTTAGCGGAACAAAAGACGCTATTTTAATGGTTGAAGCAGGAGCGAATGAAGTTACAGAAGCAGAAATGTTAGATGCAATTATGTTTGCTCATGAAGAAATTAAAAAACAAGTAGAATTTGAGCTTCAAATAAAAGAACAAATTGGCAAACCAACGGCAGATGTTAGCGTTTATAAGGTTGATGACGACATCGATGCCCAAGTTCGTGAATATGCAAGTTCAAAACTAGATGAGGCACTTTCTCATTTTGATCGCGGGGAAAGACAAGAGGCTCAAGATAGAGTAGACGAAGAGGTTAAAGCTCACTTTGCAGAAATTTTCCCAGAACAAGAACGTCAAATTGGTGATGTTTTATATAAAATGACAAAAGAAAAAGTAAGAGCAAGAATAATTCACGAAGGCGTAAGACCAGATGGAAGAGCTCTAACCGAAATAAGACCAATTTGGTGCGAACATGGAATTCTTCCTAGAGTTCATGGAACAGGGGTGTTCACGCGTGGCCAAACACAAGTTTTAACAACATGTACATTAGGCTCAATTGGTGATGCACAAACAATTGAAGTTTTAGACGAAGAAGAAGAACAAAAACGTTATCTTCACCACTATAACATGCCTCCATATGCAACAGGAGAGGCAAGGGCATTAAAATCGCCAGGTAGACGTGAAATTGGACACGGAGCACTTGCCGAAAGAGCTCTTGTGCCAGTTATACCATCAGAGCAAGAATTCCCATATGTAATTCGTTTGGTTAGTGAGGTAATTTCTTCAAATGGCTCTTCATCTATGGCGTCAACATGTGGTTCAACTCTTGCACTTATGGATGCGGGTGTTCCAATTAAAGCACCAGTTGCGGGGATCGCAATGGGTTTAATAAAAGATGAAGAATCTGGCAAGGTTGCAGTTATGTCTGATATTCAAGGGTTAGAAGATTTCCTTGGCGATATGGACTTTAAAGTTACCGGAACAGCAAAGGGTATTACTGCAATACAAATGGATATTAAAATTAAAGGTATAGACAAAAACATTTTAACAACTGCTTTAAATCAAGCTCGTGATGGAAGAATGTTTATTATGGAAAAAATGCTTGCATGCATTCCAGAACCAAATAAAGAACTTTCTAAATATGCTCCAAAAATCATCACATTTACAATTGATCCAGAAAAAATAAAAGATGTTATTGGTTCAGGCGGAAAAACAATCAATAAAATTATTGATGAAACAGGTGTAAAAATTGATATTGAAGATGATGGAACTGTTTATATTGCAACTCAAAATCAAGAAATGGCAGAAAAGGCAAAATCAATAATTTTAAACATCGTAACCGACATTGAGGTTGGCAAACAATATACTGGCAAGGTTGCAAGAATTATGTCATTTGGTGCGTTTATAGATTTAGGCGCAGGGAAGGAAGGAATGATTCACATTTCTAAGCTTTCAGACAAGCGTGTGGAAAAAGTTGAAGATGTGCTAAACTTGGGTGATGATGTTGTTGTTGAATGTATAAAAATTGATGACAAAAACAGAGTAGATTTTAAACTAATTTCAAAAAGTTAATGTTGCACATTAACAAAGCATTAATAGTGTAGTGCACTAAAACAAAGTTTAATAAAAACACTTTATCTTTCGTGATAAAGTGTTTTTTTGTAGTTAAACAGATTTTTTTATGAAAAATATCTAGAAATTTTTTTATTAAACTTTTGGTGTTTTAATTATTAAAATGAAAAGTTAAATGGACTAATAAATAACCCTAATAAAACTCCTAAGACATAAACGGTTGCAACAATTATAATGTTTTTAAAAACTTCGTTTTTGTTGGCTTTAAAAAGAACTAATAGCCCCACTCCAGCGCCAGTACAAAGGCCTGAAATTAGTGAAGCAAAAGTAATTCCTCCAGAGATATAAATTTCTACCAAAACAACAGAAGCAAAACAGTTAGGAATTAACCCTATTGCAGATGTAATAAAAGGTTGAATATACTTATTAATGCTAAATAATGATGATAAATTTAAGCCTGAAAATTCAACAATACAGCCCATAACTAAATTTATTATAAAAATAAATAAAGCAATTTTTAATGTGTGTATAATGGCATCAATAAAAATATTATCTGCACAACAGTAGTTTGGGTGCTCTTCATTATGGTCGTGATCGTGACCATCATGTCCACACTCACAAGGCTCGTGCTTTTGTGGTACATCTAAGCTTAATTTAGTTACCTTTTGTTTTTTTACTAAGTGTAAAATAAAATCTATTAAATATCCGCAAAAAATTGCATAAGCAAATTTAATTAAAATTAAAAGAAGCATTGGAACAAAAAAATTATAATTAGAAAATAAAATTGGAATTGCTTCGTCGCTTGTTGCAATAAAAACAGCAATTAATGTTCCTAGTGTTATATTTTTTTTGTTATATAAATCTGCCATTACAACCGAAAAGCCACATTGAGGAATTGTACCTGCAGTTGCACCTATAATAGGGCCTAATTTTTTTGTTTTTTTAAAAAAATTAAAATATTTATGGTTGTTATGTTCAAAATAACTAACCAAAATATAAACTGCAAATAATATGGGTATAATTTTTAAAGTATCTAAACTTGCTTCTTCTAAAACGTGAAAAAAAGTTTGTAGAGGAGGCATTACTTATTATCCTCCAAATCTAAAAGAGAGGTTTGTTCTGCAACCGTTGTTTCTTCTATCGGTTTTTCTTTTTTTCGAGTTCGTTTTGTTTCTTTTTTGCTAGTAAATATAATTAATGAACCGCTTTTAATTTTTTCAATTTTTCCGCCCATCTGTTGACATACTAATGAATTTCCAACAATTTCGTTTATGTTCCCGTCAAAGAACGTTCCAATTTCACTGTTATCACAAACTTCATTAATAATGCAGTGGTTTATTGTTCCAATATATGAGTGGTTTAAAACATAGTTAATTTTTCCATTGCAGATTGAACTAATGCTTGCATGGTCTAAAACACCCTCAATTGTGCCATTATTCATGGTTCCAATTTTTGCATAGTTTCTTATGTATAAAATTTTACCATTATTTAATGTGTCTATTTTTGCAAAATTATCTAAAAATTTAATATTTCCATTATTCATAGTTCTAATAAAGGCTCGGTTTTTTACGTAGTCAATTAAACCAGAGGTTAAGGTGGTAACTTCTGCGTGTCCTTTAATTTGAGTAATGTGAGAGTCTTTAACATAACCAATTTTTGCCTTTCCGCTGATTTCTTTAATTTTTCCTCCCTCTAATATTTGAATTTTAGAGTGGCCTTTAACACTATCAAAATTTGTGTTGTGGCTTTCAAGTACAACCGCGGATCCATCAAGCGACACCTTGTTGCAGTTGTATAATATATGTGCTCCATTTAAAAGTGTTAAACCTTGTTCGTTTTCATGAATTGTAGGTTCAATAATTTTTTCTTTAAATAAATTAAAAAATGCCATAAATACACCTCTTATGTAGAGTATAGCACACATTGGTATAAAATCGGCAACAAAATTTTAAAGTGTGCACAAAATTTTTTTGTTGTATATAAACTGATTTGGAGAGTTGTGAGACACAGGAGGGTTAATGCTTTATACTTTTATCTTTTCATTTGTAGGATTTGTTTTGTGTTGTTTTGGTGCGAGTGTAGTATTTTTTTTAAAAACGGACAACAACAAAACGGATGCGTTTTTGCACTCATTTGCAAGTGGTGTAATGATTGCATCAAGCATATTCTCTCTTATCATTCCGGCAGTAGATTATTGCAACGACCTTAACTTAAAAGATTATATAATTTTGCCGTTGTGTTTTATTTTTGCGTGTATTGTGTTTTTGTTTCTAGATTATTTAAATAAAGAAAACTCAAAATGTGAAATAAACAAAAAAATGCTTGTTGTGGGTGTTGCACTACACAATATTCCAGAAGGAATGAGCATCGGTTTTGCCTTTGCATCGGTTTGTGTCGCGGGGGCAGGAGCGAGCATTATGCCAGCAATCATGATAGCATTAGGCATTGGCATTCAAAACATACCAGAGGGGAGTGCAGTTTCTTTTCCGTTATATTCTTCTGGGGTTAGTAAAAAAAATGCGTTTTGGATTTCGGCACTTGCAGGTTTTTTAGAAGTCCCTTCAGCAATTATTGCGTATTTAATTGGCACGAACATAATTGGAATTTTACCATTTATGCTTACGTTTTCGGGAGCGTCTATGATTATTGTTGCCACAGTTGATTTAATGCCTGAGGCAACAGCTAAAAGTAAAAAAATAGCATTATTTAGCATGATTATGGGCTTTACGTTAATGATGTTATTAGATTTGTCGTTAGGGTAATGTCAAAAAATTAAAAATCAAAATATTATGATTTGTAAGGGGATTATATGAGTTATTTAGAATTTAAGGATGTTAATTTTAATTATTTTACAAAAACATCTGAATTTTCTGCACTAAAAAACTTAAACTTTGAAATTGAGAGTGGAGAATTTGTATCAATTGTTGGGCCCAGTGGTTGTGGAAAAACAACAATTTTATCTCTTATTGCAGGACTACTTGAACCAACTGGTGGGCAAATACTATTAGACGGTAAAAATGTTAAAGATGTAAGTGTTGGTTATATGTTTCAACGAGACCACTTATTTGAATGGAGAAATATTTATGAAAACATAACATTGGGCTTAGAAATAAAGGGAAAAGATGTGGCAAAAAGGCAACAAGAGAGAATAGATCAATTATTAAATAAATATGGATTAATAGATTTTAAAAAGAGTAGTCCAAGCGAATTATCTGGAGGAATGAGACAACGTGTTGCATTAATTAGGACACTTGCATTAAGCCCCAAATTATTACTGTTAGATGAACCGTTTTCGGCATTAGATTTTCAAACAAGGTTAGATGTTTGTGATGATGTAAAAAAAATTATTAGTCAAGAAAAGCAAACAGCAATTTTGGTAACACACGACATATCAGAAGCGATTTCTCTTTCTGATAGAATAATAATTTTAACTAATCGGCCAGCAAGGGTTAAGCAAATAGAAAAAATAAATTTCAACAAAAATTTATCGCCTTTAAAGAGGAGAGATCATTCGGAATTTTCTTTATATTTTAACAAAGTTTGGGAGGCGCTTAGTGATAAAAAGTAAAAATAAAAGTAATCAGATGTCACCAACAAAAGAAAGCGTAATAAAACAAAAAAGAGATTGTTCTCCTAAGTATTTAGAGTATTTAAAAAAACTTAAAAAAGATAAAGTTTCTACGCTAATATATCAAATATTAATACTACTAGGTTTTATTTCAGTATGGGAAGTGTTAGTCTCTGTTGGGTTGTTAGATGCATTTTTCTTTAGTAGCCCAAGTCGAATATGCAAAACATTTGCAGAACTTTTAGTTAGTGGCAATTTGCTTTATCATATGTGGATTACTTTATACGAAACGATAATAGGGTTTTTAATTGCGACCACTCTTGGGACATTTGTAGCAATTCTTCTTTGGTGGAGTGAAAAATTGCGGAAGGTATTAGATCCATACATTGTTGTGTTAAACTCTCTTCCCAAAATAGCTCTTGGCCCATTAATCATCATTTGGGTTGGGGCTGGAACAAGTGCAATAATTACCATGTGTGTGTTAATTTGCGTTGTAATAACAACACTTTCAATGCTTGCTGCTTTTATTAGTTGCGACAAAGATAAGATACTTTTAATGAAATCTTTTGGGGCAAGCAAATTTCAAATTTTAACAAAATTAATACTGCCAAATGCCATTCCAGAATTTATTTCTGTTTTAAAAATAAATGTTGGTATGGCTTGGGTGGGAATAGTAATGGGAGAGTATCTAGTAAGTAAAGCGGGCTTAGGGTATTTAATTGTATATGGTAGCCAAATATTTAAACTAGACATTGTGTTAACAAGCACAGTTGTGCTATGTGCTCTTGCAGGATTAATAAGTCGGATCGTAGCCATGTCGTTCTGTGAGCCAAGGAGTTGGTTTCAAGTGTTGTCTTCCTAAGACCGCTTG
>JAZSMW010000049.1:0-3873 GCA_045536095.1 Clostridia bacterium
AGTTGTATTAAATTTTTTTCTACATACGCGTATTATTTATTAAAGCGCAAAATAAATAATAAAAATATTAACAAAAATGATTTTTTAAAGGCTTTAATAAATGTTTGTAAATAAAAATAAAATAAAGGAATAAATAGTAAAATAATTTTGCAGTGTTAAAGCGATTAACTTTTAAAAACTATTTATTTGGGAGGTAACTAAAATGGAAATAACTAGAGAACAAGTGTTAGAAGCATTTAATATAATGAAAAAGTGTGGTATAAATTCGCCAACAGATTGGTTTGGCGATAAGGACTGTTTAGAAAAGAAAATTAGAGAAATGATTGCTTTATATTATAAAATTGCAGATAAATTACATGAAGATTGGAGAATGGGCTATATTCAACAAAATCAAGATGAAACTGGCAACTATCCTCCAAGATGGAAAAAAATTAAAGACAAAAATTTTATATCAAAATTAGATCCAAATAATTTACCTAGCAACATTAGGCTAAATGAGGGAGTTTATGAAATTGATATTGCTCACTCTCCATTTGAACGATTGAGTCCAGATTGGCAATATGAAAATTTAGAGGCCGCAAAAATTGTTGCATGTTTGGCAATAAGAAAAGGGTCTGTAATTGAGGGAGAGGCAGATTTATCTCTTGAGGAAGTTGGTGAAATAATCCATTCTGCATGGTTAGAAAGAAACTCTTGGGCAAAAGAAGATGGGGTTTTAAGTAAGCCATATGTCGAATTGCCAGCAGTGGAGCAGGAAAAAGACATTAAACAATATAAGATTGCGTTAAGAACATATCAAAGCATGAAAGAAATTGTAGATACTCCATAATAATTCAGCGTCAATGCTTTTTCTCAGTGTGAAGGTTTAACAGAAATTAACATTCCAAAAAGTGTAACAAGCGTTGGAGAGGATGTATTTTTTGGATCGGAACAATTGCTTGGAATTGATGTTTTAGAAATTGCAACTAATAGTGGTCATAGTACGCAAAAAACAGAGAAATCAACAAATGCCGACGGAAGAATTAGTTAAGTGTAAATATAATTCATCGTTTGCAACAGTTAGATATTTAAATTAGACAAAATATTTAAAGCAGGAAAGGGTTTTATGGTAAAACACACTTACGAAATAGAAGTGATGGCAAAAAACGGAACAAGGCAAAAAGTTACTTTAAGAAGGTTTAAAAAAGATGATGCGCCACGCTTATATAAAAGTTGGAGCAATCCGCAAAACTACAGGTTTAACGAAATTCCACGGGCAGTTGTATGCTTGCCTGACGGAACTGTTATAACAGGCATAGAGTCAATTGCGCAAATGGTGGACTATTCTTGGCCAAGCGAATATGGGCAATATTATTTTGTTATAGAAGACTCTCTAACAAAAGAACTTATTGGCAATGTAAGAATTGGTTGCGATTATGGAGATAAAGATGTTTGGGGCTTTGGCTATAACTTGGTAAGGCAAGATGATAAAAGCGAATATACAATGGATGATATTAATTTGGCATTTATGCCTGACGGAGTTACAAAAGATGCTAATTGGGGTAGAGGTTATGCAACAGCAATTGTTAAATTTATTATAAACCTTGCAAGAGAACAGAATATTAAAAAAGTAATTAGCGGCGCAGACATTTTAAATTTTGGTTCTATTAAACCAATGCTTAAAAATGGAATGGAATATGTTGGAGTTGATGACGATATTGATCCAACTTGCGAAATAGATTTAACCAAGCCAACCACAATCCCAACCGAAGAAGAGTTAGACAAAATTTGGAAAGAGTATTTGCAGGAAATAGAAGAAATACAACAAAAGTATAAAAGCAAATTAGCCGAAAACACTCAAAAACATTATCAAAAGGCTGTAAAAATATGGCAGGAGGGGCAGTGGTATAAAAATCAAAAAGGCAAATAGTTAAAACTCTGGAATTTAATTTGACAAAATTTGCATATTTTTGTACAATTATCCTATGAAAATGTAAAGGGGTAAATATGAGTAAAAAAACATCAATAATTTTAACTTCCGTTGCGCTTGGGCTTTCTGTTTTAATTTTTTTAATTATGGCATTTCCTCTGTTTGCAGAGGGCATAACTAAATTTTCTCAATATAATTTATTAAAGTTAATTAAAAGCCCAAATTGGCACGAAATTTTAATAGGCGGTGCTTGTTTAATAACAATAATTTCAGTAGCGTTATTAGTTATATCATTATGTTTAACATTATTAACAAAATTAAATGTTATTAAGGTAAGTAACAAAATAAACCTTATTTTATACATAGTTAACATATCCTTATCTGTATTGCTTTTGTGCTCTCCAATTTTATTAACAATTGGTTCATTAAGAGATATATACGGTTTTAAAATGTTTGACATAATTGCTTTTGGCTATTTTGTACATGCTGTAGTTTGTGTAGCCATTGTTGCTTTAACAGCAATTAATATTGTTAAAAATAAAAAATAAAAAGTTTATATTTATATTTCAAAAACACTTTGTCATCAAAGTGTTTTTGTTGCTCTAATTTAATGCTTTAACAAAAAAACATCCTTTTTCATATACAGATGTGGTGAGGAGTATGGAAAAGTTATTAATTAGTGGCGGAAACAAACTATATGGACAAACGTTCATAGATAGTTCTAAAAATGCCATTCTTCCAATATTGGCTGGAAGCATTATGAGTGAAGGGAAAGTTGTACTTAACAACATTACATATTATGAAGATGTTAAAAACATGTTGGCAATACTAAAACACTTGGGTGTTTACGTAAAAGAATATGAAAACTCTGTCATATTGGATGCATCAAGCATTAAAACCTTTAACATTCCGTTAGAGCTTGCTAGTAAACTTAGGGCGTCAATTTTTTTTCTTGGGCCACTACTTTCAAAAATGAAAAAAGCTCGAGTGGCTTACCCAGGGGGATGCTCAATTGGTGCTAGGCCAATAGACATTCACATTTCTGGTCTTCAAAGGCTTGGGGCTAAAGTGTTAGACCGGCATGGAATATTGTATGTAGATGGTGAAAATTTGAAGCAAGGCAATTATTTTATGCCATTTCCTAGCGTTGGAGCAACTGAAAACTATATTATGGCATCAATGTTTTTAAAGGGTACATCATATTTATATGGGGCTGCAAAAGAACCGGAAATTGTAGACCTATGCAATTTTTTAAACGGTATGGGAGCAAAAATTAAAGGTGCGGGGTCCGACATTATTTCAATTACAGGTGTAAAAAGGTTGGGGGACGTAACATATTCTCCAATGCCAGATAGGATTGTTGCAGGAACATATTTATTAGCTCCATTAATTTGTGGTGGCGAGGTTGAATTAACAAACTGTAGGCCTAAGCACATTAAATCTTTATTAGATATTGTGCCTAAATCTGCTTGCAAAATTGCGGTGAGTGATGATAAAATAAAAATAAGAGCAGGCACAAGAATGTCTGGCCTAGGAAAAATAGAAACAATGCCGTATCCTTTTTTTCCAACCGATTTAAGTCAGCCACTATCTGCTCTTGCATCCGTTGCAAAAGGGAACACAATAATTGTTGAAAATTTGTTTGAAAACAGGTTTAATCATGTGCCAGAACTTGTAAAAATGGGTGCAAAAATAACGGTAAAAGATAGGGCCATTTTAATTGAGGGTCAAAAAGAACTGTTTGGAGCAAATGTTGATGCATTAGATTTAAGAGGTGGTGCAGCGCTTGTTCTTGCGGGGCTTTGTGCAAATGGTTACACAAGCATATCTAATGTAAATATAATCGATAGGGGTTATTATAAAATAGAGCAAAAGCTGTCAATGCTTGGTGCAAAAATAGAAAGAATTACATAAAACAAAAGAGGAGTCATGAAGTATAAAAAACTATTAATTATTTTATGCAG
>JAZSMW010000005.1:0-8512 GCA_045536095.1 Clostridia bacterium
TGCAAAAAAAATTAAATAACCAATATGATTATTTAAAACTATTAAAAGTTACATATAATTCCTCATTTTCTGAATGTACTGTTCATTTTATATATCCAGAAAATAAATCCATTTTTTCTGTTGAGCAAAAACAGGAAATAAAACAAGCAGTGTCGGATATTTTAAATCTTAGAGGCAGGCTTGAATGCAAGTTTAATAAAAGCTATTTAGATCAAAATATTGTATTTGCTAAGTTAATGGAATATGTTAAACAAAATTTCGATTCCATTTCTTCGTATTTTACTGAAGAAAACTTAACATATTATAGAGATAATTTGTGTGTAAAAATTGAAATTAGTGCAAATCAAACGCTGTTGGGGTATATACAAACAAACAATATATGTGATAAAATTGAAAAGTTTTTAAAAGAAAATTTTTGTGGCGACTTTGTTGTTAGTGCTGTAAAAAACAATGATGATTTTGACGAAACAATTTTGCAGGCACGTGCAGAAGAAATGCAAAAAAACATTAAGGTTGAGGCAAAAATTCCTCGTTATAAGGTTACTGAGCCAATGGAAGTATTTGGTGGAGAAATTATGCCCCGCCCAGAATATATCAAAAATTTAAAGGGTGAAAAACTTTCTTGCATTCTTGCAGGAACAGTTTCTTCTCTCGTAGAAAAAGAATATATCCCTAGGCGAAACAAGGCAAAGGGATCTGATGAAAAAATGAAGTACTATACTTTTAAAATAGACGATGGCTCAGGAAACGTTAATGCTATTCATTTTTGTAATAAAACATCACAAAAGCATTTTAAATTAGTAGAGGATGGTGTATATGTAATATGTCGTGGTGACTATAACAAAAAAACTAATGGAGAAATGCAATATATGGTTAAGGCCATATCTTTATGTAAAAAATTAGAGGAGAACGACCAAGAAAAAGAAGAGCTTGTAGACAATCAGGAAATATATAAGTTTGTTAAGCCAGAGGAATATGTCAGGACTGTTCAGAATAATTTATTTGAAATTAAAAAACAATATCCAGATTTTATAATGAATAAAACCTATGTTGTTTTTGATGTAGAAACAACGGGCTTAGATGCAGAAAAAAATGATTTAACAGAAATTGGTGCTGTTAAAATTGTAAACGGCCAAATTGTAGAAAAATTTCAAGCGCTTTGTAAACCTTTTGAAAAGATTCCAGAAAGAATAATTCAACTGACTGGAATTACAAATGAAATGGTAGAAAATCAGCCTCTTAGCACAGATATAATTAAGGATTTTATGCTTTTTGCTAAAGACGCAGTATTAGTTGGTTATAATGTTAATTTTGATCTTGGCTTTATTCAAAATGTTGCAAAACGCTGTAAACTATCATTTAATAATGAAGTTAGAGATTGTTTGGTGGACGCAAGAGCCAAAGCAATTAATTTACCTAACTACAAGCTAAAAACATTAGTGTCACATTTGGGCATTACATTAGACAATGCTCACAGGGCTCTTTATGATGCAACAGCAACAGCAGAGGCCTTTTTGGCTTTGAGCTTAATTAATTAAATATTAAAATATTTTAAATAAATACTTGATTTTTTGAAAAGACTATGATATAATTAGGCTACATACTTAGTTAGGCGTGGGCAAAATTGTTTGCCCACGCTTAATTTAAGAAAGAATACTTTTACGGAGGGTAAATGGCAAGTAAAGTTGTTGAAAGATGTAATCAGCATATTGTTCCAATAATAGAGGGGCTTGGCTATGATGTTCTTGAGGTTGAGTATTGCAAAAAGGTAGATGGCATGAATCTAACCTTTTATATAGATAAACCAGAAGGCATTAAAATAGAAGATTGCGAAAAAGTAAATTATGCAATAACCGACGTATTGGACGAAATTAATGTGTCAGACGATGCACCATACATCTTAAATGTTAGTTCTGCGGGGTTAGACCGACCAATAAAAAATCACAAAGATTTTTTAAGAAATAAGGGCAAACAAGTGGAAATTAAGTTATATGTTCCAAAAAACAAACAAAAAACATTCACTGGGGAACTTATCAATTTTGACAATGGTGGTTACACAATAAAACTTGCAAGTGGAGAAGAAATAACCTTTGAAACAAGTGAGGTTGCAATTTGTTCGCCAGTAATAGAATTTTAATTTTATAGGAGATTTATCAAATGACTAATAAAGACTTTTTTCAAGCTCTAGAAGATCTTGAAACAGAAAAAAACATTAATAAACAACAATTTATAGAATCGTTAGAAGCAGCTCTTACATCTGCATACAAAAAGGTTTACGGAGAGGCAAAATCTGCATCTGTTAAATTAAACCCAGAAAAAGCTACAATTAAAATTTATAGTTATAAAACTGTAGTAGAAGAAGTAGAAGATCCAGAAAAAGAGATTTCGCTAGAAGATGCTAAACAAATAAAAAAATCTTATAAAGTAGGCGATGAAATCGCCGAAGAGGTTAGCACTAAAGATTTTGGAAGAATAGCCGCGCAAACAGCAAAACAAGTTGTTATGCAAAAACTTAGAGAAATTGAAAGAGATGCAGCGTTAAGTGAAATTTCTCAAAAAGAAGATGAACTTATTACAACAATTGTTAAGCGTGTAGAAAACGGAACAGTATATGTTCAACTTGCTGGTTCTGTTATGGAAGGCGTGATGCTAGAAAACGATCAAATACCTGGTGAAAAATACACAATTGGTCAAAGAATAAAAGTATATGTTAAAAAAATAAAAGATTCTTTTAAAGGTCCACAAATTCAAGTGTCTAGGGCTAATATTGGTTTTGTTAAGAAAATTTTTGAAATTGAGGTTCCAGAAATAGCCAGTGGCGATGTTATAATTAAGAATATTGCACGTGATGCAGGTAATAGAAGTAAAGTTTCTATTTATTCTACAAAGGCGCATGTGGATGCTCTTGGCGCATGTGTTGGAAACCGTGGCGCAAGAATCAATACAATTATGAATGAATTAAATGGTGAAAAAATAGATTTAGTTATGTATTCTGAAGATGTATTAGAGTATATTGCAAGAGCACTTTCACCAGCAGAAGTTATTTCTGTTGAAATTAACGAAAGCTTAAAGGCTTCCAGAGTTATTGTCCCAGACGATAAATTATCGTTAGCAATTGGTAAAATGGGGCAAAACGTTCGATTGGCAGCAAGGCTTACTGGGTGGAAGATTGATGTTAAGCCACAAAGCAAGGTTGAAAACACTCAAGATGTAGATTACGAAATTACAGAATTAGATGATGACGATTCATTTGCAGATTTTGAAGATATTAATTAAGGAGTAGATTTGAAACATCAAGCAAGTAGAATGTGTTTCATTTGTAGAAACATATTTAACAAGTCAAATTTAATTAGACTAGTAAAGAATTCTAGTGGAGAAATTTTTTTAGATAAAACTGGTAAGGCTGCTGGGCGAGGTGCTTACATTTGTTCATCCTTAGAATGTATTGAAAAAATAAAAAAACAAAAAGTTTTAAATAGAGCATTTAAATGCGAAGTACCGCAAGAAGTGTTAAATACAATAATAGAGGAGTTCAATTGAATAATAAAGTAGCACAAAAAATAAATGGATATGTTAACATTGCCAAGCGGGCAAATTATGTTATTTGGGGAACTGATAATTTAGATGGATACTCGCATAAATTGTATTTGGTTTTATATAGAGAAGATTTTGGTAAGACAATACAAAAAACCATACAAAAACTTGAGGCTTGTAATTGTACAATAAAAATGCTTTCAGTTAATGATTTTAATGAAATAGCCGGCACAAACAAGTCAAAAATTTTTGCCATAAAAAATAAGGGTATAAGCGAGCAAATAATAAATTTATTAAGAGGTGAAGATGGCTAATCAAGAAAAAACAAATGGGTTAACTAACCTAAAAACAATTCATAAATTACAAATGAGCGGTGAAATGCAAGAGTTTTTGAGAGACTTAAGAGGGGCAAAGACTCAAATGGAGGAAACCTTAAAAATTGTTTCCCGTGCTTTATTGAGCAAAAATGAAGAAAAAGCACAAAAAGAAGTTGAGCCTGAGGTTGAACTGACCCCTGTTGTAGAAGAGATAACTCAAGAGGTAGAGAATTCTTCAAATAAAATAAGCAATAATCAAAATAAAAGTTTTCAAGGCAATAAAAACCCTCAGCGAAACCCTCAATTTAAGCAAAACAACTCGCAATATAAAAATGATAGACCATTTAACCAAAACAAAGAAAGAAATGGTGAAAGGCCGTATAATCAACAAAATCGCCAATTTAATAATTTTAATAAGCAACAAGGTCCAAAACAGTTTAATAAACAATCAAATGGTTTTGCACCAAGTAAAGGTAATGCATTTAAATCATTTGTTCCATTAGAAGATAGTAAGATATTGGCAACGCCAGAAAAAACTTTTGCTGGTAAAAAGGCACCTGTCAAGTCTCAATATGACGAAAAAAAGCAGATGAGCAAAAAGGCTTTAATGAAAAGAGGCTTTATTGTTGATGATTCTGCGTATTCAGAAGAAATTGATGGTGTTAGAATGGGTAGCAGGAAATTAACAAAAACAAAGAAAAAAGAAAAGGTTTTTGTTGCTCCTGCAGTAGAAAGTGCTGTTATTACAACAGAAAATGTAACAGTTAAAACATTATCAGAGAAAACAGGAAAACCAGTTACAGAAATTATTAAAAAGTTGATGCTACTTGGAATAATGGCAACAATAAATAGCTCTGTAGATTTTGCAACTGCAGAATTAGTGTCTGAAGAATTAGGAGTAAAATTAGAACAAAAACTAGAAAAAACATACGAAGAAAAACTAGAAGAAAAATCTAAAGAAATAGGAGAAAATGCCACAAAAAGGCCTCCGGTTGTAGCTGTTATGGGGCACGTAGATCACGGAAAAACATCTCTTCTTGATGCCATAAGAAAAACAAATGTTGTAAGCGGAGAGGCCGGTGGTATTACTCAAAAAATTGGCGCTTATCAAGTAACATGGAATAACGAAAAAATAACATTTATAGACACACCAGGTCACGCAGCGTTCACATCAATGCGTGCCCGTGGCGCTCAAGTTACCGATATTGCGATTTTAGTTGTTGCTGCCGATGATGGAATTATGCCACAAACAAAAGAGGCAATAGCTCACATTAAAGCAGCAAATTGCCCAATGATTGTCGCAATAAACAAAATGGATAAACCAGAAGCAAAACCAGAGAGAATTAAAGAACAGCTTGCTGAAAATGGAGTTTTGCCAGAAGAATGGGGTGGGGATGCAATAATAGTACCTATCTCTGCTAAACAAGGCGTTGGAATAGATAAATTGTTAGAAAGCATTTTATTGGTTGCAGAAATGGAAGAACTAAAAGCAGATGAAAAACAAACTGCTGTGGGTGTTGTTATAGAGGCAGAATTAGATAAAAACAGAGGTCCAATTGCAACAATTCTTGTTCAAAATGGAACACTAAGAGTTGGAGATAGTGTTATAACAGGTATAACATTTGGTAAAGTTAGAGCAATGTTTGATGAAAATGGCAGAACGTTAAAAGAGGCTCTTCCATCCACCCCAGTATCAGTTTTAGGGTTAGATGAAGTTCCAAACGCTGGTGATCAAGTATATGCAGTAGAAGAAAAGATGTCTAAACAAGTTATTCAAGAAAGAATTAGCAAAATTAAAGAAGAAAGAGCTAATTCTACTTCTGGCGTATCGTTAGACGATTTTATGGATAGGGTAAACGAGGGTAAATTAAAGACATTAAATTTAATTATAAAAGCAGACGTTCAGGGCTCTGTTGAGGCATTAAAGCAAACCTTAACTGCCATGAAAAACGAAGAGGCAAAGGTTGTATGTATTCACAGTGGTGCAGGGGCCGTTACAGAATCTGATGTGGTTCTTGCTCAAGCAAGCGGTGCAATAATAATTAACTTTAATTTAAAATTAAATGGTAAAATAGAAGCTTTTGCCGAAAATCAAAAGGTTCAAATTAAGTCGTATAAAGTAATATACGAATGTGTAGAAGAAATAACAAATGCCTTAAATGGTATGTTATCAATTAAATATGAAGATGTTGTAATTGGTCATAGCGAAGTAAGGGTAATGTTTAAACTTTCTTCTGCGGGCATAGTTTGTGGTTCTTACATTAAAGATGGTAAAGCAACAAGAAATGCATATGTAAATGTATATAGAGGCGAAGAAAAAATATTAGAAACACAAATAGATGCATTAAAGATTCAAAAAGATGATAAAGCAGAGGTCAACTTTGGTTATGAGTGTGGTATAAAATTAAAAGATTCTACAGGAGTTCAAGTTGGCGATATCTTTGAGATTTATGAAAAGGTTGAAATAAAAAGGAGTTAGGCACTATGGCAAGTATTAGGCAAGAGCGCGCAAATTCTGAAATTATTAAGGCATTATCAACAATTATTAAAGAAAAAATTAATGACCCTAGATTAAAGTGTGAGTTTATTACATTAACTTATGTAAATGTTTCGGCAGATTTTAGGCACCTAAAAGTTGGTTTTTCTGTGCTTAGCGGAAATAAACAAAAGGTTAAAGAAATATTAACAAGGAGCGAAGGTTATATTAAGAGAGAACTTATAAGCATGGTAAAAATTCCTTATGCTCCTGCAATAACTTTTATTGTTGATGTTGGAGAAGACAATAGCGAAAGAGTTAATGAATTGTTAGGAAAGTTAGAAATTCCTAAAGAAACACAAAATGGGGAAAATTTTGATGAAACAAATAATTAAAAAAATAAAACAAAGTAAAAGAGTAGGCATTATAGCACATATATCTCCTGATGAGGATTGTTTGGGCAGTATGTCTGCTCTTTGTCTTGCGTTAAGAGGCATGAATAAGCATGTGCAAATGTTTGTAGATACTAAAAAAAAGGCAGAAGAATTTAGGCTTTTTAATTTTAATGAGGAAATCAGTGGAGATTTAGATGCTGAAAATTTTGATCTTGTTATTGCTGTTGATGTTGCGTCAAAAAGATTGTTGGGGAAATATGGTCCAGTGTTTGATTTGCATAACAACACAATTTGTATAGATCATCACGAAAGTAGAGATTTGGAAGCAAAAATCAATTATGTTGAACCGTATAGGGCAAGTTGTAGCGAAATAATATTTGATTTACTTACAAAATTAAAAGTAAAGATTACAAAGGATATTGCTAGTTGTTTATTTGCTGGAGTTGTTGGTGACACTGGTTGTTTTGAGCATGACAATGTACAGGAAGAAACTCACATAACTGCCTCAAAATTGTATGGTTTAGGCGCAGATACTAAGAGAATTATATATTATTACAAAAAATATCAAACAAAGGCTGATATAAAGCTTAAAAAGATGGTATATGCAAATATGTTCAATGAAAATAAAGTTGCGTATATGATTTTTACAAATAAAATTATTAAAGAGGCAGGAACGGATAATACCAAACGCTATGTTAACGAAATGTTGAACATAGAAGATAATATTTTTGCATTTGGAATTAATCAAAACGAAAAAAATACTTATAGTGTTAGTATAAGATGCAAAGAAGGCTATAATGCTTGTGAAATTGCTTCAAAATATGGCGGAGGAGGTCATTCAATGGCGGCAGGTTTTGCCTTTGTTGGTGCACCAGTTAAACATGCAAAAATGCTATATGAAGACTGTCTAAATCAAATAAAACAGAAGGAACAAAAGAACTAATGTTTGACAAGAATGCAATAATAAATTTAAATAAGCCAAGCGGGATGTCCTCTTTTTATGCCGTTAAAAAAGTGGCTAGGCTATTAGGCGTAAAAAAGGCAGGACATATGGGAACGCTAGACCCTTATGGTACGGGGATACTTCTTGTTGGAGTAAATAAAGCTACTAAACTATTTGATGAATATTTAAAGAAAACAAAAACCTATTTAGCAACATTTCATTTTGGATATGAAACGGATACGCTAGACAGCGAGGGCACAGTCATAAATGAAAATCACATTAAAGAGTTAACTAATGAAGAGATAATTGAAATAATACCTAAATTTATTGGTAAACAAAATCAATTGCCTCCAGTATTTTCTGCAAAAAAAATTAATGGTAAAAAAGCTTATGAAATGGCTCGTGAAGGAAAGGAAGTGGAAGTAAAAC
This sequence comes from Clostridia bacterium, assembly GCA_045536095.1. GTDB lineage: Bacteria > Bacillota > Clostridia > Christensenellales > UBA1242 > HGM11367. The sequence continues at coordinate 8,095 of JAZSMW010000005.1, forward strand.
CAAAAGAAGTTGAAATTTATAATATAGAGTTAATTAGGGGTTTTGGAAACAACAATTTTGAGTTTGAAATTTCATGTTCTGCAGGAACTTACATTAGAAGCTTATGTAGAGACATGGCACGAGAACTATCAACATATGGTACTATGCTTAGTATTATACGTACAAAATGTGGCAACTTTAACATCATGGATGCGTGCACATTAAACGATGTTGAAAATGGAGATGTTTCTTATTTGGAGGTGAACTTTGAATAATATAATCAGATTTGGCCCAGCTGGGAATAGTCAAATTTTTTATTCTTGTGGTTATAAAAAAAGTATTGATGCTCCAAAATTTTGTAAAGAAAATGGTCTACTTGCATACGAATATTCTTTCGGCAGAGGGTTTACCATGGGTGAAGAAACTGCAAAAATTTTAG
>JAZSMW010000046.1:0-2264 GCA_045536095.1 Clostridia bacterium
AGTATCTAATATTGCAGATATATATACTTTAACAGTAGAAGACATATTAACATTAGAAAGAACAGGAGAAAAATCTGCTAATAATTTGATTAATGCAATAAACAAAAGTAAAGAAAATTCGTTAGACAAATTAATTAATGCTTTTGGAGTAAGACATATAGGTTTGAAAACTGCAAAAATATTAACAAAGCACTTTAATAATATAGAAGAAATGCAAAATGCAACAATAGAAGATTACAATAATATATATGAAGTTGGAGAAATAATGGCGCAAAGTTTAGTTAAGTTTTTTGAAAGTGAACAAACAAAAGATTTAATTAGTAGATTAAAAGAAGCGGGAGTAAATACAGAAAGCGAAAAACAAGATATAGTTGATAACAGATTTGAAGGAAAGACATTTGTGTTAACAGGCACACTACCAACATTAAGTAGAAATGAAGCAACAGAAATAATAGAAAGATTTGGCGGTAAAGCATCATCAAGTGTATCTAAAAAGACAGACTATGTATTAGCTGGCGAAGAAGCGGGAAGCAAACTTACAAAAGCAGAATCGTTAGGAATAAAAATAATAACAGAAGCAGAATTTTTAGAAATGATTAAATAGAATTGACATAATTTGAACCGGTATATATAATAGACACGCAACAATATATTGTTGTTATAAAACTTCTTTAATAATTTATAAGGAGGAAACAGTATGAAAAACTTGTCTATTGTTAAGCGTATTACACCAGATATCGTGAAGAAGTTTTTGGAACAGATATACGAAGAAGAAATTTGTATGATTGAGAAAAATAATTTAAAAACTAATTGGCGTGCTTCTGATGAAGACGAAAAGCCTATTTGCAAGATGTATTTTAAATGTTCTAAGGGAATAAGATGCGCAGTATTCTCGAGTAGATTTATTTGGATAAAATGGCACAATGGAAGGATAACTCCGCTTGGATTGCTTGAAGGAAAAGATTCAAGGCATCACGAAGCGTGGCAAATGTATTTAGCCAAATTGTTTGGCGAAAAATATATTAAATGTTTTGAAGCCGAGAGAGAAAAAGAATATGCGGCACTTAAGGAAAAGTTTGATGATGAGTTGTATAAATTTAGGTGTGAAACAGAGCAGATGATTAATAAGTTTAAAGTAACTGTATGGCCTATTTCAGAACGCAAATGATTGTTTTGAAAAACAGTATAACTAATAAAAAGTTATGCTGTTTTTTCTTTTTAAAAAAATTTAAAAATATTTTCGAAAAAGTGTTGACATTAAAAAATATAAATGTTATTATAATCAAGCACTCAGGAAAACGACAAAAAAACACAAAAAATCACATAAAAAATCGAGTGCAAAATTAATACAAATTAGTATAAATTTTCCTAAAAAAATAATTAAAAATTTTGTTGACAAACATTGCGGAAGATGTTATACTAAAAAATGTTCCATGCGGAACAAAGTACATTGAAAAGTAAACAATGAGAGAAAAGAGAAACCAAGCGAAAAAGAAACAATAAATCGTACGAAAAGTATGAAACAATAACCATGAGTTAGAAAACTCAATTAAGAATTAAATCCGCTAGATAAACGGCGGTAAAAAATAATTAATATGAGAGTTTGATCCTGGCTCAGGAGAAACGCTGGCGGCGCACATAAGACATGCAAGTCGAACGGAACTTAGTTGAATGTTTACATGATACGAAAGTTTAGTGGCGGACGGGGGAGTAACACGTGAGCAACCTACCTTTAAGAGGGGAATAACAGTGAGAAATCATTGCTAATACCGCATAAAGCATTACCTCCGCATGAAGGAAATGCCAAAGGAGCAATCCGCTTAAAGATGGGCTCGCGGCTGATTAGTTAGTTGGTGGGGTAACGGCCTACCAAGACGATGATCAGTAGCCGAGCTGAGAGGCACAACGGCCACATTGGGACTGAGACACGGCCCAGACTCCTACGGGAGGCAGCAGTCGGGAATATTGCACAATGGAGGAAACTCTGATGCAGTGACGCCGCGTATAGGAAGAAGGTCTTTGGATTGTAAACTATTGTCGACAGGGAAGAAAAAAATGACAGTACCTGTGGAGGAAGCTCCGGCTAACTACGTGCCAGCAGCCGCGGTAATACGTAGGGAGCGAGCGTTATCCGGATTTATTGGGTGTAAAGGGTGCGTAGACGGGAAATTAAGTTAGTTGTGAAATCCCTCGGCTCAACTGAGGAACTGCAACTAAAACTGATTTTCTTGAGTGCAGGAGAGGAAAGTGGAATTCCTAGTGTA
>JAZSMW010000085.1:0-10865 GCA_045536095.1 Clostridia bacterium
AACACCACTTTGAATTTTATAAGCAATTGCAAAAACCCTAGTTGTTTTATCAATTAAGATGGGAGCCTTATATTCTTTACCATTTTGTAGCGATGGCAAGCTTCCATCTAATGTGTAAACAATTTTATTATTTGACTCTACACAACTTAATTGTAAATTAAACGGCTCAGAACATTCTTGAGATAAAACGCTAAAATTTACCTCGTTTAAATATTTCAAATGTGCTTTGCTTAAGTTTAAAACCCCTGCTCCAAAATATTTATCATAACCCAAACCATTGCAATCTAAAGAAAAACCCTTAATTAAATTTGTAATATATTCTGAATTAAATGTATTGTTATAACTATTTATCAACGCAACTGCAGCAGAAACATGCGGAGCCGCCATGCTAGTACCATCAAATTTAATTGTTCCTCCACCCATTTTTGCACTATTTATTGCACTACCTGGAGCAGAAATATCAACTTCATCTCCCCAATTTGAAAAAGCTGCTTTTTTCCAAAGTGCTTCATCCTCACTATACGCAACCGCAGAAACAGTTATTGCCTTCTCAACGTTAGAAGGCGCATGATCTATGGTATCTCTATTATCATTTCCTGCCGAACAAATTGTTAAAACATTTAAATTATGAAGATTATTAATCAACTCTACCCCATACTCAAAAGAACCATATCCACCAAGACTCATGTTAACCGCACAAATAGGAATAGTACCTCCCACAACCAATTCATGTACATATTGCAATCCTAGAAGTACAGAAGATCCAGCAGATTTTCCATCTGCACCCAACACTTTTATTGGCAAAATTTTTACATTGTTAAAAGTTAAATCTGTGATAATTCCTGACACATGTGTTCCATGTCCATTATCATCTTCGTATGTTTTAGTTGTGTCTATAAAATTTTTTCCGCCACTAACAATTCTACCAGTAAAGAATTCATGATCGGTGTCGATACCGGAATCTAAAACAGCAACAACAACCTCATTAAGTTTTCCCATTCCAACCTTATTGACTAAAAAATTATTAAAATCATCTACACCAATATTGTCATAATAATCATTTGCATAACTTTTGCCCTGTGTAGATTCTACAACCGAACAAACTTCAAATTCATAATCATATTCAATATATTCAACGCACTCTAAACTTGAAAAATAGTTAAACGCATTATCTGTTGCCTCTTTAGAAGAGTATTGAAAAATTTGATAGCCATTAAACATTCCACTTTTGGCAATTGCTCCACAATCATTTAGCTTAGAATAACTTTTAACAATTAATCTATTAAATCTTTTGATTTCATTATTATCTGAATTTTCATTAACACTGTAACTCATTATCTGAGCATCTTGTTCATATAAAAACATTTCCATAATATTGCCAGAAAATTCATCAAAAGAAACTCTTTCCGCTTGTGAGTTTGCATAAACAACTTTTGTATTAGATTCAACAGCAACAAAACCCAAAGTTAAGCCAATTAAAATAACACTCAAAAATATAAATAACTTCTTTTTCATTTGTACCCCCAACACTACCCTCTAAAATAGTATAACAAATTTTTCCTATATTAGTATCTAAACTTTTAACTTTTTAATATAAAAAGCCATCGCAATTTTAAATAAATTTAAAATTATGCATTTGTTTCACAAATACACTTTTGCTATTCACAAAAGCAATGGCCCTTTGGTACGGGCGGAAATACTGCTAAAATCTTGCAAATAAATTCGCCGATTTACGATATTTCCTGCTACATAAAATATAAACAACCTCAAATTTTGTAATCATTTTTTATTATTTATCAAATTATAAAAACACTATCTTAACATACAAATTGCTGTTGCTATTGTTTTTGTTTGTGATATAGAAATTTCTATATTTTTATACCCCATACTTTCAAAAACTTTTTTTGCTTCGCCAAAAAGTTCAACACAAGGAGCACCATTTACATCGTGCAAAATTTGTATATGATTAAAGGTAATTTTTTTGCAGTCTTTTAACGCTTTCATAACTGCCTCTTTAGCACAAAAAAAACCCGTGTAATGCGCCGCAGCGTTTTTTAACTTTTCACAATATTCAATTTCTGTTTCAGTAAAAACCTTTTGTTTAAATGTGTTAACTTTTAATGCTTTTTTCATTCTTGAAACTTCTAAAACATCAATACCTATCATCGTTTATTTCCTCGTTTAATTTATATAATGCACTCTTTACCGTTTCGTGAGAAAAGCCCCTTGCCATTAAAAACCTATACAGCTTTTGCTTACCGTTTAAGTCTAGCGGTTGAACCTTTCCTCTTAACCACTTTTGAGCAACGTTAAAGCATGTTTCGTCCTCATTGTCTATTTCCTGCAACACACCTTCAATTTTGCATGCTTGCACACCTTTTTGCATCAATGAATTTTTAATAAAACGCTTGCCCTTACTTTTGCTCATCTCTTTTGCTAGCGAGGTGGCATAATATTCATCATTTAAATATCCATACCCCTTTAACTTTTGAACAGTTTCGTTAATTGCGTCCATATCAAATTTTTTTAATTTTAAGTAATTCTTTAATTGAAATTCGGATTTTAAACTTTTTGAAATATAATTAAGAGCAACACCAGAACATAAAAGTTTATCGCTTTCTGTTTTTATTTGTTTTAACTTTTGTTCTTCAATTTGAGTTCCAATTTTTAAATGATTTTTATAAATAAACTCCGCCTCTATAAGAGCATAATACTCGTCATCCACATAAACATAATATGTTTCAGACTTTCCTTTTCTTTTTATGTTTGTAATTATCATAATTCCTCACATGCACTACTTGCAGCTTTTGTGTATGCTCTTACAAGCCCGCCAGCACCCAACTTTATTCCTCCAAAATACCTAACAACCACAAGCAACACGTCTTTTAAATTCTTTTTTTGTATAACATTTAAAATTGGCCTGCCAGCAGTTCCGCTTGGTTCGCCATCGTCTACCGCCCGTTCAAAAACCCCGCCTGTTTTAATTGAATATGCATAACAAATATGTGTGCATTTTTTATGTTCTTTTTTTAAGCCATCTATTATTTTAGTTACCTCTGCAACCGAAGAAACATTAAATGCATAACCCAAAAATTTACTCTTTTTTTCTATTAATTCTATCACTCTTGCATTTTAACAAATTATTTTTAAAATAGTCAAATAAACTAAATAATAATACAATCCTCATTTTATTAATTGTTTAATACCTTAATTTATTTGATAATTTTTTTATTTTTTTATATACTTAAGATATATTTTAAGGAGATTTTATGGAAAACAACTTTAAAGAATGCACAAAATGTTTAAACTCTAGAGGCGCATCTCCAATTCCTGAAGAGGCAAAATGGATTCAAGCTGGAGAAATTACTCAAATATCTGGCTTTTCTCACGGATGCGGAAAATGTGCTCCTCAGCAAGGAACATGCAAACTAACTTTAAATGTTAAAAATGGCATAATTAAAGAGGCTCTTGTAGAAACAATTGGTTGCACGGGCATGACTCACTCTGCAGCAATGGCTGGCGAAATTTTAATTGGTAAAACAATTTTAGAAGCCTTAAACACCGACCTTGTTTGCGACGCAATTAATGATGCAATGAAACAAATTTTTTTACAACTCGTTTATGGTAGAACTCAGTCTGCCTTTTCTGAGGGCGGTTTAGAAATTGGTTCTGGGTTAGAAGACCTTGGAAAAAACTTAGCAAGTGCAGTTGGAACCGTTTATGCAAATGAAAAAATAGGACCAAGATATTTAAACCTTGCCGAAGGGTATATCACTCGCCTAGCGCTAGACAGCAACTCCGAAATTATTGGTTACGAATATGTGAATGTTAACGCTCTGATGAATCTTTTAGAAAATGGAGAACCATATGAAAGTGCAAGAGCAAAATGCCAAAAAACATACGGAAGATTTGACGAAGGCGTTAAATTTATTAATCCAAGAAAATAAAGGAGAATTTTATGGCAAATACAGTTAAACAAGTTTTAAAAAAATACGGTTTTAAAAGCGTAGCCGATGTAAGTAACTATTGCAAAAGTGCAAACATTAACGTAGAAGAAATTGTTAAAGGAGTTCAGCCAATTGCTTTTGACGATGCTGTTTTAGCATACGAGCTTGGCACTGCAATTGCATTAAAAAAAGCAAGCCCAAAAGCCGAAGAAACAGCTCTTGCAATTGGAGAAGGTTTGCAAGCTTATTGCAAATTAGGCTCTGTTGCCGAAGAAAGACAAATTGGTCTTGGCCACGGCAATCTTGCCAGCAAACTATTAAGCGAAAAAACAAAATGTTTTTGCTTTTTGGCTGGTCATGAAAGTTTTGCTGCTGCAGAGGGTGCAATGGGAATTGTTAGAACAGCAAACAAGGTAAGAAAAAAACCATTAAGAGTTATTTTAAATGGTTTAGGTAAAGATGCCGCTTATATTATTGCAAGAATTAATGGCTTTACGTATGTAGATACTACCTTTGATCACAACAATCACACATTAAAGGTTAATTACGAAAAACCTTTTTCTAAAACAGAAAAAGCAAACGTAAAAGTATACGGAGCCTACGATGTACCCGAAGGCGTTGAAATTATGAAACTGGAACAAGTTGATGTTTCTATTACTGGAAATTCTACCAACCCTGTTCGCTTTCAGCACCCAGTTGCGGGCACATATAAAAAATGGTGCTATGAAAACAAAAAAGAATATTTTTCTGTTGCCTCTGGCGGAGGAACTGGCAGAACTCTTCACCCAGACAATGTTGGAGCGGGACCTGCGTCTTATGGCTTAACCGACACTCTTGGCAGAATGCATTGTGATGCACAGTTTGCGGGGTCTTCATCGGTGCCAGCTCATGTTGAAATGATGGGATTTATTGGTATGGGAAATAACCCAATTGTTGGTGCAACTGTAGCTTTGGCTGTTAGCACCGCCCTTGCAAATAAAAAATAATTATATTTTAATGCTAAAATAATGCGAGAAAAAATTTTTGAAAAAATCTTTTCTTGCACTCTTTTAAAAACTTTTAATTAAACAAAAAGATGCAATATCCGTTTGCATCTTTTTGTTTAACAATCTCTGCCATCATTTTGCTTAACATTAATTCCATTAAGTTCATTTTCTAGTTGCATAATATCTTCATAACTTATTCTTCCGTTTTCTTTCCAACCATTTTTTAACATTTTATCAAAAAACCTTTCAGAAAATTTTTGTACTTTAAACTCATCAACAACTAATCCCGCTCTTATGATTTCGTGATCATCATATTCTAACCTATAATTATTTATAAATGTCTTGTTTGTTCTAATATGAATATACTTGGGAAAGGTTTTAGCAAAACCATAAATTTCTTTTGTAAAAATACCCATGTGTCTTATATTACCAGAATAACTTACAAGCTTTTTGTTTGTTGACTCAATAATTGGTGCAACATATAAATCTTGAATTTTATAAGACTTTTTAACACCTTCTGCATAGCCCTCACTAATAAGTTTTTGGGCAACAACTCTTGGTTTTTTAATTATTTCGCCCTTTTTATAAGCTTTATAATCTTGTAAAAATTTAATTTGCATTTTAATCTCTTTTTTTTTATTATATCACAATAGCATACTTATTGCAATATTAATTTTTGAGAGCATTCAGCGTGTTAAGTTTGCGAAACTTTCTGTTAATGGACAGGTTATTTCATAAATATATAAAGGTTTAATGATACTTTTTGGCGTTGGTATCTCCCTTGAATAAAAAATAATATGTATATATAAAAAATATTGCGGATCCCGCAATTTTTTTGTTTGTTTTATTAAAACCTTTATTTTTATAATTTAGTTACTCATATCACTATCTAACAAAATGGTTGTTGGACCATCTGCGCACATATCTATAAACATTTCGGCGCCAAAAATTCCAGTTTTGGTTGGCACTTGCTCGTTTAATTTACTTGCAATTAAACTATACAACGGCTCTGCAATTTCTGGACGAGCAGCTAGTGTAAAACTTGGTCTGTTACTGCCTTTTGTATCGCCATATAGTGTAAAATTAGAAACAAGCAAATATTCGGCGTTTACCTGGCTTGCCGATAAATTCATTTTTCCATTTTCGTCTTCAAAAATTCTTAACTTTGCCAATTTATCTGCAAAATACAATGCTTCTTTTTGTGTATCGTTAACACCAACTCCAAGAAGAATTAAAAGACCTTGATTTATTTGCGAAACAACCTCTCCATTTACAGAAAGTTTTGCATATTTAACTCTTTGTACAACCGCTCTCATATTTTCTCCTTATTTAATAACTTCACTTATAACAGCTCCACCAAGGCAGTAAGAATTTCCGTCTTCGCCGTCTTGATACAAAACAACATATTGACCTGGAGTTACAGCTCTTTGCTTTTCGTAAAAACTTACCTCTACATGATCTTCAACAATTTTTACGCGCACCTTTTGGTCGGGCTGACAATACCTAAATTTAGCATAACAATCAAACTCTTTAATATCTGGTTCGTGAGGAATCCAATTAAATTTTTCAGATACCATAGCAGAAGAAAACAACTCTTCACCCTCACCTTGCGAAACATATAACACATTATTTTGTAAATCTTTGCTTAAAACAAACCATCTTTCACCGTTAGAATCGCTTCTACCACCAATTCCAAGGCCACGACGCTGCCCAATTGTGTAGTACATCAACCCATCGTGAGTTCCTACAACTGTGCCATCTAGAGTTTTAATATCTCCTTTTTTTGCGGGCAAATATTCACTTAAAAACTTTTTAAAATTGCGTTCTCCAATAAAACAAATGCCCGTACTATCTTTTTTTGTGGCATTAACAAGGCCAAGTTCTTCGGCAATTTGTCGAACCTGAGGTTTTTGCATATCTTCTAGTGGAAATAAAACATCTTTTAACTGATCTTGATTAAGTTGATTTAAAAAATATGACTGATCTTTGTTTAGGTCTTTTGCCTTGCATAAATAGTATGCACCATCTTTTTCTACCTTTTTGCAGTAGTGTCCTGTTGCAATGTAATCGGCACCTAATTTTCTTGCAAACTCTAAAAATGGCCCAAATTTAATTTCTCTATTGCACAAAACATCTGGGTTTGGAGTTCTTCCTTTTTTATATTCATCTAAAAAGTAGGTAAACACTCTATCATAATATTCTTTTGCATAATTAACACTAAAATAGGGTATTCCTATTGCGTTACAAACCCTTTTTACATCTTCGTAATCGGCCTCCGCAGTACACGACTCACTATCTTCTTCCCAGTTAACCATAAAAAGACCAATAACTTCGTGGCCTTGCTGTTTTAATATATATGCAGCAACTGATGAGTCTACACCACCACTAACTCCCACAACAACTTTTGCCATGGCTTACTTTCCTCCATTAGAATAATCTACCGCTACCGGTATTTTATATTTATTAAAAATTGCATCTATAAAATCAAATGCGCATATAAAAACATCTAACCCAATTGGCACACTTGCAAAACTCATGAACCTATCGTAAAAAGGCACCAAATGTCCAATTGCCACGCAAAGAATAATAACAATTCCAAAAATAAGTTGTATAACAGCTTTTTTGTATCTTCCCACATAAAAATTATGTGCACCAAACAGCCCCAAAAAACCAGAAAGCAATAAAAACTTTTTTTTGCTTACATCCTTTGGAAACATTTTTGCATTAACAATGTAATTTTTTTTACCAGCAAGTATTAACGATTTTGCGAGTTGGTTGCTTCCATTTTCTACCCTAGAAAAAACAAGCCCACATTCGGAGCATCTATAGCTTGCCATTCCGTTTTTTGTTTGGCACCTTGGGCACCTTTTTGTTTTTATTTCTTTCATATGTTATGAATATACCACAAAGGCTTTTATTTGTCAAAGGTGATAATGCTTTACCAACAAACAATCTTAATTTTTGCCCACTAAAAATTAAAATTAGTCAATAAAAAAAGTACCTTATCTAGCCACGATAATGTACTTTTTATATTGCTTTAAAAAATTTTCTCTAATTTTATTTTTAATTAATTTTTTTAAATATTACAAATCTTTGCAAAATTTGTTGCATCAAGCGATGCCCCTCCAACAAGCAAACCATTTATATCTTTAATTTCGGCATATTGTTTTGCGTTCTGTGTTGTTATGCTTCCACCATATAATATTTTAACTGTTTTGCAAGACTTTTCAGAAAATTCACATATTATTTTATCTTTTATAATTTGTGCACATTCTTCTATTTCTTTAACAGTTGGAAGTTTGCCCGTGCCAATTGCCCAAACAGGTTCATATGCCACAATAATGTTTTTAAGTTCATTTTCGTATAATCCCTTTAAACATTCTGCAACATCACGCTCCAAAACTTGTTTATATTTTTTGTTTTGCCTTTCATACTTTGTTTCGCCTAAACACAAAACAACCTTTAAGCCCTGCCCAAGCGCCTCTTTAATTTTTTTATTTACCACTTCATTTTTTTCTAAAAATAATTTTCTTCTTTCGCTGTGCCCAACAATAACATAATCCACGCCAACACCTTTTAGCATTGCGCCAGAAACTTCTCCCGTATAGGCTCCCCTTGGCTCGCTATAAACATTTTGTGCACCCAGCAAAACTTTTGATGCGGTTAATTTTTGCTTAGCAAACATTAAATTTGTAAAACTAGGAAAAATTACAATTTCGTTTTTGCTGTTTTCCACTAATGGCAAAAAAGCCTCTATATATTTTTCCGTTTCTTTAACATTCATATTCATTTTAAAGTTGCCCAAAATATATTTTTTCATGTTTTTACTCCCAAATTTAAATATTAGAAATTACATCAACGCCCGGCAAAGACTCTCCACCCATAAGTTTTAGGCTAGCCCCACCACCTGAAGAAACGTGATATATTCTATTTGTTTTTCCAACCTTATTTAACGCCGACACGCTATCGCCACCGCCAACAACAACCTTGCCTTTAAACTTTATTATGCTTTTTGCTATTGCCGTTGTTCCTTTAGCAAAATTTTTAAATTCAAACACCCCTAGTGGCCCATTCCATATAATAGACCCAGCGTTTGAAATTTCTTTTTTAAACAATTTAATTGTTTTTGGACCAATATCTAACCCTTGCAAACCGTTTGGAATATCGCCAACAACCAATTTTGCTTTTGCCTTTGGGCTAAATGCCGTTGCACACATATAGTCCACCGGTAAAACAATTTTTACATTGTTTTTTTGTGCTTCGTCTAAAATTTCCATTGCTGTTTTTATTTTGTCGACCTCTAAAAGAGAATTGCCAATTTCGGTGCCCATAGCCTTTAAAAATGTAAAAGCCATTCCGCCACCAATTATTATTGTGTCGCATTTTGTTATAAAGTTTTTAATTAAAGGAATTTTATCTTCCACCTTTGCTCCACCAAGTATAGCAAGTAGAGGCCTTTCGGGTTCATCTATAACCGAGGTTATTGCATTAATTTCTTTACCCATTAAAAAGCCAACTGCATTTGGTAAAAGTTTTGCAACTCCATAAGTTGATGCGTGTTTTCTATGTGCCGTTCCAAAAGCATCATTAACATAAATGTCGGCAAGCGATGCTAGTTCTTTTGCAAAAATTGGATCATTTTTTTCTTCTTCTTTATAAAACCTAAGGTTTTCTAGCAATAAAACCTCGCCCTCTTTTAAAGTTTTTACCTTATCTTTTGCAGCTTTGCCAATGCAGTCTGGAGCAAAGAAAACCCTGCCCAATAATTCATTTAACAAATACTTTGCAACCGGCAAAAGAGAATATTTTGCCTCTTCACCATTTGGCCTACCCAAGTGTGAACACACAATAACTTTTGCGTTATGCATAAGTAAATATTTAATTGTTGGAAGAGCCACATCAATTCTTGTTGTGTCGGTTATATTCCCGTTTTCATCTAAAGGGACATTAAAGTCTACCCTAAGTAAAACTCTTTTCCCGCTAACATCAATATCTTTAATTGTTCTTTTCATATCTACCTCACTGTTTTTAGTTTATCACATTACTATTTTTATTCAAAACATTTTTCATTATTTGCATCTCACCTTTTGTTTGTGCATACACAAAAAAATCATCGCATATATTATTGCAATGAAAAAAAGAAATATTTTTAGCAAACTTTTTATAATATTTGTTTTGTTTGTCTCAACCGGAGCCGTAATTAGCATGGCAGATATTTTTTCAAGTTTAATAGCCGTTGGAGGATTTTCTTTTACAAATAACGAAACTTCGTACTGGGGCGTTAGCATGTATGCCGTTTACACTACTAGTCACACCAACAAAGTTCAGGCAACCGAAAGTTCAGAAAGTTGCAAAAGTTTAGGTGGTGCTGGTTATGTTCATTTACAAAACAACACTTATTATATTATTGCTAGCATATACGAAAATTTAGAGGATGCAAAAAAAGTTAAATTAAATTTAATAGAAACTAAACCCTCTTGTGACATTCTTGAATTACAAATTAAAAAAACAACTTTTAGCAACAATTTAAAACCCGAAGAAAAAGAAGTTTTAAACCAAAGCCTGAGTTTGTTTAAAAACACATACAAAAAGTTGTACGATTTAAGCGTGAGTTTAGACACTTCAATTATAACCGAGGTTAATGCTCAACTTTCTATTAATGAAATTGGTGGCGAAGTTTCTAAAGTTCAAAATAATTTTAACACAATGTTTAATGACAATTTGTCCTCTTATTTAATTTTAATTAAAACAAAACTTAATAGTTTAAACACAACTATAAACAATCTTATAAATCAAAAATCATACTCTTTAACATCTAACATTAAGTATGCCTACTCTTCGGTTGTTTTTAGTTTAAAAAGCCTATCGGAAGAATTGTAAAAAATTTTTATTAGTAATTACGCACAAAAAAACATGAACAACCATTCATGTT
>JAZSMW010000100.1:0-33629 GCA_045536095.1 Clostridia bacterium
TGTTTGCAAAATAAACTTACCATAAGTTAGTAACTTTTTACCAGAAAACTCACTACTTTTATTCAGTCTTTCGCTTATTAAATACATATTCATTAAATACGTATTATTTAAATTTATATAATTAATGTAGTACCCGAAGTCTATAAGCAAATCCATAAGAACCAAATTTCCATCTTCGCCACACATTAAAATTTGAGGCTGCTCTTGATATAACTTATCAAACAATTTCTCCAGCCCAAAAAAAACATCCTTTAACTTTTCATCATCCAATATTTTCCCTTCGGCATATATACACCTAAGCGAATTTAAAAAACTCAATCCTGCAATATTAACCTGCAGACTAGAAGAAGCAATAACAGACTCTTGAATAAAAATTTTATTTGGCATTTTTGCATAAAAACTTTTACACTCATTAAACGGATTTACACAAAAAGGCGAAAAATAAGATAGCCCGCTAGCCATACTAGGACAAACAATATATGACAAATTAAATTTATGTGCAAAATACTTTGTAGCATTCACACAAGAACCTCCGCCAAACGCAACTAATAAATTTGCATCTTTTACTTTTTTCTCTAGCCTTAAAAGTTCATCCTTATTTAAATTGTTTCTCACCACAAATTGCTCAACCCGTTTTGTTCCAACAATTAAAGAATTTAAAATGTTTGTAACATCTTCTGGCACTAAACTTTTAGAATTAATTAACAATATTTTTTGGTCGTTATAATTTAATTTTATATATGTTTTTAAATCGTCAAATGCATTTTTTTTGTAAATTATTTTTTTGTAATACAATTCCTTCTCCATCCGCTTACTCCCTAAGGGAATAATAGCATACAATATTTTAAAAAAAATGTATTTTTTTGACAATTTTTATTTAATTTTTGTGTATTTTTTTTATTTTTTTAATAAAAATAATAATATGAAAAAATTTATTTATATTTTTATTGTTTTTATATTCTGTTTTTCGTTCTTTTACGTGCCACAAAAATCATGTCATGCACAAGCCGATTTTTACTACACCACCAACGTAGAGCACTTGTTTACTCATGGATTAATTGCCTACCCCGAAATAGCATTTAACAAAAACAACTTTATGGCAAAACACTATCATCAAGACTGCATAACCAAAAACGAGTTTTTAAATATTTTAACCAGCCTTTACCAAAACAACTACGTTTTAATAAACATTAACGATTGCTTTGAAACAATCAACAATACCCCAGTTAAAAAAAGTGTTAAAGTTCCAATTGGCAAAAAACCAATTATTCTTAGTTTTGACGACATTAATTATGATAGCAAAAAACTTGGCCTTGGCATGGTAGATAAAATTATATTAGACCACAACCAAAATCTTGCAACCTCCACTTTAATTAACGGAAAAGAAGACATAAGCTACAACAATGAGTTTGTTACAATACTAGAAAATTTTGTAAAAGAGCATCCAAACTTTTCACCATACGGGGCAAAGGGAACAATAAACCTAACCGGTTATGACGGCATTTTAGGATATAGAACAAGCCACACAAACAAAGTAAACCAAGAGTCTGAAATAACCCGTGCAAAAGCAGTTGCCAATTGTCTTTTAAACCTTGGCTGGACATTTGCCAGCCATTCTTACGGGCATTACCATATGAACAAAATTTCGCTCAACAAATTTGAAAACGAATTAAAGTTGTGGAAGTCCGAAGTTGAGCCAATTGTGGGCAAAACCCAAGTTTATGTTTATCCTTATGGCGAATGGCAAGTTTTTGAAAATGGAAATATTTGCCAAAAGCACAAACTTTTAAACCAATATGGATTTAATTTGTTTTGTGGGGTTGGATTAAAAACTTTTTTTGGATATTTACCAAACAAAAACGGACACAAAGTTTTATTTATGGACAGAAAAAATTTAGACGGCAACTCACTTTGTTCTAACCACCCAGAGTTAAAAATTTTCTTTAACCCTCAGCAAATTTTAGATGAAAAAAGAAATTTTTTAAACTAAACCAACGAATATTCCCAAGGCGTTAATCTTGCCTCCACAACAAAGCATAAAATATAATTGGTGCTACTTTTTATTTGTTGCTGAACATTTAATTTTATGGCATTACAAAGCCCGAGATTTGTGTTTGAATTTACTAAATTATTATAATAAACATATCCGTCGGTTGCCTGTTGCCAGTTAGAAAATCCAAACATTGTTCCCGCATTTTTAAACTCACCGGCATCTAATCTTGCCCTTAAATATATTGGAGCTGTTAAGCTTAATGTTTTAACATTAACAACCTGCTTAATTTCTGTGGACACCACAAGCGATCCACTATAGTTACATGCCGAAATGTACGCACCCTCGCCAATCACATCAATTGTTTGTTCCTCTCCCAAAACTTTGTTAAAAGAAATAACTCTACAATAATAAAAACCACCTAAAAAATTATAGGTAATGCTAACCGCTAGCGTAATAGCCAAAAGCGAAACAACCGCCACTAAAGTTATTATTACTTTTTTTTGTTTTTCTTGTTTTTTCATAATAATTATTATTGAACACTTTTTTAATATTTAATCAAATAACCTCTGCAAAAAAACAACCCCAAATTAACCCGTAGGTTAAACAAAAGGTTGTTTTAAATTTTTATTTTTCTTGTTTTAGATGCCTTTGCATAACGTTTTAATTGTGCTTCTTTAAACTTGTTACTCTCTGCCTCTAATTCCCATTTACGTTTTTGCCATTTGTAGCGCTTGTTTCCCCAAGCGTAGTCGTAAATTAAAACCATAAGACCTTGAACCAAATATATATAATAGTTCATAAAACGCCACATTAACAAGCCCCAGAACACGGTTCCTTCTGGAAAAACACCCGTGAACACAGAAATAAACGCAATTTCACTCATACCCGTGCCCCCAGGAAGAGGAATAAACCCCGAAGCCAAATCGATTAAAATTGAGAACACCCAAAACTTTAAAAAGATATTAAAGCCAGGCACTCCGCCCAACATTAAATATATAAAGTACGGAATTGCAAAGTTGGCAACAAATTGCAAAAAGTTTAAAAGAATAAGCCCTGCAAATGCTTTAATGTTTTTTGTATAGGTTTTCATTGTTGTTTGAAAGCCCATTACAGTATCCATAACTTTGTCGTACACTTTTTCATAGTTTTTAATTATTTTCATTTTTTGTAAAAGTTTTGTGCCTTTTACAACCAAAATTTTACCAATACGTTTACTTATGGATAAAATTAACACGCCAACAATCATTAAAAAGTTTAACGCAAAACCAACATACGATGCCACCGAAACAAGCGTGCCAGCATCTCCCAATTTGCCCGCAAAAATAGTGGCAAACAAACTTGTTACAAGCCATGCAATTTGAAAAACCACATACCTTGCAATTGGAATTGAAATTGATGTGCCAGGATCTACCCCATGTTTGCTTAAATAAAACACCTGAAATGGTTGCCCACCCGTTGACATGGGGGTTATACAGTCGTAATACTTGCCTATTGCATTCATTTTATAACACAAAAACATTCTTGTTCTTTTTGAACTTTGTTTTAATAAAACCGTTGCTCTAAATGTGTCTGAGGCCATAACAAAGCCAAATAGCGCAAAAATAATAAACCCATAATACCACTTAAAGTTGCCACTTGCTATAATTCTATCAAATGGTTCAACATTAGAATTTAAAACCTGAACCAACAAAATTACAACAACAACTGCAATGTTAATAATAAAAGTAAGCGCGGTTGTTATTTTTTTCTTTTTAGATTTTTGTTTTGCAACTTCTTGAGTTGCCTCACCCAATTTTTCATTAGCTATTTCTTGTTTTGTTTGGTCTAAATCGTCTATACTTATTTGATTTTTTAATAAGTTTTGGTCGCCAAAAAGCGAGCCCGAATTAAACGAGCCCTTTTTAAACCGTATGTTTTTATTTAATAAAACACTTTTAGTCGATTTTTTTGCCATTACAAATATTATAATAACATATTTAAATTATATTTGTAAACTCTAAATTAATCAAAAAATTAAACATTATTATTTACACATTAAAAAATAAGTAGACATTTTTTTGTCGTGTTTTAAGAAAAACAACCAAGCTTTTGTCCTTATCAATTTAAGACGCAACGCATACTAAAAAAACTGTGGAACCCCACAGTTTTTAAACTATATTAATTTTTCTGCCACATAAGATTTTTTTATTTCCGAACTTTTAATGTATTCTACGTCCACATTTTCATATTCAGAATAATTGTCTTGAACCAAGCTTTCATAAACCAAATCAAACACAGTTTTGTTGTTTAAGTTGTTTAATTTTTTTGATTGAAGCTTTAAAATGTCGCTTTCTTTAAGAGATAAACTTCCGTCGCTTGCAAATGTAAACAAGTTTTCACAAGTGCCCATGTAATAAATTATATGAACACCATACTCTGTTTGAACAAGGCCAGAAAGCGCACCATACTCACCACGCTCATGTAACTTTCTAGATTCGTTTGTAAAGTTTTCAACCATTTTGCTATCGTTTTCGCCAATAACATAAGCATATTCAGCATTCATTATGCCATCATCTTCGTTATATTTATACATTAAAGTTTTAAACGCTTCGTCTTTTTGCTCGTTTGTTGATGCATTTTGTAATGCTGTTTGTATTTCCGACAATATACTGTTTACACCAATTGAGTCTTCGTTGGTTATTTCACCAGTTTCAGCATCTCTAACACTGCCTTTTATGTTATTGTAAAGGTTTTGTTTTTCTTTTTCTGCCCAAGCAGATGAAACAGTTCCCCCAACACCATTGGCACTTAAGTCTTTTAAATTATCGAACTGGGTTTGTTGTTCGTCACTAAATTTAATTAAAATATGCGCAACCGAAAAATACTCATCATTAATGAAATAATTTGCATTTTTAAATGTTTCTAACATATCTTTCTTGTAAGTATCTAAATTGTTATCATAAATAAATTTAGATTCGCCCATCATTGCCTTATATCTGTTTAGCACCTGCATAACAGATATACCAGAAAATCCGTCGTTAAATTGTTTTTTGTTTTGATATTCAGTTAAATATTCGCTGTCTTCGTATGTTTCGTAAACCCTTTTAACTTCGTTAAACATAAGTTCTTCATCTGAGTAATTTGTTTTAAGGTTTTTTTGAGTTGCCCTTAAAGATGCCAAATATCTTCTGTAACCCTCTTTTGCATATTTGTTTTCTGAGTTATTAATTGTTACAGCCTTAAACGCATCCTTAACGCTTGTTAATGCTTGATCAACAGTTCCATCTGTTTTTAAAACAACGCTAGAATCTTTAACTATTGTTTGATTTGCTTCTGTTTTTTTAAT
This sequence comes from Clostridia bacterium, assembly GCA_045536095.1. Taxonomy (GTDB): domain Bacteria; phylum Bacillota; class Clostridia; order Christensenellales; family UBA1242; genus HGM11367. Next base: position 5,319 of record JAZSMW010000100.1, read on the forward strand.
TTTGTAGGTTTGCGAACTTTCGTCAAACACAACTTCTGCAGTTTTTTGGTATGGCGTGTAAACCGTTCCTTCTTTTGTTTCTTCTTGCATAGAATCTGGTTCTTCTTCGCCCCAGTCTTTCATAATTTGAGATTTATAATCTTCTGCATTTGCAACAAGTGATTGATATGTTTGATATAACAAATCTTCAAATTTATCTTTAACTTTTTGTATAATTTCTTGGTCTTCTTTTGCTTTTTTAAGTAGCACTTCTCGGTTTATTAATGCATTAACTGTTGCAGCTTTGGCTTGATCTTCTGTGTATCCGTTAGAATTCATTAGCTGTGAACCATAGTTATTATATGCAGTAATAAATTCTTGCCTTGTAATGTTAATTTTTGAACCATTATTATACTCTAGCGTAATAACATTTTCTTTTAAATAGTTTGCATTGTTCTTAGGAAACAAGTTGCAACCTGCAAGCATAAACGACATGCAAAACACCAAAAGCAATGCCAAAATTTTGAATCTTTTTTTCACGAGTTTCTCCTATAAGCCAAATTTTTATGCCATGGCGACATAATTTAACGGTAAAATTATACAATAGTAAATTAAAAATTGCAATCAATTTTCAATTTTTATTGCCATATTTAAAAAGTTTAAAACAAAATCTATTTTTTCGTCTATCGAGCACATTCCCATTTCAAAGTTTATTATTGGCACATCTTCAAATTTTAATGCTCCACAATTTGATTTAGAAAGGGCAAAATTTAAGCCTTTTGTTAAAATTTCTGGCATTTTATATAAGTACAAACAGCACTTATTTGCATCTATTAACACCCTCTTTACCTCTTGCTCACTAGCCAAATTTTTTATTTGCGCAATCTTTAGCAATCTTTGTGCCTCAATTGGTGGCGATTTAAAACTCTCTGCAAGTTTATTTAACATTTCTTCTCGTTGGTCATCTCTGGCAATTGTACTAATTTCACTGTATAATTTAATTCTGTCCTCTTCTTTTTCGATGTAATTTTTTGGCAAGTTTGCAGACGCAAAAATGTCTATTTTTATTGGTTTTGTTTCTTTAACCTTTTCACCCTTTAACTCTTTAACCGCGCTTTCTAATAATTTGCAGTACATGTCGTAACCCACTTTTTCTAGATGCCCATGTTGTTCTTTTCCCAATATGTCTCCCGCACCTCTAATTTCTAAATCTCTCATTGCAATTTTAAAACCACTTCCAAGTTCGGTAAACTCCAAAATTGCATCTAAGCGCTTATATGCATCCGCAGTTAAAAGTTTAGCTGGGTTATAGGTAAAGTATGCATACGCAACCTTGTCACTTCTGCCAATTCTTCCTCTTAGTTGATAAAGTTCAGAAAGGCCAAGCCTGTCGGCATCTATAACAATTAAAGTGTTGGCAAGTGGCAAATCTATACCACTTTCTATCAGTGTTGTGGCAACCATAATATCATACTCACCATTATACAATTTTAAAATGGTGTCTTCTAACATTTTTTCTGGCATTTGCCCATGTGCAACCCCCACTCTTGCCTCTGGCAAAAGTGCTCGAACTCTCGAGGCTTGCTCCATAATGCTTTCTACCCTATTGTAAACAAAAAGCACTTGCCCGCCACGAGCCAACTCTTTTTTACATGCGTTTAAAATTAGCGTGTCGCTTTCTTCTTGAACATATGTTTTAACCGCAATTCTTTCTTTTGGCGGGGTCTCTATAATAGAAATATCTCTCACCCCAGTTAGTGCCATGTTTAAAGTTCTTGGAATTGGTGTTGCAGACAAAGTTAAAACATCAACATTTTCTTTTAAAAGTTTAATTTTTTCTTTATCGGCAACGCCAAAACGTTGTTCTTCATCTAAAACCAACATGCCCAAGTTTTTAAAATTAACATCCCCCGAAAGCAACCTATGCGTACCAATTATTAAGTCTATTTTTCCGTCTTTTAAATCTTTTAATATCTGTTCTTGCTGAGCCTTAGTTTTAAAACGGTTTAGTACCTGAACCCTAACCATAAAATCTTTAAATCTTTCTATTGCGGTTTTATAATGTTGCTGAGAAAGTATGGTTGTTGGGCAAAGCAGAGCCACCTGCTTGCCGTCTAAAACAGCCCTATAAATTGCCCTAAGCGCAACCTCGGTTTTACCATAGCCCACATCTCCGCATATTAAACGATCCATAATTTTTGGGCTTTCCATATCTTTTTTAATATCTGCAATTGCAGAGAGTTGATCTTCGGTTTCGGTGTATAAAAATGCGTTTTCAAACTCCTCATAAAGAGCCCCACCGTCGCTGTAAACATGCCCCTTGCTCTTTTCTCTTTTTGCGTAAATTTCCACCAAGTTTATAGCAAGTTTGCTAACACTTTCTTTAACTTTTTGTTTAATTTTTGCAAACTGTTCACCACCAATTTTATTAAGCTTTGTAGGAGCATCTGCACCCATATAAGCCGAAATTAAATCGGCTTGTTCACTTGGCAAATATAATTTGTCACCACCCAAATATTCAATAATAAAATAATCTTTTTCTGTGCCATTAAAGTTTAATTTTTCAAGTGCAATACACTTGCCAATTCCGTGCGTTTCATGAACAACAAAGTCTCCAACCTTTGGCAAATAAAACACCTTGCGTTTTTTATTTTTACCAGTAATGTTTTTAACATCGGCTCTTGTTTTTTTAATTAAATCGTCCGTTCCAATAACAATTAAGCCCGAATCTAAAAAACTGCAACTTTTATAAAATTTTTGTTCAAGAACACACACCTGAAATTTGTTACTTAACATATTAATATCTTCGGTTACAAAAATTCCGTGATTTACCAAATATTCACTAACTGAATTTTTGCTGTCGACCGAGCCGGCAAACAAAACAACTTTATATTTACTTCGCTCGTATATAAAAAGGTCATTTATTAAAGCCTTGTAATCAAAAGTGTATTTCCTGCTACCAATTGTTCTTATTGTTTCTTTAACATTATAATTTAACACTTTTTGATCTACACTACTAAAAATTAAATTTGCATCAAACCTTAAAACCTGATCTTCATCAAAAATATATTTTGCATGCAGTGGCAAAAGCTCACCCGTTTCTATATAGTCATAAACATCAGCATAAAGTTCTTTTGCAATTTCTTTTAAACTGTCCGACATTTTTTTAGGTTCGTCAACAACAACTATGGCGTGCTGTTTAACTATGTCTATAACCGAACAATAATTTTCAATAAAAGGCCTTAAATATTCTATATCACTAGCAAATAATTTTTCGTTTAAACCCTCTTCTACTTGCGAAACAATTAAATTACTTTTAATAACCGCCTCACCGTTAGAACTTAAAAATTTTAATTCGTTTTTTAAGTTTTTTAAAACATCAAGTTTTTCTTCTTCATCCAAATTATATAGCACGCAAGGAAATATGTTTATGTTTTCATATTCTTCAATTTTTTGCATTTCTTCGGAATCAAACAAACTTATCTTTTCTAGCATATCGCCAAAAAAATCCAACCTTATTAAATTGTCAAAATTTGGTAAAAATATGTCTAAAATATCACCTTTTATTGAAAAATCACCAATTTTTTCAGGTTTTTGACATTTTTTATAGCCGTAATTTATTAATTTTTGTGTTAACTCTAAAAAATTATACTCGCTATTAACCCGCATGCTAATGCCATCTTCTTTGCTAATTTTTTTAGGAAATTTATAAAATAAAACCTCCTCACTAATAAGCAAAACATCTGCCTCACCCAGCAAAAATTTATAAAGATTGGTAAGCATATCAATTTTTAAACTTTGATCTTTAATTGGTGTAAAAATTGGAGGAGTTAAATCGGCGCTTAGCTGTAACACTTTTAAACCCAAGCACTCTAAATTCTCTTTAAGTTCTTGCATTTGTAAAATGCCACTTACAACAACGGCGCATGGCGCTTTGCTAGCAAAAATAGAAAGAGCCTTTTCTCCAGTTGTTGCCCCTTGCACATTTAAAACAAGGCCACTACTTGTGGCCTCTTTAATTCTTTTTAATGCTCCAACATTTTTTAATATATTATTAAACATTTTACCTCTTGTTTTTGTAAATTAATTTATTTTTTGCAATAACAAATTTATTCCTTCTTCTATTTCTTGATCTATTATGGTTAACTTATCTTCAGGAATTTTACTTAAAACAAAATCTGCTAAATTTGCAAACTTTTCATCTCTTCCAATACCAAATTTAATGCGTTTAAAATTTTGAACTCCTAGTTCGTTTACAATACTCTTAAGCCCATTATGTGTGCCAGCACTACCATTTTCTCGGTATCTTATTTTGCCAAGCGGAAGATCGATATCGTCCACCAAAACAAAAATATCTTCGCCGTCAACTTTAAATTTTTGACTTAGTTCATTAACACAAATTCCGCTTAAGTTCATGTAAGTTAAAGGCTTAACCAAAAGCAATTTTTGCCCATTGTAAAAAACCTCTGCAACCACGCCATCACACATTTTTTTTGTAAACGCGCCACCAAGTTTTTGAGCCAAATAATCAATTGCCCTAAAGCCAATATTATGATATGTTTTGTTATACTTGCTTTCAAAGTTGCCAAGTCCTACAATAATTTTCATTTTACCCTCACATCTTTTTATCTATTAAAACACCAAATGGCCCCACAATTGCATTTTCAGAAACTTGACTGCCACTAATATACGAATTTTTAATTGTTGCATTTTTGCATACTATACTATTTTTTATTACATTGTTTGGTTCTAAAACCACATCTTCTGCAATATAACTCTGCCCTTTAAGTGTGTTGTTTGGCTCCACCCTAGCCCCGCTTTCTATAACAACATCGGCATCTATATAGGTTGAGTTTTCGTCTACAATATATACACCATTATTAATATGGTAATTAATTATTTTTTTCTTTAATTCTTTGGTTAGTTCCACAACGTCTGCCATGTTACAAACAGGTTGCAACTCTTTACCTGCAAAAAGTTCACTTTCTGGCACCAAAACGCTTTCACACTCTTTTAAATACTCTGAGTTAAAAACAAAACCCCTTTTTAATTTTAAAACGTTTAAGTTTTTTGTTTTAAAATGGTCTAAAATTTGCAAAACTGCGCCCCTTGTTAACCTTGGAGTATCTGCATAAAAAACCATGGTTATTGGTTTAGTGCTTTGGCAAGTTTTAATTAAACTAATCACATTATAATCTTCATCACACGGTATTGTTATAATTTCGGCACCCGCTCCGCTAAGAGCAACCCATTCCCACATTTTTTTGCCCAATATTTCTATATCGTATGGGGCTTTAACATTAAAATTTGGGTTTTTGTTTAACAAAACCACAAATAAAACATCTTCTAAAACATTTGCACTTAAATTTTCCATAAAGTCATTTTACAATTTGAATACATAAAAGTCAACAAAATAGTTATTTTAAAGGCCCCCTTTTAACATTTTAAACACATGCTTTAACTTGACTTAACACTTATTTTAATGTTAAAATTTAAAAAATGAGGTTTTTATGGAAGAACAGGAGTTATTACAACACAAACAAAACATGATTGAGCGAGGCTCTGCAATTATTTACCCACAACTTGTTCAAGAGTGGATAGAACACGTTAACACTTTTGCTGTTTGGCCACATAGCGAAACATTAAAAATTTCGGTAACAATAATGGAAGAGCTAGCCAAAGACACTAAAATAGAAGAAATTGCCAAATTCATTCCTAACGATTCCGAACTTTCATTAGCAACAATGTTTAACACTGTTACCCGCTTTTCAAAACGTGGTATAGAATTTTTTAAAAATTACTTTTTATCTTATAAAACCGACATGGCAAGCACCAACGAAAAACATAAACAAATGTGGACCGATTATTTAAGAAAAATACAAGAACAAAATGAAAAATTTGAAAAAGAATTAATCACCCCAAAACCCGACAAACATCAATAATTAATAAGCGCATTAATTAAAATGCGTTTATTTTTTTAATATAATTAAAAATGTTAAATTCTTACTTGTGTTTTTTTTGTTTTTGTTGTATGCTTTTAGGGTAATATTAATCTCCGCACAAAACCGTTTGCTCTTTGCAAACAAAACCCGCAGTTTTGCAGGTTTAAAAGTTTTTGCACAAAAACTTTGTTTTGTGCGGGCAAAAATAAACATATATGGAGAAAATAAATGAAACAAAATTTAAAAGACTTATACATCAACTTTTTTATTTCTAAGGGGCACAAACAAATACCATCGGCAAGCGTTGTTCCAGAAAACGACCCTACTTGCCTATTTAACACTGCAGGCATGCAACCACTTGTTCCATATCTTTTAGGAGCAAAACATCCTCTTGGCACCAGATTGTGCGACTTTCAAAAATGTTTTAGGCTTACCGATTTAGACGAAGTTGGCGACAGTTACCACCACACATTTTTTGAAATGCTTGGAAACTGGAGTTTGGGCGACTATTTTAAAAAAGAATCTATTACATGGAGTTACGAATTTTTAACAACAGTTTTAAACATAGATAAATCTAGATTAGCCTTTACCGTGTTTGAAGGAAACGAATATGTTAAAGCCGACACAGAAAGCGCTCAAATTTGGGAAAGCCTTGGGGTTAGTAAAGACCGAATTGCATTTTTGCCAGCCGAAGATAACTGGTGGCCTAGCATGGAGCAATTTGGCCCATGTGGAAGCGATACCGAAATTTTTTATTGGGTAGACAAAACAACTCCAGCTCCCGAAAAATTTGACCCAAGCGATAAGCGTTGGATGGAAATTTGGAACAATGTTTTTATGCAATACAATCATTTACCTAGCGGAGAATTTGTTCCACTAACCCAACAAAACGTAGACACAGGTATGGGCGTGGAGCGTACAACCGCCGTTCTTGCCGGGCTTAGCGACAACTACCAAACTAACATTTGGAAACCAATTATTAACCAAATAGAAAAAATAAGTGGCAAATCTTACCAAGAAAACCAAAAGGCAATGCGCGTTGTTGCCGACCACATTCGTGCAATTGTTATGATAGCAAGTGATGATGCTGGCATTAAACCATCTAACACCGACCAAGGCTACATTTTAAGACGTTTAATTAGAAGAGTTATTCGTTTTGCAAAACAACTTGGCATAAACACAACAGAAAATTTTGAAGAAGAAATTATTAATATTATTGTTGACCAATTTAAAGATTATTACGAAGAGGTTGGCAGAAATGCAAATGTTGTTAAACAAGTGTTTAGTGAAGAAAAAAACAAATTTAACAAAACAATCGAAAACGGCTTAAAAGAATTTGAAAAAGTTCTTGCCGGATTTAGCCGTAAAGAAGAATTTTTAAGAAGAACCGACCCAAATGCAACTGTTGAGCGCATAATAACAGGAAAAACCGCATTTAATTTATACGAAACTTATGGATTCCCTATAGAAATGACCGAAGAACTTGCAAAAGAAAGAGGTGTTATGGTAGACACATCTAACTTTAAACAACTTTTTGCCGAGCACCAAGAAAAGTCTAAGGCAGGAAGTGAGCAAAAATTTAAGGGTGGTTTAAGTGATTCTAGCGAAGAAAATGCACGTCTTCACACAGCAACTCACCTAATGCAAGCCGGGCTTCAAAAATTTGTAAGCGCCGACATTCGTCAAAAAGGCTCTAACATAACACCAGAGCGTTTACGCTTTGACTTTAATTGCGATCACAAACTCACCGAAGAAGAACTTAAACAAGTAGAAGATTTTGTTAACGATGCAATTGCTCAAAACATACCTGTTGAAGTTAGCGAAATGACAGTTGAAGAAGCCAAAGCTTCTGGTGCCCTTGGAGTGTTTGATAGCAGATACGGCGAAAAAGTAACCGTTTACACAATTGGCAACATTTCTAAAGAAATTTGTGGTGGACCACACGCAAAAAACACTGGCGACCTTCACCACTTTAAAATTATTAAAGAAGAATCTTCTTCTAGCGGAATTAGAAGAATTAAAGCAATTTTAGATTAATATGGAGAAAATATGAAACAAAATATATACAGAACTCACTCTTGCGGAGAATTAAGGCTTTGCAATGCTGGGCAAGAAGTTAAAATTTCGGGGTGGATTAACTCTATTAGAAAACTTGGCGGAATTACCTTTTTAACAATTAGAGATCACTTTGGCTTAACTCAAGTTGTGGCAGAAAACGAACAAATGTTAGACGGCCTTTGCAAAGAGTGTACCGTTTGTGTTACTGGAACGGTTACCGAAAGAGAAAGCAAAAATTTAAAAATGGAAACAGGTGAAATAGAGGTTATTGCAAAAAACATACAACTTCTTGGAAAGTGTGAACCTGTTTTGCCTTTTGAAATTGCCGACGCGCAAAACACCAAAGAAGAACTTAGGCTTAAATATAGATATTTAGATTTAAGAAATTCTAATGCACATAATCTTATTGTGTTTAGATCTAAGGTTTTAAACTTTGTAAGAAACAAACTAACCAACATGGGCTTTATGGAAGTTCAAACCCCAATTTTAACCTCGTCTAGCCCAGAAGGCGCAAGAGATTACATTGTTCCAACAGTTAATGCTCCGGGCGAATTTTATGCACTTCCTCAAGCCCCACAACAATTTAAACAACTTCTTATGATTTCGGGCTTTGATAAATATTTTCAAGTTGCTCCTTGCTTTAGAAACGAGGCAGCAAGAGCAGACCGCTCTCCTGGTGAATTTTATCAAATAGACATGGAAATGAGTTTTGCTACTCAAGACGATGTTATGGAATATTGCGAAGAGTTTGTTTGCGAACTTTTTAACACTTTTACAACAAAACAAATGGCAACTGCTCCTTTTGTAAAAATTCCTTACAAAGAAGCAATGGAAAAATATTGTAGCGACAAGCCAGACCTTAGAAACCCACTTATTGTGCACGACTTAACAACTGCTTTTGCAGGCACCGAGTTTAATGCCTTTAAGGGCAAAACAATAAAAGCCATTTGCGTAAACGCTGGCGAAAAGCCAAGAAGATTTTATGACGACCTTGGCACATATATTGTTTCTTTTGAGGGTAAAGGTCTTGCATGGGTTAAATTTGACGGAACCGACTTTACTGGCGGAATTTCTAAATTTTTAACCGAACAAAATAAAAAAGATTTAATATCTGAGTTTAATCTTGTTGGGCAAGAAAGCATTTTCTTTATTGCCGACGAACTTCAAATGGCACAAAAACTTGCAAACGTTTTAAGAAACAAACTAGGCGAAGAATTAAATTTAATCGACAAAAACGCCGTTGCTTGTTGCTGGATTTGCGACTTCCCATTTTTTGAAAAGAATGATGAGGGGAACATTGATTTTGCGCACAATCCATTTAGCATGCCTCAAGGCGGAATAGATGCATTAAACCAAAAAGACCCATATAGCATAGTTGCCTACCAATACGACCTTGTTATTAACGGCTACGAAACTTTAAGCGGTGCTGTAAGAAATCACCAAACCGACCTTATGGTTAAAGCCTTTGAAATGGCGGGCTACAATAAAGAAACTGTTGAACAAAAATTTGGCGCATTATATAACGCATTTAAATATGGTGCACCTCCTCACGCTGGTTGCGCATTTGGGCTAGAACGTCTTCTTATGATTATGACCGATAATGAGTTTATTAGAGACGTTATTGCATTCCCACTAAACAAAAATGCAAGAGATTTAATGATGGGTGCTCCAAGTTTTGTTTCTCAAAAACAACTAACCGATGTTGGAATTCAGTTAATTAAAAAAGACTAATATCTCATTAATCTAATAACAAATTATCTTGTAAATGCGATATTTCCTAGATAATTAAATAAAATTCCTATTGCATTTTGCTTTAGGAATTTTTGTTAAAATTAAAAAAGGAACAATTTAATGAATCAAATAGAAAAATATTATAACAAATTTAACGAACACAAGCGCCTAACATCCCGCCATGGCATTGTTGAATTTACTATATCTATGGAATTTATTTTAAAACATTTAAGTTTAATTGGAAACAAACCATTAAACATTTTAGATGTTGGGGCTGGAACTGGCAGATATTCTGGTTATTTAAACAGCCTTGGTCACAATGTTACTGCGGTTGAACTTGTTAAAAAAAATTTAAGTGTTTTAAAACAAAACTACCCAAACGTTACAGCCTCTTTAGGCAATGCCACAAACCTTAAAAAGTTTAACGACAATTCTTTTGACGCAGTAATACTTTTTGGCCCAATGTATCACTTACACCAAAAAGAAGAACAACTTATGGCACTAGCCGAGGCAAAGCGTGTTGTTAAAAGTGGCGGAGTAATTTTTGTTGCTTACCTACTTTCTTCTTATGCCGTTGTTCGTCATGGGTTTATGGATAACACCATTCACGAAGAAATAGAACGAGGAAAACTCGACAAAAATTTTAATATAATTTCTTGCGAGGAAGATTTATATTTTTACACCAATCTAAACTATATTAACCAATTAAACAACGAGGTTAATTTAAAAAGATTAGAAATAATTTCTCCCGATGGGCCAACCGATTACATCAGACAACACATTAACAAATTAAGCGAACAAAATTTTAACATATATTTAGATTTTGTAAGGCAAAACGCCACCAACCCCCACACAATAGGCGCAAGTTCTCACATTGTAGACATTTTAACCAAGCAGTAACCCTCTTGGTTTTTTGTTTAAAACTTTTAATAAAATATTTGCCAAAAACTTTACATAACGCTTATTTTAATTATTGTGTGATTTTTTAATTGACGAATTGTTTTTAAAACACTATTTTTTTGCAAAAAACACAATGAAGTTCATTGTGTTTTTGTATTTTTACTAATAATTTATCTCTACTATAAAATTAAGTCGTCTATGTAACAGTTAAAATACTTTGCAATTTCTAAAAGTTTATTAACCGAAGGGCTTACTTGGTTTTTCCACCTATTTATATTATCTTTAGAATATCCTAAATCTTTACAAAACTTTCTGTAAGAAATATTTTTAGTTTTTATATATAAAGTTAAATTTTCATAAAATTTTAACTGGTTTATATTGTACGGTTTAAAATTATTTTCACTGCAAAGTTCAAACAAATAATTTAACGACACTTTTAAATAGTTGGCAATTTTTATAACTGTTTTTAAACTAGGAATTCGTTGTGTGTATTTAAAGAACGTATTTTGGCTTATTACATTGCTCTTAAATAAATCTTGTTTTGTTTTTTGTTGTTCCTGTAAAACACTTTCTACCAAATCAATAAAGTTAATCATGCAAAATCTCCATACTATAAATAGTATTTCCTATTTTGATGACAAAAAACCTGCCTCTGCCTACTTTGATGACATAATGTATTGGTGATTTATGAACAAAAATAAATGCAAACATGTAAACGATTGCAATAGTGAAAGAATATAAACATTAAAAAAGGAAGAAATTAAAATCTCTTCCTAAGCCACTTTATTTCTTTAAGGGTTAATCTACATCTAAGTCTTCATCCTCAAACAATTCCGAAGAAAAAAAGTATTTTGCAGTTACATTTAAACCCCTACAAATAAGTAAAACAGTTTTAAGATTAACACTGTTATTATCTGCCCTCATTAATGTTTGCATAGTGCTATGTGATATGGCTGTGTTTTTTTCTAAACGATATATCGACATATCTTTTTCTAACAATATTTCTTTAATTCTTGCCACAACAGCAGTCGCCACTGATTTCATAAATTCACTCCTGTATTGTTTTCACAATACTATTGTAGTTATGCTTATAAAATTTATACGATTGTAAAAACAATAGTATTTTGTTGCTCCAATTTACAATTTTATTTATAATATTGTATAAACAATACCAAATGTGAGGTTGTATGTACAAAAAAGTTGTTTGCTTTGTTGGTCACCGATACGAATGGCAAAATATTGGAATTTATAATAAATTAAAAGACACAATAATTAATTTAATAGAAAAAGGTTATACAACGTTTTATGACGGTGGAAAGGACAGTTTTGATAATATTAGTGCCAATATTGTTTTAGAATTAAAAAATAAATATCCACAAATTAAACTCTATAAAATTTTAACCTATTATCACCATGAAAAATCTAAATGGGAATTACCTAATGGCTATAATGGTTCAATAATACCCGACATAGCTCGTTTTCATCCAAAGTTAAAAATAACCAAAAAAAACGAATGGATTGTTAACAATAGCGACATTGTAGTTTGTCATATACGCGAAACATACAAAAGCGGCGCATATAACACGTTAAAATATGCAAGAAAAATAAGCAAACCTATTATTTATTTATAACAATCAATTTAAAACTCCCTTAAGACAACATTGCCATTAAACCAAGAATCAAAAAACGATTGTAAGTTTTTATTGCCTTTTTTGCAAAAACAATCTACAAGGTCTTGAGGCACAACTTCTGAAAACATGTTTTCTTGATAGTAATATTTTAAGCACTTATCCAATTTTTTTGCGCCAAGCACATTTTCTAGTTCAGCAAACATTAACATTCCTTTAACATACGACAAATATACATATTCATTTTCTGTTTCAAACTCATTTAAACTTTTTAACATGCTTGTTGAAAAGTTTTCTTTTTTAACATCTGCATACACCTTTTCAAAGGTTGCATACGAACTGGTTGCATTTGCAAAAATTGTTTTGCTTTTAACACCATACTCTGGATGCGCATCATAAAATTTTGCTGTGTTGTAATCGGTTAACCCCTCGTCTAAAAAGCCATATTTATATTGGTTGTTTCCCACAACGCCATACCACCACTGATGACAAAGTTCGTGCACAACAACATTTATATATGTTTGGTAATCTATAAGATCATCCGAAATTAAAACAAGGTTTGGATATTCCATTCCGCCGTGAACAAAGTTTGCCTCAACAACCGAAATATTTTTATATGGATATTCACCGTACTTTTTGTTATAATCTAAAACCTGTTTAATAACTTTTAAAGTATCCTCTGGAGTACTGTCACCATAGTAATAATAGTCAATTTCTACACCACCATGATTTGCCTCTAAGTTTTCAAACTTTTGGCTTAACACCATTGCAAAATCTCTAACATTTTCTGCAGTTATTGTGGTAATTTTATTTTCGCCGTCTAACACATTTTTTTGAGAACCAGTGCTGGCAAGCGTCAAGTTTTTAGGGTATGTTATTTTTACCTCGTAATTTGCCATTTTGCTATAAAAAGGATCTCCGTTAGAGTTATATAAATCGGTTACAAAACCTCCATCTTCATACACACACATAATTGGATAATAATTGCAAAGATTAATTGTACTAGAGCCATATCCAAGCCTATGATTAATGTTTGCAAGACTTACACAAAAACCAATTTCAAACTCAAAAAATTCGTTAGGGTAAACAAGCTCGGGCAAAATAACTTTTAAAATGTTTTGATCCTCACCTGCTATTTCATAGGTTAAATATTCTTCATAGTGGCTAACACTTTCTATGGTTACACACCCATAACTTTTTCCGTTTGGATACGCCTTTTCGTAATTAGCAAGCGAAACAACACTTGCCTTTGCCCCCTCTTTGTACGCATTTGCATACAAGTGTAGATTTAATTCTTTTAAAGCATTGTCGGTGTAGTTGTAAAATCCAACCGTTTCTGTGCCTTCTAGCACATGGGAGCTTGCATCATACACCAAGTTTTGCTTGTAGTATGTTAAATTTTCGGTTTTGTTAAAACACTTAGATACTACTAAAAAACCACCAATGGCAAAAACAACAATTAATAAAACAAAAATAATCTTCTTTTTCATGCTGTAATATATGCCCATAAAAGTTTTATTATGCCTGACACAAAAAAAAATTCAGTTCTAATAAATTCTTGATAAAAAAAAATATATATGCTACAATTCAAGCAAAGGAAACTTAAAAAAATGGGATTTTGTCAATTTTCTTCAGAATGCGTAATTTCTAACGCAACCAATGTAGATAATGCTTTTTTTAATGAGTTTTTGCCATATGCTAACGACACATGCGTTAAGGTTTATCTTTATGGCTTATACAAGTGCAACAACGCAAGTTCGTACGATAACACACTTGCGTCTTTTAGCAGTGTGCTTGGCCTTCCAGAAGAAGATATTTACAGTGCCTTTTTATATTGGCAAGAGCAAGGCCTTGTTCAAATTTTGGCAACCGAACCATTTGAAGTTGTTTATGTGCCAATTAAAAGTGCAATAACAAACACTAAAAAGTATAATAAAGACAAGTACACAAACTTTAACATGCAACTAGAAGCAATTTTAAAAGGCAGACCAATTACTTTAAACGAATACCACCAATATTATGAATTCATGGAAGTTTATCACATGGAAGCCGATGCTCTAATTTTAATAATTGAATATTGCGTTAGAGCAAAAGGCGTTAAAGTTGGCTACAACTACATATTAACAATTGCAAAAAACTGGGCATACGAAGGCTTTACATCTTTTGATAAAGTAGACCAAAAACTACAAGAACTAGAACAAAACTCATCCGAAATTGGCGAATTGTTTGCCACTCTTGGCATAAAAAGAGTTGCCACAATAGACGAAAAAGAATTTTTAAACAAGTGGAAAACCGAATATTATTTTTCGGTTCCATGCATAAACGACGTTTGCAAACTACATAAAAAGAAAAAGTTAAAAATATTAAACTTTGAAAAGTTAGATTCTATTCTTCGCAAATACTACGAAATGAAACTTACCGAATTTAAAGATATAGAACTATACGAAAACGAAAAAGAAGGCCTTTACAAAATTAGTAGGCTTGTTTGTAAGGACCTTGGTTTATATTACGACAACATAGAACCCGTTTCCACCAACTACGTATCTAAATGGGTGCTTATGGGCTATAACGACGAAGTATTATCAAGCATTGCAAACTATTGCTTTAAATCGGCTATAAGAAGTTTAGAGGGCATGGATACGGTTATTAACAAATTTTTTAAACTTGGTATAATAACTCAAGACGCATTAACTCAATACTTTAACGATGTTTTAAAAGCCGATGAAAAAATTAAACAAATACTAGAAGCTCTTGGAATTGTTAGAAATGTTAACAAGTTTGACCGTGATTTTTATAAAATTTGGACAAACGAATGGAACATGCCCGAAGACCTTATTTATGAGGCAACAAATCTTTCTAAAGACAAAAACAGCCCTATGCAATATTTAAACAAAATTTTATCGCTTTGGCACTCTAAAGGCGTTAAAACGGTTGAAGATAGCAAAAAACACACACTATCCGACATTCCAAACAAACAACCCGTTCAAAACTACTCTAACAGAGATTATTCAAAAACCGACCTTAATGCACTTTTTGATAATTTAGAAGAAATTGAATTATAAAGGAAACCAATATGAATAATAAAATTTTAAAACGTGCCATGGCAAGAATTGACGAGCGTAGACACTATGCCGACGATAAAGCCCGTCAAAACCTTCAGCTTGCACTTAAAAACCCAGAATTTAACAATCTTTTTAAATTGCAAAAAGAACAAGAAATAGAACTTGCAAGGCGCGAGGCCTATGGCGAAGAAGTAAACTATGAAAGCATTAACCAAATTAAAAATCAACAAGAAGTTATTTTAAAACAGTTAAACTTAAACGGCACCGACATTACGCCAAACTACGAGTGCAAAGACTGCAACGACACAGGCTACATAAACGGCTCTCTTTGTTCGTGCCTTAAAAAAGAAATTAATAAAGAACTTTTTGCGTATAGTGGTTTTACCGAAAAACTTGCCACATTTGAAATGAGCACAACTAATCACCCTGTTTATGACCTCATGCAAAAATGGTGCAACACCAAAAGTTCTAAAATTAATGTTTTAATTTCGGGGCACACCGGCACTGGCAAAACATTTTTAACACAGTGCATAGCTTCTCGCCTTATGGAACAAAACAGAGTTGTACTTTTTACAACCGCATTTAATTTAAACAATGCACTTTTAAACTACCATATTTCATTTGACCCAAACCGCAACCAAATTATTGAACCCTTTTTAAATTCAGAGGTTTTAATAATAGACGACCTTGGCACAGAACCAATGCTTAAAAATGTTACTAAAGAATATTTATATTTAATAATAAACGAGCGTATGCTTAACCACTTGCCAACAATTTTAACCACAAATTTAGAAATGCAAGACATTTTGGTTAACTATGGCGAGCGCATATTCTCTAGGCTTGTAAACAAAAAAACATCAATTGCCCTAAATTTAGATGGCGAAGATTTAAGGCTAAAAAAATAATAAAATATGGAAATACTGCCATAATCATACCTTTATTGATATTTCCTACTACAAAAAAAACCACTATGTTTAGTGGTTTTTTTAACTTAATTTTCTTGTGGTTGAGCTTTCTCGTCTAAATATGTGGCCTCTATGTCACTTAAATGAAATATTAGTGCACTAGGGTAAGCATAAAACACCTCATCCAACCCGTAAAATCCTCCTCTAACACGGTTGTCAAAACCACCCATATGCCAATTAATAGCCATTGCCTCTTCTCTAGTAAGCCTTAAAAAGCCATTAATTATGTAAACCGACTTTTCGCCATGACCATAAGGAAGAGCATCCTCCACCCTATAATATGGCTTTTGAACCCAAACACCATTTTCTTTAACATTTTTAAAATCTTTTTTATAATAATCTACCTTGCACACATCGTGAAAAAGGGCAATTATGGTTGCACTTTCAAGCGATATAACATTTTGCCAATTTTCGCCATATTCTTTTTGCAAGTTTTTAACAAACCTGTTAAATACGTTTATGCTATGTTCACACAACCCTCCCTCATGGCTTGAGTGAAATCTTGAACTTGCTGGTGCTTCAAAAAAATCGGTTTTTTGCAAATATTCTAAAAGTTTTTCTAACCCCTCTCTTTTTATGTTTTGTTTTGCCAAACTTAAAAATTGATCCTTTATCTCTTGCATACGCCCTCCAATTATGAACATTTATTCATATACTAAATACATCTTAAATAAAATGTTCTTGTGTTTTTCTTATGTATTATATCACAAATTACCCTGCCAGGCAATAAATAGGTGCTAAAAATTTTATTGTTTAAATAATATAAAATTTAATGTAATTTAATAAAAAATAACCGAATATACATAAAATATGTCAATAATTTGGTTTTTTATGGTGTTTTTGTCGGTTTTAATTTTAATTTTTACAAACCCCGCAATAGTTGTAAGCGAAATGCTAAACGCATCTGCCAGTGCGGTAGAACTTTGCATTAACCTTTTGGGCATTTATGCTGTGTGGCTAGGAATAATTAATATTTTAAACAAAAGCGGACTTTCGGACAAACTAGCCACCATTCTTAGCCCAATTATTAACTTTTTGTTTAAAACAAAAAATCAAGAGGCTAAAAAATATATTGCAATAAATTTATCATCTAACATTTTAGGGCTTGGCAACGCATCTACTCCAAGTGGCATTAAAGCAATGAAATGCCTAGATGACCAAAGCGGAAAAATAACATTTGCCGGCATTATGCTTATTGTTATTAATTCTGTTTCGGTTCAACTTTTGCCCACAACCGTCATTGGTTTACGAGAAAGTGCAGGAAGCATTAATTCATCTAGCATAATTTTACCAACAATTTTTTCTAGTTATTTAACGGTTATATTTGCTGTAACATTAACGCTTTTAATTAAAAAAATACTTGCAAGGGGGCGAAAATGAGCAGTTATATAATTCCCATTTTAATATTATTACTTTTTGCGTATGCGTTTTTTAAAAAGGTTAATGTGTATAAAAGCTTTATAGCCGGAGCAAAAGAATCTGCCAGTTTGTGCATAGACATATTTCCATATATTGTTGCCATTTTGGTTGCCGTTGCCCTTTTTAGATGTAGCGGTCTTGCAAATTTTTTAACAACACTCATTTCACCTGTTTTTAATTTTTTGGGTATACCCACCGAAGTTTGCGAACTTGTTTTGCTTAGACCGTTTACAGGCTCTGGAAGTTACGCAATTTTAGACGGCATTTTTGCTGAGTATGGAGTAGATAGTTACATTTCTAGGTGTGCATCTTGCATTATGGGCAGTAGCGAAACGCTTTTTTATGTTTCTACCGTTTACACATCTGGGACCTCTATAAAAAAACTTTCGTACGCCATACCGGTTGGCATTATCTCAAGCCTTATAGGCTCGGTTTTGGCTTGTTTGTTTTGCAAAATATTATAAGTTGCAATTATGCAAGCCCTTTTAAAAAAAACACTCTATCAAATTATGATAAAGTGCCAAAATGTATATGGTTTAATTTCCTTATGCATTCTCTTTAAACATTTGTTCTTTTTTTTCAAACTTTGCAATTAGTTTTTCTATTTCTTTAATTGTTTTATCTAAATTTAAGTTTTCAATTACAACATCGTAGTTTTTTACGTACGAAAGTTCAAACTCCATGCGAGACATTCTTAAATCTATATCGTGATCACCCCTTGCCTTTAGCCTTTTAATAAGTTCTTCTTTAGGTGCAGTTAAAAATATAGATAACACAACCGCCTTTTTCTTTAACGCCTCTTTAATGTTTTTTTGCCCCAAAACACCAATATCTTTAATAAAGTGACAACTGCTTTTTGACACTTCTTCTAACGAAGAATTTAGCATGCCATAAAAATTTTGATGTACCTCTTCGTGCTCAAAAAGTTCGCCATTTTTAATTTTATTTTCAAACTCATCTCTTGAAAGGTATATATATGGGCTATGCATATCTTCATCGGTGCTTCTTGGCCTTCTGGTTGTGCAGGTTTGAAGAAGTTTTATATTACTATGTTTTTCTAATAATTTGGTAATAACCGTGTTTTTTCCAACTCCCGAAGAGCCCGAAATTATAACTAGCATACATGCTCCTTTTTAAAAAATAATGCTAGTTTAGATTTTAGCAAACAAATACCTTTTTTGGCAAATGTTTTAAGCACAATATTACAACAATTTTATACATTTTTTGCAATCTATAAATATTACAAAACTTCGTAGTTTAGTTTTACGTTTTCACCAGTTTCGGCATCTTGATATGTTATATAGTAACCAAAACCGTCTTCTTTTTCGGTATCTATTGGTAACCACTCACAAAAACCCTTTATATCTTCTGGTGGCAACGCACTTTTGGTGCTTGGAACTCCATAACACACATATTTTATTTTTCCATTTTCATACAAAAGCCCAACAACGTAATACTCACCCTTTTCTTCGTAGTCTATTTTTACCCATTTACTTTCTGGGATTATTTGCTTTAATATTTCATCTTCGGGATATTTGTTAAAAAGTTCATTTATTTGCTCTTCTATATTGTCAAAAAAAGTGTCTTCTTTAACTGGAGCTGGAGAAGTATCATCTTCTTGCTTAAAAAAGGCATCACGATATTTACAAGTAGCACATGCATTTTCGGTCTCTAAAATTTGGTCTATTTGCTCATCAATCTCTTCTTGATCTTCTAAGTATATTTTGTTTTGATTTAAATTTTCTTCAACTTCTTTAACCGTTGGCTTTTGATCAAACACATTAAGTGCGTTACACAAGCCCTCTTCTGTTTCACTTATTCCGTTAGTAGAGCCCATAAGCAACGGTTTTGCATCTCCGTTTACAAAATTAACAAGTGCGCACGAAAAAGAGTTAAAGTTGTTTTCTCCATTTATTTTAAATGAATAAAACCCATTATTCTCTTTTGTTAAACCGGCTTTTGTAACCTTTTGGTTATGTAATATTCCAAGGCTTAAAATTCCATTTGGTTCTTTTTCAAAGTTATATAGTCTTACATTGCCAAGTGTTTCGCCATTGTCATATTCTAATGTTACAACCGCTTTTTGTTTGCCTCCACACAAACTTGTTAGCACAACACTTTTTTTATATATCATATTTCCTCCAATTAGTTTTTGTTATTATATGATATTATTTGTAGCCTTTGTGTATATATTATTGTTTTATTTTGGCTTAATTTTGCTTTTTTTAGCAAAAAAAATACAGCCACTGCAAACCATTTGATGTTCAAAGGGTTTAGCCTGCAAAAATTGCAGGCTGTGGGTTGACAAATGGCAACCCGCAGTGGCTGTTTGCTCATAAATTTTATTTATTAAACAACTTCACTTATTTTATTAACTATTTTAACAAAGTCGGCGGTAGCTAAGGCATCGCCCCTTACCGATTCGCTGTATCCAAGATCGGTTAATAACTTTGTTAACTGGCCTTTGCTTATTTTAAAGTCTTTGCTTAAATTATTTGCCAAAGTTTTTCTTCGGTTAGAAAATGCACTTTTAACCACACTTTCAAAAATTTCCACATTTGCATTGTATTTATATTTAACAAAATTAATTTGCACAACACACGAATCTACATTTGGTGCCGGCACAAACATATGTCTTGGCACATTTCGTAAAATCTTTACATCTCCATAAAAATCTAATATTGTCGAAATAGAACCATATTCTGCACTAGAACAGTCCGCAACCAATCGTTGTGCCACCTCTTTTTGAACCATAATGCTCATACTTTTACACTTGCTTGTTTTTCCCACAAACTTAAATATTAGTGGTGTTGTAATATAATATGGCAAGTTTGCAACAATTTTATATTCACCTTCAAAATTTGCCTCTATTTGTTTAAGGTCGGTTTTAAGAGCATCTGCAAAAATTATTTCACTGTTTTTAACATCTGCCAAATTTTCCTCTAAAATTGGTTTAAGATTTTGGTCTATTTCGTAACTAACAACACGCTTAGCACATTTTGCAATAACCTTAGTTAACGTTCCTGCTCCCGGACCAATTTCTAGCACTTCATCATCTTTTGTTATTTTGCTATCGCTAATTATAGCCTCTAGTAAATTTGTATCAAAAATAAAGTTTTGCCCAAACTTTTTGTTAAACTTAAAATCATTTTTTTCTAAAACACTTAATTCACTCATACATTACCCTTTAAATTTTATAAAATCTTTCGGCATTTTTGGTTGTAATTTCTTCTAATTCTTTAACCTCAAGGCCTCGTATTTCGGCAATTTTTTCTAACGTTTTAACAACATATTTAGGTTGGTTTATTTTAGACCTAAACGGAACCGGCGCTAAATATGGGCAGTCGGTTTCTAGCATTAATAAATTTATATCACACTCTTTTGCAACATTTAACACATTATTTGCGTTTTTAAATGTAACAATTCCCCCTAACGAAATATAAAAACCCATTTTGGTAATTTCTTTTAAAATTTCTGTGCTCATACTAAAACAATGAATGCACACACCATTTGTTAATTTGTGAGCATTTTGTTTTAAAATTTCAAGAGTATCCCCAGTGGCATCTCTTGAATGAATAACAACCGGAAGTTTAAGTTTTTGTGCTAAATCTATTTGTTTTAAAAACACTTCTTTTTGTTTTTCTCGAGTAGCAAACTCGTGGCAGTAATCTAACCCAATTTCGCCAATTGCAACAACTTTTTTGTTTTGTGCAAGGTGCTCTAAAACACTAATGGTTTGCTCGTTAAACGAATTAGCCTCTTCGGGATGAACACCAACAGTTGCAAAAACACACTCGTAACGATTTGCCAATTCTACCGCATTTAATGAAGAGTTTTCATCACTACTAGCACAAACAATTTTGCTAACACCACTTTCTTTTGCACTATTAATTATTTCGTCTACATTTTCAAACATTTTGTCTTGCAAATGTGCATGAGTATCTATCATAATTTTCTCCAATATCATTTTAAGTGTTTTTGCCAAAGTTGTCAACAATGCCTTAAACAAAATTGAATCTAATATTTGACATTTTTTTATTATTAATTTACAATAAAAATATGAGTAAACAAGTTATAGATAAAAACAACATCAATTATGATGTTTACAACGCCCTAAACTTAATGCATGAAGATTTGGGCGAGTGTTATTTAAAGCAAGGCTTTAACCCAATGGAAGAAGGCTTTGTTTTAGACGAAAATTTTGTTATAGAGCGCTTTTTAAACGCAAAAACAAATTTAGAAATTCCATCGCCACACTTTGTTAATAATGGCGATAAAACCACTAAGCAAGCTCTAGAAAACAACCAAAAACACTGCGAAGAGAGTTTGGAACAAATAAACAGCATGCTTTTGTCAACCGAATTTTCTAAAGCACAAAAAGAAGAATTAAAAAAGCTAAAGTTATATTTGCTTTGCCGAATTGAGCTTGCCAATTTTTATTTAAAAAACTTTAAAAAGCAAAAAAATAAATTTAAGCTATACTTAAACATTAACTCTTTAAGCTGGAAAACTTCTGAACTTTTTGAAGATGCTTATAATGAATTATTTGATGCAAACCTTGCAATTGCCAACTATCTTGCCTTTGCAAAACAACACTCTAAGGCAATTAAAAAAGAATTAGAAAATGAAAAACTAAAACAAGAGGCAAAACAAATAATTGCACAAAACCAACAAATTAAAAAAGAGCAAGTTGTTAAACCTGCAAAAACTAATGTGCAAAAACAGCCAACCTCAAAAGCAACAACAAAAAACACTCAACAAGTTGCCCCTTTAAAAGAACGGGCTTCTAAAACAAAAAAAGAACCAACATTAGAGCGTTAATACTCTTAAAATAAAATAATTTTCAACCAACAACAAAAACCGCACCCCTTAGGATGCGGTTTGTTTTTTACATTGCTCATTAATAATGATTAACGCAAAAAAAATGGCATGCGCCATTTATTTTATTTCTGGCAACACAAATGCGTCAACCAACATACATATTCCATTTGGAAATTTTTTAATAGTGTCTACCAACTTGCTTGGCCTATCTATTTCCATATCATATTTTTTTGCATACGAACAATAAACTTTTAAATAATCTTTGGCAAACAAAAAAGCCTCAACAAGCGTTTTGCCGTCGGTAAAAATGTTTAAATCAGGAAATACAACAGTGTAATCTGTTTCACCGTCTTCTTGAAAGAAAACTGCAGGAAAAATATATTGTTCCATAATCACCCCTAAAGGCTAAATTTAGCCACTTTTAGTTATTATACATAAATAATAACACAATTTTTTATTTATACAAAACAATTTATCAAATTACAAAAAAAAGATATATAATATTTTATTTAAAAAAATCTTGAATATTCGTTTTTACAAAGTTTAACAGTTTTAATTAATTACAACATAAATAAGCTGGTCAAAACTTATGGCGCTAAGCCAATTGATAGATTCCTTTGGTACGGGCAGATATCGCATTTAATCTGAGAATAAATTCTCTTGTAAATGCGATATTTCCTACTATATAAAAAAAAGCGCACTGTCCCATTAACAGTGCGTAATTTTTTTTATAATTATTTTACTAAGCCACCTTCGTTTTCTTTAACTTTAAAAGGCTCGTTAACGCTTTTTTTAGAAACATATTTTTCAAAAACGCCAACCTCTTTAGATGTGTTTGGAACAACAGGTTCCTCACTTATAATTTTGCTTACACCTACTCTAACAATTTCTCCATTAGCTAAAATTTCAAAACCTGAATAAGTTGATATTTTTACATTTGGCATAACTAATACCCTCCTGCTTTATGCCCATATAATAGCACATAATTTTTTGTTTGTAAATACCTTTTTGTGTTTTTTTAATTTTTTTTTAAATTCCTTTAAATATAAAGCAATTAAGCATATAAAAATGTGCAAAAATTACAAAAAAATTAACAATAAATGCATATTTTTTGTTGTTTTTCACAAACTAAACGTGTAAAGGAGGAAGTTATGCGTAGATTTAATTCTGGTGATTTAGCACCACAATCTGGCAAATACGCAGTTTGCGATAAAAGCGGACGCAGAATGGCAACCGTAAATATGCAAAAAGGCGATCATTTGCCTCCAACACAATCTAGCGAATATTACTACGAATATTGCGAATAATTAAAAATTAAGGCTGATTTATCGGCCTTAATTTTTGTTTTATTATGTTTTTTTAACTTTTTACGCGTTGTTAACCTTTTGCTATTTACCCAAACAAAATTTTGCAAAAATTCCCGAAATAATATCTTCATTTTCGGTTTGCCCTGTTACTTTTCCTAATGTTTGCCACAAGTCTTTTGCAAGCATGTCTAATATGTCAATTGTTTGATTATCGCACTCATCAATTATTTGTTCGGCCTTTTGCTTTGCCTCACTAAGTGCAAGAATGTGTCTTTGGTTTGTTATAATAAGTGCCGAAAAGTCTATTTTTTTGCTAACTGCAAGGCTAATTATTTGGTCTTTAATTTCATTGATATTTGTTTTGTTAAGAGCCGAAATTTCAATTCCTTTTAGCCCAGTTGTGTTTTTGGCAATGTCGGTTTTATTAATAATGTAAATAACTTTGCTATCTTTTAGCAATTTTAAAATTTGTTCATCTTCCTCAGTTATTCCCGTGTGGGCGTCAACAACCGCCAAAACAATGTTTGCCCCCTTTATGCTCTCTTTAGATTTTTCTATACCAATTTTTTCTACCTCGTCGGCACTTTCATGAATGCCGGCTGTGTCTATAAAATTTATTTTTAAACCATTGTGGATTATTGTTTCTTGTATGGTATCACGGGTTGTTCCTTTAACACTTGTAACAATTGCCCTGTCCTCACCAATTAGAGCATTTAAAAGACTACTTTTACCTGCGTTTGGTTTTCCAACAATTGCAACGTTTATGCCAGATTTAATAATTTTGCCATCACCCGCAGTTTGCAATAGTTGGTTAAGCTGTTCTTTAACATTAATTGCCACTTGCTTTAAGTTGTTTGCGCCAAGCGCTTCGTCGTCATGTTCTGGGTAGTCTATTGCAACTTCTAGGTTAACAATTGCATCTTTTATACTCTCTTGCATGGCAGTGACTTTTGCAAAAAGTTCTCCCTTTAAAAGTTTTGAATTTGCCTTGAGTTCTGCATCCGAAGTTGCATTAATTGTGTCTATAATGCCTTCTGCCTCATCTAAGCTAATTTTACCATTAATAAAAGCGCGCTGCGTAAACTCTCCATTTTGTGCAAGCGTTGCTCCTGCATTTAAGCAAGCCTCTAAAATTTTTTGTGTTAAACGCTCTCCACCATGACATTGAAATTCTACAACTTCTTCACCAGTGTAAGAATATGGCGCCTTAAAATATACCATTAAACATTTTTCTGTTATTCCATCATAATTTATTTTGCCCAAATACATATACCTAGGTAAAATTTCAAAAGGTTTTTTACAAAATTCAAAAATAGACTTAGCAATTTTTAAACTATTGCTACCACTAAGCCTAATTACTGAAATCCCGCCACTTCCTAGTGGTGTGCTAATTTGTGCTATTGTACTTAAATTTTCCATAAGTTAATTATAACACACTTTTTTCATTTTGTATCATTTATTTTCATCACAATCATTTTTTTCTTGATTTTGCGTGCATTATATACCAAGCGAAATATTTATCATCACTACAAAACACTGCCCAACTCCTACTATCATTTGTAAACGGTGGACATTTGGTGGACACGTCAAAATTTTAAAAAGTGTCCACCAACAAAACAAAAAAAACACCCAAACATTCAAATTGTCCGAGTGTTATTTCTCTATTTAGATAGTGAATCAATTTCAGCTAAAAAGTTCTGATATTCTTTATTTTGTTCTTGTTCATACTTTTTATATAACAAATCAATTTTTTCTTGGATTTCTTTTGGCAATTCAAGCTGTACAACAGATGGCCTAGGCCCTCTTGTAGCCGTACGAGATCTTGTACTCTCCACTTTTTTCCCGTATTTAATTATTATTTGATTGATTATATCAAAACCTTTTTGATTGTCTTTTTTATAATAATCTTTTAACAAATCTATTAATATTCCTGCATATTTTTGACTAATTTCGTGCATTTCTCGTTCTGCTGGATTACTAGCAAATGAATTGTATTGTTCAGTCGTTTCATTTCCCAAAGCCCAAACATACCAGTTTACATATTTTCTAAAATTATTTCTTCTTACTTTTTCTTTTAATTTATCTACAATTTTCATAGTTTCTCCTTAACTTTAAGATAAGTATATCATAAAAATTTTGTCTTTGCAATAGTGAAATACTAAAAGGTGCAATGAAAAATTAATTGCAACAAAAAGATGTTGTGGAGGTCGCTTAAAAAGTGCCGTTCCAGCCGAAATAATTACTCAAATTTTACCACTTTTGTCCACCAGTGAAATCCGCGGTGGACATTTCGTGGACATTTTGGGTTGGTGGACACGTTTTAAAAATTAAAAAGTGCCGTATTATCGGGCACTTTTTAATTTTAAACTATTCAATTCCATCATAATTATATTATAACACACCAAAAACATTTTTCAAAGCTTATTGGCACTAGGTGGCATTTTTTACCCTGTTTTGCGTACTTAATATACCAACAGAAACACTTTTTGGCACTAGGTGGCACTTGTCCACACCCACAGACGCAACCCCAAGGTGGACAAAATGTGGACAACAAAATTTTTCTAATTTTGTCCACCATAGCAAGAAAAAGACACTCAAAATTTAATCTGAATGTCTTGTAATTTATTTACTTAATGCATCTTCATTGTTATTTTTTGATTTTCTGTATTATTCAACTTCTTTAATTTCTTCCTTACTAAATATTGGTTTTGTAAAATCTGGAAGCCAATCTTTTTTATATCGTGCTTCTTTAATCTGTCCTGTTGGTTGTGGTATTATTATACCTCGCATTATTTCCTTTACGGCGTTCTTATTTTTAGTTCCATTCACTAACAAATCGATTAACTTTTTTTGTCTTGATTGAATTTGTGTTAATTGCTCTTGACTTGCAGAAGAATTTGGCAAATCTCTTGCCTTGTCAATAAGTCCACTTAAAGCTGTTCCTATTTGCAAAAGCATGTCCTCATCAAATCTTGCACCATAAGGAAAATAAACAGAATATCCTCTCTCGTATTCGTATGGAGCATATACTGAATAATTATCCATCTCTTTTTTAAAGAATGTTACACTTGTGAAAAATTCTTCGTATTCTTTTGAATATCTTGTATTTGATATTGGTTGCAAATGGTCTGTCACAGATATATGACTATCTGCAGATATCGATATATCGCAAACAACATCATTAGTATAACCACCGCATTTATAGTCCCTTTTTTCGCAATTTAAAAGCCAATTTAATGTTCCGCCACTAGGAATTAGTGTTTGTTTATAGTATTCTTCTCTTTCTTGTGAAACTACACTTTTCTGATATTCTTGCATTACTGGGATATCAATAGTTATTGTTTCCTGTTTTTCTCTATCAACAAAAGTAACTTTGCCTTTATAACCACTTTTCAAAATAGTTTGAATTGTGTCTTGATTATACGCTATCACTTCTTTTACACCGACCAAAGCGTCGGGTTTAATTATGATTTTCCCATGAGTCCATAAAATTTTATGTCCTAAAATATCGGTTTCTCTATATTTTATACCCAACTCATCATATAATGCTTTTTTATCTTCATCACTAATATCTTCTTCAAGATATTCAATTTCGTCCAAATTAAAATCATCGCCCATTTCTGCTAGATATTGTTTTTCGATTTCTTGTTGTTCTTTGATTACATCTTGCAAATATTTTTTATCATCATCAAGGAATGTTATTGTTAAGTTTTTACAGCCAGCAAAAGCTGCTGTATCAACCAACTCTACACTTGCAGGGATTTCAATAGATTGTAAGTTTTCACAACCAGCAAAGGCATATCCGGATATAAACCAACAACCTTCAGGAATGTTTATTGTGGTTAAATTTTTACATTCTCTAAAAGCTGCATTAGCAATAGTTGTGGTAGTTTGTGGCAATTTTATACTTTTTAGATTTGCACATTCCTGATAACCATCAACCGTTTTCATAGTTTCTGCATTTTCTAATCCTTTGATTTCTGTTAAATTATCACAACCTTGAAAGGCAAATGGGTGAATAAATCTTACACCTTCATGCATTATTACAGTATGTAAATTTTTAAGATGTGAAAAGGCGAACATGTTTATACTTTTAATATGTTCTGGAACTATAAAAGCACCATCTTGTATGTTTTGTGGATAAACTTTTCTTAATAATTCTCCTTCAACTGATATTCCGTCATACATACTTGTTGTTTGTTGTTCCATAGGAATAATTGTAGCTTCTTCCACAATTTCTGATTTTTTATCATTATTTTCATGTTTATGTTTCTTTTTAAAATAATCAAATATTCCCATATTTACTCCTATAAATTTTATATTAGTATATCATATAAAAAGAGCAAATACAATACTTAAATCACAAAAGGCCAACTGAAGTTTTAAATACAGAAAAAACGATATGAAACCATTTTAAAGTTATTTACATTAGACAAGTTTCAATAAGTTCCGTCTGGTGCAAAAAAAATTCCTGAAAACTACCTTTTTTGTCCACCGGC
>JAZSMW010000058.1:0-19574 GCA_045536095.1 Clostridia bacterium
CGATTGCATTAAAACCTAAAGACTATGTATTAACTGAAAATGAAGTATTTATCCCAACAAAGGGCTTATGTGAAGATTATCCATCTTCAACTACCAATGAAAATATGAAGAAAAACGATGATAAATTAATAATGTAAATAAAAAGGAGAGCAAAATTCTGCTCTTCTTTTTGTCTTTTTATAGTGTGTCATTTAATGGGTGCTGTTCAGCGTCTTTGATTTTTTTGTTTTGTTAAAGTTTTTGCGCTTGCAAACAGGGCGTATATGTGTTAAAATACTAACATAGGAGATTGGTATGTTAGAATTACTTGCCCCAGCGGGCAATTATGAAAAAATGGTAACAGCATTTGAATATGGTGCAGACGCGGTATATTTGGCGGGTAAAAAGTTTGGCCTTAGGGCTTTTGCCGGTAATTTTGAAGAAGAAGAAATGAAAAACGCAGTGATGTATGCACATTCAAAAGGCAAAAGGGTGTATGTAACCATCAATATTTTAGCCCATGAAGGAGATTTTGCTGGTTTAGACGAATATGTTAAATTTTTGCAACAAATAAATGTGGATGCCGTTTTGGTGTCAGATCTTGGAGTTATGTCATTTATTAAACATCATGCACCAAGTTTAGAAATTCATGTGTCTACTCAAGCAAGCGTATTAAACAGTTATGCTATTAATGAATATGTAAAACTCGGGGCAAAACGCATTGTTCTTGCAAGAGAATGTTCACTAGAAGAAATTAAGCAAATAAGAAAAAATATTCCGAAAGATATTGAATTAGAGGCTTTTGTGCATGGTGCAATGTGTATTTCTTATTCTGGAAGGTGTTTGCTTAGCAACTATTTAACAGGCAGAGATAGTAATCGTGGGGCATGTGTGCAAGCTTGCAGGTGGGAATACTATATTTCGGAAGCAAACAGAAAAGATGATAAGTATCAAATTCAAGAAGATGAAAGGGGTACATATATTTTAAACAGCAAAGATTTAAACATGTTAAGCCATTTAAAAGAACTTGCGGATGCGGGGGTTAACAGCTTTAAGATAGAAGGAAGGATGAAATCGCCATATTATGTTGCAAACGTTGTTAATGCATATAGGAGAGCACTTAACAATTTAGAAAATGCTACGCCAGAATTCTTACAAATGCTTAATGAAGAGCTAGTAAAAACAAGCCACCGAAAATATACAACTGGTTTTTATTTTAACCCACAAAATGATGAAGTAAAGCAATATTCAAAAGATAGTAGAGAGTGTTTAGAAAGTTCTTACCCTGTTCAAACGCATGAGTTTATGGCTTGGGTTGTTGGTGAGTACAACGAAGGGAGAGTATTAATTGAACAGAGAAATAGGTTTAAAGTTGGTGATGAGTTAGAGGTTTTAAGCCCTGACGAAAACTTTAACAAAAAAATCATTGTACAAAAAATGGTAAACGAAAAGGGCGAAGATGTAATTGATGCCAAAAACGTGCAAGAAAAACTATATTTATATACAGATATAAAATTAAAACCATTTAATATATTAAGAAAGAAGATAAATTAACTATTAAGGTATGATTAAAAGTCATTTGTTTTAAAAGCATAGGCAAAACCTTGTTTTTAAAGGGAACGGCTAACATTTAGGTTTATATGTATACAATAGAAAAAGATAAAATTATAATTAAGGACAAAAAAAATTTTAACCCGCAACATATATTAGAGTGCGGGCAAATTTTTTCTTACAAAATTATAAATAATGAGTATGTTGTTTATTCTGGTAAATATATGGCAAGCATTCAAGAAACAGAATGTGGCTATATAATAAACACGAGTCAACCAACATATTTTGCTCATTTTTTTGATTTAAACACAAACTATGGGCTCATTAAACAGGAGCTGGCAAAAACTAATGAGTTTTTAAATGATGCAATTAGTTTTGGTTATGGAATTCGCATTTTAAACCAAGATATTTTTGAAACAATAATTTCGTTTATTGTTTCGGCAAACAATAATATAAAACGAATTCAAAAAATTCTATTTGCCATTCGTGAAAAGTTTGGCACAAATATGGGAGGTTTTTATGCTTTCCCAACTCCTAAACAATTAGCAAACGCAACCGAGCAGGAATTTTTGCAAATGGGTGCAGGGTATAGGGCAAAATATATAGTAAACACGGTTAAAATGCTTTTAAACAGTGATTATATTAATTGGAAAAGTTTGCCAACAAATAAACTTGCCAAAACACTTACTGGTCTTAGCGGAGTTGGTCCAAAAGTTGCCGATTGTATAATGCTTTTTTGCTATGAAAAAAAAGATGTTTTTCCTGTAGATACATGGATTCATAAAATATATAACGCTTATTTTAAAACGGAACAGAATCGTAAAAAAATAAGGGAAAATTTGATTAGTGAATTTAAAGAACTTTCTGGGTATGCACAACAATATTTGTTTTATGTTGCAAGAAGCAAAGATTTAAAAATATAATTGTTGTTGCAGAGCTTTTGGGCCGATATGGGGCTTGTATAAAAGTATAATTAACAAAATTATTTACAAAATGTGTTCATTTTGGTAAACTAAAAAAAAAGGAGCAAAATGGAAAAAATATTAATTGCAAAAGTGCTAAGGCCACAAGGTTTAAACGGCGAGTTAAAGTGCAAACTTCAAAACGACAATTTTTCGGTTATTCAAAATGTAACCGAAATTTATTTGCACGGAAAGGATGTTCCAACAAGAATAAAATCTAGCGCTTACCGAAATGGTTATTGGTATATTACAATTGGAACAATAAATAGCAGAGAAAAGGCCGATTTAATTAGGGGGCTAAATATATATGCTGAGCGAAAGTTTTTAACCTTGCCAAAAGATGAGTATATTATAGACGACCTTATTGGCAGTTCTGTGGTTGGCGAAAATGGAGAGCAAATAGGAACTCTTGTTGATGTCCAAAATTACGGAGCAACCGACCTTTTTGTTATTAATCAATATGCAAGAGAATATATGGTCCCTTTTGTAGACCACATTATTAAAAAAATTAACACAAGTGCAAAGTTAATTGTTGTAGATAAACAAAAATATGACGAGGCAAAAATATGCGAATAGACATTTTAACACTTTTTCCAGAGATGTTTGCTCCGCTTAAAGAAAGCATAATTAAAAGAGCAATAAATAGTGAAGTGGTGCAATTAAATATTACACAAATAAGAGATTTTTCTTTGGATCCACACAAAAAAACGGATGATGTTCCATATGGTGGTGGTGCAGGAATGGTAATGACTCCACAGCCCCTATATGATGCTATTATGGCGCATAAAACGCCAAATTCACATGTTATATACTTAAGCCCTCGAGGAAGGGTGTTTAACCAAAAAATAGCTACACAATTTAAGTTGTATGAACATTTAATTTTGGTTTGTGGTCATTACGAGGGAATTGATCAACGAGTTATAGACCTTTTGGTTGACGAAGAACTTTCTATTGGAGATTATGTGCTAACAGGAGGAGAGTTGCCTGCAATGGTTGTTGCTGATAGTGTTATAAGGCTTTTAGACGGGGCAATATCCAAAGAGTCTTTAAAAGATGAAAGTTTTTCTAATGGCCTTTTAGAGTATCCTCAATACACAAGGCCACAAAACTTTAAGGGGTTAGAAGTTCCCGATGTGTTGTTGTCGGGGCATCATGCAAACATTCAAAAATGGAGAGAAGAGCAGTCTATAAAAATTACTCAAAAAAACAGGCCAGATTTACTAAATTAAAGAGGTAAAATATCATGAATTCAAAAATACATTGGTTCCCAGGTCATATGGCAAAGGCTCTAAGAGCAATGGCGGACGAAGTTAAAAACATAGATATGGTTATTTATATGTTAGATGCACGTGCGCCACTTTCTTCTGTAAACCCAGAGTTTGTTGCCATTATAGGGAACAAACCAATTTTATATGTTTTAAACAAGGTAGACCTAATTGAAGAAAATCAAGCGAAATTTTTCTATTCACAATTTAAAAAGCAAAACACTGAAGTCATTGCTTTAAATAGCACAGAATCGGGAGCCATTAAAAAAATTGAACCAATTATGGTTGGGTTATGCCAAGAGAAAATTAAAAAATTTAGCCAAAAAGGATTTAAAACCAATTTAAGGGCAATGGTAATTGGCATTCCAAATTCGGGAAAGAGCACTTTAATTAATAACCTTTGTGGCGTTAAAAAGGCTATTACAGGTAATAAAGCTGGTGTTACAAGGGGAAAACAATGGCTTGCGCTAAAAAATGGGTTCGAAATTTTAGATACCCCCGGAACTTTATGGCCAAAATTGGATAATGAAAAAATGGCGGAAAAGTTGGCATATATTGGCTCTGTTAAAAACGAAGTGGTAGATATGGGAGAACTTGCAGTGTCGTTTTTAAATTTTTGTAAAGATAAATATTTTATAAACTTGCAAGAAAAATATGGTGTTAAAAACACCATGACCGCCCTTGAAATGATAGATCATATAGCACAGGTAAAACATTATGTGTTAAAAGGTGCCGAGCCCGATTATGACAGAACATGTTTTGCCATTATAGACGACTTTAGAAAAGGAAAGTTGGGCAAGATATGCCTGGATATATAAAATGTTAAAATATGAGAATTTGGTAAAAACAGAGGGTTATAATTTAATTGCTGGCATGGATGAGGCTGGCAGAGGTCCACTTGCTGGTGCGGTTTTTTGTGCTATGTGTATTATGCCATTGGATGAAAATAAAATAATACAAGGGGTAAACGACTCTAAAAAGCTAACTCCATCCAAAAGGCTTGAGTTATATAAAAAAATTAAAGAAACTGCAATTTGTTATAAGGTATGCAGTGTTGGCGAGGAAATAATAGATGAAGTAAATATATTAGAGGCAACTAGGCTTGGCATGAAAAACTGTTTGGAACAAATAGAAATAAAACCGGATTATGTTTTATGCGATTATGTTGCTGGTTTAAGCCTTAAAACCCCTTTTAAAACGATTATAAAGGGCGATGCATTAAGTTATAGCATAGCGTGTGCGTCAATACTTGCAAAGGTTGAAAGGGATTTATATATGGAAAAGCTCGCAAGCGAATATCCGCAGTATCAATTTAACAAGCATAAGGGCTATGCCACTAAATTACACTATCAACTAATTAGCCAGTTTGGTATTAGCCCAGTACACAGAAAATCTTTTTTAAAAAACTTGGAGGAGCACATTGGATAGTGTATACACAACAACAAGCAAAACTTTGAATTCAGCTAAGGGTAAAAAAGCAGAGGCTGTGGCAGAAAGGTATTTAATAGATAATAAATATAAAATATTAGAAAAAAACTTTAAAACCATTATTGGAGAAATTGACATAATTGCTAAGCAACAAGATGGAAGAATTATTTTTGTTGAGGTAAAATTTAGAAACACGGCAAAACACGGCTATCCAAGAGAGGCAGTAACGCCAGAAAAACAAAGAAAGATTCGTCTTGTTGCAGAGCAGTATTTGCGAATGAAAAAACTTATAAACGCGTATACAAGGTTTGATGTTATAGAAATTTTAAACTCACAAATTAATCATTTGCAAAACGCTTTTTAATGAAAGGCGTGCACTAAATGCAAGAAAACAATATCAACAAATGTTCATAAACTGTTTTGTTTTGGCATTTGTTTTTTTTTGTAAATATAAAAGATCAAGAATAATATTAACACAAGTAAGATCTTTATATTAAAAGGGATTTGTTGAATTTAAATTAAAAAACAAGATTAGGAGTTGTATATGTACAATATGAATAAATTCGCATATAGCAGATAATAAAAAAGAGGCAAACATATGCCTCTTTTTACTTTAATAAACTTAAGCTTTTTTAGCAGTTTTAATACATTTTGTGCAAGCAGTAACCTTTTTTTCTTTGCCGTCTACAACAATTGTTGTTGTTTGAAGGTTTGCTTGGTATTGTTTATTGCTTTTACGATTGCTGTGGCTAACAGTGCAACCTGCCATTTTGCTTTTTCCGCATATTTCACAAACTTTGCTCATATTTCCTCCTAAAAATTATTTGTAGGCAAAGCAAGGTTTGCTTGCCACTTTTAATCAAATTACCGATACAATATATCACCTATCAAAAACTTTTGCAAGAGTTTTTTGCTTTTTTCTAAAAAAATAGTTAAAAATAGTTGAAAATTTTATTTTATTGATATATTATACTAATAGCAAATTAAATGCTTGGGGGTTAAAATTGTCAGTTTCAACAAAAAATTATTATGGTGATATAGAAATTTCTAGCGACGCTATTGCTTCGGTTGCTGGTTTTTCTACGCTAGAATGTTATGGAGTAGTTGACCTTGTTCAAAAAAACCTAGGCAAAAGCATTTGCAGGCTTTTTAAAAAACACCCATATACCAAAGGTATAGCGGTTAATTATAATAATGATAATAGAATCTGCATCGACATTTACTGTATATTAAAATATGGCATTTCGCTTAGCGCTGTTGCCGAGAGTTTAAAGAAAACGGTTAAGTATACAGTAGAAGATTTTACTGGCATGATTGTAGACACAGTAAACGTTCATGTTGTTGGTGTTAGAGTTTAGGAGTATATAAATGCAAAAAAATATCAGCGGAGCAGCATTGCGCAAAATGTTTATAGGTGGCGTTGCGCTCTTAGATCAAAATAAAAAATTAGTAGACGCATTAAACGTCTTTCCAGTGCCAGATGGAGATACTGGTACAAACATGTTTTTAACATTAAAATCTGCCGTTACAGAGGTAAACAATTGTATAGGTAACGAAACCGCAGATCTTTGTGAGGCATTCGCAAAAGGCGCACTTCGTGGGGCAAGAGGTAATTCAGGTGTTATTACATCTCAAATTGTAAAGGGCTTATGCTCTGTTTTGTCAACTAGCAAAGAAATTAATACAAAAACTTTTTCAAAGGCAATTCAAGAAGGTTGCCGCATTGCATATAAAGCAGTAACTGTTCCTAAAGAAGGTACAATATTAACTGTAATTAGAGCTATGAGTGAGGCATCTGTTGAGGTTTGTAAAAAAACTGCAGACTTAGAGGAATTTTTAAAAGAAGTTCTCGACAAGGGTGAAGAAATATTGCAACAAACACCAGAAATGTTGCCAGTTCTTAAAAAAGCGGGAGTTGTAGACGCTGGTGGCCGTGGTATTATTGTTGTATTTACAGGTTTTTATAAAGCACTTAAAGGTGAAGATTTTGATTTTGTGTTTGCAGATAGTAAACCAATTCAAACGGCTGACGATGTTATTGCCGATCTTTCAAACCTAGCAGAAATTGAATTTGGCTATTGCACTGAATATATGATTATTAATATGAACAAAAAAACCACAGAGGCAGACATTGATAAATTGCGCGAAAAACTTATGCAAATAGGCGACAGTGTTGTTTGTATTGGCGATTTAAACCTTGTTAAAGTTCACGTTCACACAAATAATCCAAACTTAGCTCTTGGGTATGCACTTGATCTTGGTGAATTATATAACTTAAAAATAGAGAATATGAGAGAGCAAAATCGCGAGCTAAAGAAAAAGGCTCAAAAACAACAAGTTGTTGAACTTAAAGAAAATGGTATGATTTCGGTTGCGCCTGGTAAAGGTATTGCAGAACTTCTTAGAGATTTAACTGTAGATAACATTATAGAAGGTGGCCAAACTATGAACCCTAGTGCTAACGACATTGCACAAGCTGCCGACAAAGTTCCTGCAAAAAATATTTTTGTGTTCCCAAACAACAAAAACATAACTCTTGCCAGTGAACAAGCAAAAGATTTAACAACAAAAAACATAATAGTTATTCCAACTAAAAACGTTCCAGAGGGCATTTCTGCTGCGCTTGCATTTAATCCAGAAGCAACAGTGGAAGAAAATACCGAAGCGATGATGGCAACATTAGGTAATGTTAAATCTGCATCTGTAACATATGCAGTTAGAGCCACTCATGTAGATGGGTTCGACTTAAGCGTTGGAGAAATTATTGGCTTAGACGATAAGGCAATTTTAGCAAAGGGAACTCAAATAGGCGATACAACTAAAGACCTTATATCTAAAATGATAAACGATAACATCTCATCAATAACCCTTTTCTATGGGCAAGATGTTAAACCTTTAGAGGCAGAACTTTTACAAAAAGAATTGCAAGAGAAATATCCAGAAGTAGAAGTAACATCCATTTATGGTGGCCAACCGGTTTATTACTATATTATATCGTTAGAGTAAATTATATAGAGTAAATTATATTAAATAAAAAAACGCACCAAGCAAAGCTTTGGTGCGTTTTAAATATTAATTTGATGGCGATTATGATTTGTGGAAGAGAAAGACAAATTAAATAAATATAATAATAATTAAATAAGAAGGAGTGCAATTTTTGTACTCCTTCTTATTGCTAAAATGAAAAAGATTTTTATATGAATAAAATGTTTAAACAAAAATAACATAAATAACCAAACATACCAAACTTGCACAAATTGCATGTGTAATTTTTTGTAAAATGAAAGTTTTTGTTGGGACAATGTCTTTTGTAAATGCCGTTGCTTGAAGAAGGGTGGAGATGCCCCCAAACGAAATAATAAAAGTGCAAATGGTTGTTATAATGGCAGGAGGTAAATAAATGTCAGAGAGAAGCAAACACCCCTTTGTAATTTCTCCAAAACCACAAAAAATGGCAGTAAATATTTTTTCGTTTATTCCAACTTTTGCTAGAACATTAGTAATAAAGGAAAATGCTGGACTAGAAATAACAACTTCAATTAAAACAAAGGTAAAGCAAATTACTCCCCCAATTAAAAGAATTGAAGAAATTGAGGCAGATATGCTTTCTGAAAAATTAATGCTGTTTTTTGTTATGGCTGAACTTGTTTTTTTGAGCCTAAAGCCATTTATTTTTCTGTACAATAATCCGTTAATGAGTGAGCCTATTATATGTGAAATTAAAATTATATAGCCCATTTTAGTGCTAGAAAACATGCCAATTGCAACCGAGCCAATAATAAACATTGGTCCAGAATTTGCACAAAAAGACATAGTTCTAATGGCTTCAGATTTTGTGAGTTTTCCACAATTATAAAAATCACTAACCAGTTTTGCACCCACGGGGTACCCAGTAATTATACTCATGAAAAAAATATAACTGGAACAAGGTGGGCAATTATATAATTTTTTAACTGGTTTTTTAAATATTAAAGTAAATTCATCCAAAAAATTTGTGGCAGAAAAAAGCTTTGTTAAAATAAAAAAAGGAAGAAGGGCGGGAACTAAAACTTTTGCCCACACTTCAAGCCCATTAAAAGCCACTTTGCTATATTTTTGTGGGTTAATAGCAATAAAGATTATAATAGTTAAAAAGAAAAGGGAAGTTATTGTTTCTAAATTAATGAATTTTTTTTTGCTTTGTTTGACAAATGTTTTCATAATAAGATAATATATGTACTAGGCAGGCAAATTAGCATATTTGCACCTAGCAAAATTTAGGAGATAAATTTGAACGTTAAAAGATTGTTGGTCAAAAGGGCAAAATCTTTAAAAAAAACAATAGTGTATCCTGAATCTAGTTTTTCTCAACGTATTGTGGATGCTGGCATTAAAATAGCAAAAAGGGGTATAGCCAATGTTGTTTTTATAGAAGATGGTTCAAGGTATGATCAAAAAACTAAAAATTTAATTAAGTTTTACGATTTAAACAATTGCCCATTTTTAGATGAACTAGTTTCTCGTGTTGTTGAAGAACGAAAGCATAAAGGTGTTACGGTAGAAGAGGCAAAAGAGCTTTTAAAAGATCCAATTTATTTTTCTGTAACGCTTGTTGCTTGTGGCTATGCCGATGGCATGGTTTGTGGGGCAGAGGTGCCAACGGCAAAAACGCTTAGGCCAGCTCTTCAAATTATTAAAAGCAAAGAGGGCCTGGTTTCTTCATATGTTTTGTTTGTTGGTAAAAATAAGGTAACAGATGATGTGTTTATGATGGCTGACTGTGCTGTTATAGAAAATCCAACAGCGCAAGAAGAGACACAAATTGCAAACAT
Source organism: Clostridia bacterium (assembly GCA_045536095.1). Lineage (GTDB taxonomy): Bacteria > Bacillota > Clostridia > Christensenellales > UBA1242 > HGM11367. The sequence continues at coordinate 9,997 of JAZSMW010000058.1, forward strand.
GTTATTACAAGAAAACAAAAAATTAAATCTTTTTGAACCTCGTTTTGCGTTTTTATCATATTCAACTTGTGGTAGTGCAAAATCAGAAAGCATATCAAAAGTTCAAGAAGCATTTAAAATGTTTGCAGACCAAAACCCAAGTGTTAAGGCATTTGGTGAGGTACAGTTTGATGCAAGTGTTATTAAAAGCGTTGCAAAAACAAAAATTAAAAACAAAGATTTTCTTGGCCCGGCAAATATGTTTGTTTTGCCAAATATAGATGCTGGCAATATCTGTTATAAAACCGTTCAATATTTTGGTGGAATTCAGGCAATAGGTCCAATAACAATGGGCTTTAATAAGCCGGTAAACGATTTGTCTCGTGGGTGTACAGTAAAAGATATTATTTTTGTTACAGCAATAACCGCAATTCAATGCGGAGAGCAATAAATTTTAAAGGAGAATATTATGAAAGTATTAGTTGTAAATGCGGGCAGCAGTTCGCTTAAGTATCAAGTTTTTGATATGGAAAATGAAAATGTAATTGCAAAAGGCAATTGCGAAAAAATTGGAATTAATGGGTCTTTTATTAAATATAAAGCAAACGGAACTGAAAAGGTTTTTGAAGGCAATTTAAACAATCATACAGAAGCGCTAAACAAGGTTTTATCTGTTTTGGTAGACGCTGAGTGTGGTGTTTTAAAGTCATTAGACGAAATTGACGCTGTTGGTCATAGAATTGTTCATGGTGGCGAAATATTTACAGAATCCGTATTAATTACTCCAGAAAATTTAAAACAAATGGAAGAGTTAATTCCTCTTGGTCCACTTCATATGCCAGCAAACATTATGGGTGTTAAGGCTTGTCAAGAACTTTTTGGCGATAAACCTCAAGTTGCAGTTTTTGATACTGCGTTCCATTCACATATGCCAAAATGTGCGTTCCTTTATGGATTACCATACGAGGCTTATTCAGAATGGAAAATTAGAAGATATGGTTTCCATGGAACATCACATCGCTATGTTTCTGGTGAGTGTGCAAAATTACTTGGCAAAGATATTAAAGACACAAAAATAGTAACTTGCCATTTGGGTAATGGTTCAAGTATTTCGGCTGTTAAAGGAGGAATTTCTGTTGATACATCAATGGGATTTACCCCTCTTGCAGGCATTTTAATGGGAACTCGTTCGGGTGATATTGATCCATCTATTTTAGAATTTATTCAAGAAAAAACAGGCTGGACATTAAAGGAAATAACAGCATACCTAAATAAAAAAAGTGGTGTGTTTGGTTTAAACGGCGTTTCTAGCGATATGAGAGACAACGAGGCTGAAATTAAAAAGGGTAACAAAAGAGCAGAACTTGTTTATGAAATTTTGGCATACCAAATTAAAAAATATATTGGTTCATATGCTGCTGCAATGGGTGGTGTGGATGCAATAGTATTTACAGGTGGCGTAGGAGAAAATGATGCTTTCTTGCGTGAAAAAGTGTTAGATGACATGCAATTTTTAGGAATTGAACTTAATAAAGAGAAGAATGCAAATATGCCAAGAGGTACAAGCGAAGAAATTCAAGATACATCTTCTAAAGTTAAAATTTATAGAATCCCTACAGATGAAGAATTGGTTATTGCAAGAGATGCAAAAGCATTAATTAAATAATTTCGGTTTTAATTTTAACTAAAACTGTTGACAATGAAAAACATTTAATGTATAATACCAAAGTTTAATTTTAAAAACCTACTCCAAATAAGTTTACTTATGGGGTATGTTGTAATATATTAGGAGGAAAGAACAAATGGCAGTTCCAAAATGTAAAGTATCAAAAGCACGTAGAAATTCTCGTAATTCAGCAAACTTTAAAGCGTCAACTCCAACACTTGTAGAGTGTCCACAATGTCACGCTAAAAAAATGCCACATAAAGTGTGCCCAGCATGCGGTTATTACAATGGCAAACAAGTAGTTGTAACTGAAAAACCAGAAGATAAAAAAAATTAATTACAAAAACCGCTCACTCTTAGTGAGTGGTTTTTTTATGTAGTAGTAAAAATTGCATTCTGGAAATTTATTTACAGAGAATGCAATTACCGCCCGTACCAAAAGGGCATTTGTTTGCGAATGGCAAACTGACATTTAGCAATAAATGGCAAAAATTTAATGAAAGTAAATTTTAAATACTTATTTTATGTGGTAGAAATTGTAAAAAAAGATTGGGCAAAATAATAAAAAAATAAACTTGCTCAAAAACATTTGACATGGCTGGGGGGGGGGTATATAATCAACGTATAGTTAATGCTTAATTTTTAAGTAATTTTGCAGGAGCTAAAAAATAAGGAGGAAATTAAAATTGAGAAAATTTTCATTATTTATTAATATTGCAGTAATTTGCCTATGTGTTGCAACAGTTGCTTTTGGAATTTATGCAATAACAGAGGCAAATTTAAACATGGGTGGTTCAATTGGCTTTAAGTCTCACGCATGCAGTGCGGAAATTTCAGGCTATATATATGGCCATGCACAAACTGATGGGGTGGATGATGTTGATGGAACTCCAGTTGCCCAGCCAGAAGATGATGCCGATAAACAATGGTTAACAACAACAGGTGGAGTTCAAATTACAGAATCTGCACCACTTGTAATTAATAATTCAACAGGAGCAATTTCATTGGGCACAAGATATTTTTCCGATAAAGGAAGTGCAGAGGGAACTCCATCACCAATTGTGATTGTGTTAAATGTTAAAAACACATCCCAAATTACAATTGGTGCAATGTATGATGCTACAAAAGTTACAAACAAACCAAGCAGTGTAAAAATTGAAACAGACAACCAAACAATAATTGCAAAAGGCGAAACAAAAACAATAACAATCACACTAACACTAGAAAAAACTGGTGATGCGTATGAAAGCATAGAGGCAACAACAAACAATCTAACAATTCCACTAGAATTTGAGGTAGTGCATAAACTTGATGTGAAATCATTGGGATCTAAAGGAGATGGTTCTCAGCTTACGGAAACTTTAGGTGATGATAATTCAATATTGGCATATATTGTTGATGGAGGAGATCCAATTATTCCAGAGAGTCCAAATTTTACAATTTATTGTAGCAAAACAATAGAATTTGTTCTTTTAGAAGGTGATTATTCAGGTAGAGATTATGTAACTTCATCTTCCGATTTTGATTATACGAAATTAGATGTTCAAACTGCAGGCGGTTTTGGAGGACAAGGAGTATTTAATATAACTGAAGATTCTGAGGTTACAGTTGCTATATTAGGCCCTGGTGGATATTAAAATTGCCATTAAATAATTATATCAAGACAATTATGATAATAAAGCGAATCTATATGTTTTACATATTCGGGGTCGCTTTTTATACAGAAACTATTAATTTAAAGCAAAAGCCCCTAAACATAGGGGGTTTTTTTAATGCATAATTTTTGCGTTGAATAGGAATTTTTTAAGTTTTATTGACAGAATTAAAAAATAATGATAACATTAAAACAAATTAAATGGGTGCGAGGTTGTTTATGAAGAATTTAATAAATAAAGCAAAATTTTGGGCAAATAAAATATTTTTGCATAACGCTTTTGGCTTTTTTTCACCACTTCTAATGGGTGCAGGCATTGTTTTAGTGCTTACAACTCCAATAGTTGGAGCTTTTGCAATTGGTGCAGGGGTTGGTTTGGTAATTGGGGCAACAGTTCAAGAAGTTTTAGAACAAAAACAATTTGAAGAACAACTTAAAAAAACAGTGGTAGAGGAGTATACAGCCGAGGATTTATCACAGCAAGAACAGTCTAAAATCAAGGTGTTTACAAAACCACAAACTGCCGAAAAGTCAACAACAAAAGAAGATGAAACAACTAAATAGTTAACGAATTAGTAACTAAAAACGCCTTATCAAAATTTATAAGGCGCTTTTTATTGTTTGATTAATAACTTGTTATATAAAAAGAGTTAAAACATTTAATCTTAACTCTTATTTTTTTGCGAAAAATTAATTATTTGTTGTTGTATTTCTTATAGATCCTGGGAAAATTGGAGTGTCAAATACACCAGGGCAAACATTTATTTCGCTTGCTTGACATGGTGGGAGGGTTGGATATCCGTAAGAAGGAACAAGGAGTAATACAGTTGCCACAACTTTAATAATAATTTGTAAACAAGCTGTAACAGTAAACTGCGCGTCACCGGTAAAAGTTCCAATTTGGCTTCTAAATTGAGCAGTTGCTTCAATTTCAACCGCACTAAGAGATGGTTGAGGAACAAACAAAACTGTGTTAATTGGGTAGGTAACAGAAGATGTTGCTGTTCCTAAAACTCCAGTGGCATCTCTGTATGTAACAACTAACGGAATAGTTACGTTACCAGTTATATTTGCAAAATTAGGTCTATCTACAAGTCTTGTCACAACCAAATCGTTTAAAACTACTGGAGAGGTTGTGCTTGCCTCGGTAGAAATAAACGTTAATGGCAGTGTTGGATTTGCTGGCGAGAAGTCGCTTAAAGGTAGCACAACATTAGACTCTGTAGATTGTGATAAGCAAGCATCAAAAACCTTTCTTGTTTCAATTAATGATTTTTCACACAATCCAGAAACTTGATTGCCATTAATTGGCCCAGGTTTGCATGGATTATTATTGTTTATAAAAAATGACATAATTTACCTCCATAATAAATATTCATTACTATGTTATGAATTATTAAAAAAATGTGTTAATTTTGTTTTAAAAATATAAAAAATGTGTTAATCTAAAATTGTATTTAAAAATTGGGAGTATTGTATGATAATTCTTGCTTGCGATCACGCTGGTTATGTTTTAAAAGAACAAATTAAGGAATTTTTTAATAAAGAAAACATAACAACAATAGATGTTGGATGTTATTCGGAGGACAGTTGCGATTATCCAGATTATGCCAAGGCAGGTAATTTAAAAGTTATAGAAAATAGCAACAATGTGGGAATATATATTTGTGGAACAGGCATTGGAATGAGTATTGCGGCAAACCGAAATCCAAAAATAAGAGCTGCTCTTTGCACCAGCACGCATTTTGCAATGCTTTCAAGAAAACATAATGATGCCAATGTGTTGGTGTTGCCTGGTAGGTTTTTGTCTAAAACTAAAGCAATTTCAATAATAAAAATATTTTTAACCACGCAGTTTGAGGGCGGTAGGCATGCTAAGCGAATTAAAAAGTTAAAGGAGATTTAAATGAAATATTCCTTTATTGTAATAAATTTAAATGATAGCATTACTCAAAAAGAAATTACAGATTATTTTAAGTCGAATTACCCAATAAATAGTTATGAAATTATTTATTGTACATCTAAAAAAGCAACAAAGAGTGCAAGCTTAAAAAATTACATATTTAACAAAAACGAAAATTCTGAAAGTATTTTAAATGCAGTTATTATGTTTTGTAATGGTGAAAATATCTGTATTATAAGAAATGTAACTGGTTATAATTTAACAAAACAATTAACAGACAAATTAACTCAAGAAACACAAATTGTTTATTACAAAAAAAACTTGTCTGGGTTTAAATTGTTTTGGCATAATGTATTAAAAAAAATAACTGGCTTTATGTTTTTGCAAAATTTACAGCCAATTAATTACGGAGTAACGGTTTATGGCAAAAGCCCTTCAACAATTTTAAAAAAATTAAAATCTCCAGCAATATTATTAAAGGCAAACAATTGGGAGGGCATTAAAATGGATTTTGTTGACGGCGGTATTCCCAACAAATTTGGTTATAAGAAAACAGGTAAAATTTTAACAACGGTAATTTCTGCCATTTTAGCCATTGCAATATTTGTGTTGCCAATTGTTTTAAGATTGCCAAATTTAGCAATTGTTGCTTTATATACATTAGATTTTTCTTTAATATTAATCTGCTTTGTATCAATAATTAAATGGGTGTTATCTTCAATGTTGGGTGATAACATAAAATATAGTGCCAAAATTTTAAATGAATAAAGGGGGAAGTATGAAAAAGGTTAAAATTGGTATTAATGGATTTGGAAGAATAGGAAGGCTTGTTTTAAGAGCTGTTGCTGAGAGGAACGATGTTGATGTTGTGGGTATAAATGACCCATTCTTGGATGTTGAGTATGCAAAATATTTGTTTGAATATGATTCTATTCACGGAAAGTTTAACGGCAATGTTAAAGTAAAAGATAACATGTTAGTAGTAAATGGTAAAAAAATTATGTTTTTTGCCGAAAAGGATCCAAGCTTAATCCCTTGGAAAAATTGTGGTGCGGAGTATATTGTAGAATCAACAGGTGTATTTACATCATACGAAAAGGCAGAAGCTCACTTAAAGGCTGGGGCTAAAAAGGTTGTTGTTTCTGCTCCGGGAAAAGAAATGCCAATGTTTGTTATGGGAGTAAATCACGAAACATACACAAAAGATATGAAAATTGTTTCAAACGCTAGTTGCACAACAAACTGTTTAGCACCTCTTGCAAAGGTTGTTCATGAGGCTTTTGGAATAGAAGAAGGGTTAATGACAACGGTTCATTCAACCACAGCAACACAGTTAACGGTTGATGGCTCAACAAAAAAAGACTGGAGAGGTGGTAGAGCGGCTTCTTACAACATAATACCATCATCAACAGGAGCAGCAAAGGCTGTTGGTGTTGTTATTCCAGAATTAAATGGTAAGCTAACAGGTATGAGTATGAGAGTTCCAACTTTGGATGTTTCGGTTGTAGACTTAACTGTTAAGCTTCAAAAAGAAACAACATACGAAAAAATTTGCAAGGCAATAAAAAAGGCATCCCAAACAGAGCTTAATGGAATTTTGGGATACACCGATGAAATGGTTGTTTCATCAGACTTTATTGGTGATGCAAGAACATGTATTTTTGATGAAAAAGCAGGCATCATGCTAAGCCCTAAATTTGTTAAACTTGTTGCATGGTATGACAACGAGTGGGGCTATAGCAACAAGGTGGTAGACTTAGTATGCCATATGGCAAAAGTGGACGAAAAATAATTTTGTTGTTTATTAATAAAAAGGCAAAACCGAAAGTATTTGGTTTTGCCTTTTTTGTTTGTTAAAACTCTAACTGAGTTGGATGTTTTTTAAAAAAGTCTTCTTTTTCTTTTAAAGTTTTTAATTTGTGGTTTTCTTTGTTATCAAAGAAAGTATAAACATCATCAAAAATAAATTCCCAACTATTCCAGTTTTCTTTAAGCCCCAAATAATTGGCAACATTTTCTGTTCCGCTTGGTGCAATTGGATGAAGTAAAACATTTGCAACTTTAATTTGTTCAAGAGTGTTTGCAATTAAATTTGCTAGTTCTTCTTTTGTTTTGCAATTGTTAAAGTTTGCAACCCAATATTTATTAATGTTTCTTACCAAAACGTCAACAACATTTATTACCTGGTGAAATTTCTTTTCTGCCATAAAACGTTCATATTTTAATATAGAGTCTTTAAGCTCGGCTTTTATTTCTGGACGAATGTCACCAACGGGTACAACACCATTAAATTCATTTTGTACGGTGTAAAATAATGTTCTTAACACTCTGTTGTATACGTTTGTTAAAAGGTTGCCTTCTTTTAAAACAGTATCCACTTCTTCTGGGGTGGCGTCTGGGTTAAAAGGTTTTGGCATAAAGCTAACATTGTTGTTGCCTAGGTTCATTCCCAAAAAGTGCATCCTTAATTGTTCGGCAGTGTAGTGTTCTAAAATCTCATGTGCCATAGGCGGTTTAAAACTGCCCGAAGAACTTGCTTTTTTGTTTAAGAATAATACGTGTTTGCTTGGAATAATGTTTGTTGGTTTTAAGCCAATATTCATTGCTTTAAAAATTGCTTGTTGTGCTGGCCCATAAAAATACAAATTATCTTCACCAATAAATTGGTATACTTCTGCATCATCACTAGCCCAAAACTTTTTCCATTCGTCTTCGCTTTTTCCTTTAGACATTAAGTATGTTTTAGTAAATGAAATTGGTGCCCATAAACTTTCTGGCCAAACCCAGAACGTTTGGTTTTTTAAACCTTCGATTTCTGGACAAGGAACGCCCCAATCAACATCTCCCGAAAGCCTAAAAGGAACAAGGGTTTTGCCTGTTCTAAATCTAATTTGGTTTGCAGATAAAATTTCACATGCTCTTTCTCTGTCTGTTAATTTTTTAAATGCAAAAGTTTTACTAGGAGCCTTTGGGTTAGGCGTTATATCTTCAAATTCAGGAAGTTTATCTTTCAATGCTAAAAATTCATCTAGTTGGTCTTTTTTAATATATATTTCAGGAGCTTTAAAGAATTCGTTAACTTCTTTAATCATAAAACTACGAGTTGATTTATCTTTTGCAATACTGTTAGACCAATTAACTAATTCGTCTAAATGGTTTTCTAAGTTAAAATACCAGTTGTTAATTTTAACAAGCGTTGGTTTTTTTCCACTTAAAGTAGAAACTGGATCAATTAGTTCAATGGGTGAGTATTGATGCCCAAGATCACATTCGTCTGCATAACCCTTTTCGCTTTGACAATTTTCAATTGGGCATTTTCCAACAACTTGACGGCCATTTAATAGGCATTTGTGTTCTTCATCATAAAATTGCATAGAACCCAAAAGCGAAATTTCATTGTTTTTATAAAGGGTTTCAATAAACATTTTACTCATTTCTTCGTGAACACTTTTGCTTGGTTCAATTGCAGAAGCACCAAATAAGTTATGTTCAATTTCAAAATTTAAATATGTTTGTTTCTGAAGTTTGTGATTGTGTTCAACAAATTGCTCTATAGAGTCAAAGTTAATTTTGCCTTCAGCTTTAAGCCTTCTAAAATATTCAATTGCAGGTGAGCCGTAGCAATCTGTACCAGAAACAAAAACAACATTTTCACTACCAATTCTATCTCTTAAAAATCTTGCAAAAGTGTCGGCATGAACCATATAGCCACCAAAATGTGCAAAGTGGAGTTGTTTGTTGCCATATGGCATACCTCCAGTAATAACCGCGCGTTTTGGGAATGTTGGTCTTGGTATTTCAAATTTAATATTATTTTCCATTGTGTATTTCCTTTAAAATAAAACTGTAGTTTATTTTACACTTGCTACAAATTTAAGTCAAGCATAAAATACAAAGATCGTTATAGTTTTAAAAATGTAACATAAAAAAGGCATCACTACGACACCTTTGATGTTTCCTAAAAGTTTTATTACGAGAAGAGGGAGAGAATGGTGCAAATTTATTTGCAGACATTCGCAAACTCGCCGAAGTAATATTGTGGAGCAATATTGGGGATTTATCCCCCAGCACGCAAATTATATATAAAAAAACAAAAAAGGTATCACTACGACACCTTTGATGTTTCCTAAAAGTTTTATTACGAGAAGAGGAAGAGAATGGTGCAAATTTATTTGTAGACATTCGCGAACTCGCCGAAGTAATATTGAGGAGCGAGTATTACGAGAAGAGGGGGAGAATGGTGCAAATTTATTTGTAGACATTCGCGAACTCGCCGAAGTAATATTGTGGAACAATATTGGGGATTTATCCCCCAGCACGCAAATATATTAAAAAAACAAAAAAGGCATCACTACGACACCTTTGATGTTTCCTAA
>JAZSMW010000069.1:0-13084 GCA_045536095.1 Clostridia bacterium
CATAAAAAATTAAGATTATGGTTTTAAGTGTTTGGAGAAAAATATATATTGTGTTACAATATATTTACAAAATATAACAAAAAATTTTAGCAAGAAGGTTTTAAGCATTTGCATTTTTGTATAACTCATTAAAAAGCGATAATGCAAATTAAAATTAATGCCGATTTATAATTTTTATGGTTAATGCCAATACGTTGGGTTAATTTATTTGCTATTGATGTTTCTTTTGGGGCTTGAATGGAAGTCTACACAAAACATCCTTTCTACATAAAAAATACAAAAATCTACAAAATAAATTATGGTTGTAATGTTTTAAAAGGGAAAAAATTTATGATAAAAAAAATAAGTAAAGTTATTTTATTATTTTTGGTTGCTATTTGCGGGTTTGGTTTATTTTGCGGAATAAATGGGAGCAAATCGGTTTATGCTGAACAAGCACCAAGTGCTGAGAGTTTTTTTTCTATATCCAAACAAACTGCAACATGGAAAGTTGCTGGCAGTACGTGGGAATATGAAGAGATAGAAAATCAGCCACTAATTAAAGATGGGGATGCCGTGTTTTTGTCTTCGGGTGAAGCTTTAAACATTACGTTAAATGATGAAAGTGGGAATTATGAAATTTCAAATGTCACATATAATTTGCAATACAATAATGGAGAAAGGCTGCTTGAAAATAGTCAGGGGGGTGATATTAAAGATTATGGGTTCAATTTAAAGATTGCTCAAGATGAGGTTGCGTTTGAACTTATTTTAAACCCTAAAAAAAATGACTCTGAAGATGTTGAGAATTTTATGTATGGAAAATATAGTTTTTCTTTTACATTTGTTTGTAGGCAAGGAGATGTGCCTGTTCAGCTAGAGTATGAATATGAGTTTTATTTACTAAGGAGTGATAATTATAGAGATAATATAAAAATTATAAATAGTAGCGAAAAGGACGAAAAAATTTATAATAATTATTCTAGCGAATTAATGTATTTGTCGTATAATTATAAATATTTTAATATAGAAGTAAATAGGCTCTATAAGGGGTTAACTACTATAACAACCATTACAAATGACGGAACTAATTTGCAAATTAATTCTGTAGATGAGTTGGGTCAGGCAACAACAAACCATAATGTAAAAATTGTTGACAAGGGCGATAATGTTGTCAACATTGTGTTTAGCAATTTGGGAGATTACTTGTTAACATACACTCCAATAAATATAGGAAAGGGCATAGTTGAAACAATAACAAGCTTTTATAATACATCGTTTACAACATCTCAAACGCTTTATGTTGTGGGCGCCCAAAGTTATATAACCGTTCAAAACGGGATTAAAGAGTTTAAACACGTTAAACAAGATGCGCCTTGGACAATAGAAAATATGTCACACAGCGCGGATGTAACAAGCGAAGTGGGCGATGATCTTGAATCGTTTTTAATAGATGTGGCAAAATCGGGAACAATAGCAAGAACTAATCAAGCACCAATTTCTTTTGATACAAATGCTACAATAAAAACCGAAAATTGTTATTATTACTACTTTTCTGGAGCTAGTAAATTTGTAGAAGATAGCATTAAAAAAATTGAGGCTGGGACTGATGCAGATGGGTATTATAAAAAAGGCGGATACGATGCTAGTCCACTTGCTAAAACGGGAATTTATTTAGTGTGTTTAACATATAGCCATACAAAAATAGGGGGCGAGTTAACGCAGTACTTTTTGTTTGAAATTACAAGCGACGCTCCAGAAATTGAAATTTACACAATGGATGGAGATGGTGACAAAGAGGCGGATGTATACAATAATCAATACACATATAGAAGTGTTAAAATAACAAAATCTGAATCGGGAATTTTTGATGCGGAATCTGTAGTTACGGTTTATAAAGACACAACATTTACAGGCGCAAATTATGATGCTGGACAAATTGTCGAAACGGGAGAAGATGGGCTTAATTTGGTAGAGTCTGCAAAATATAAAGTCCAACTTGCTTATGGAAATTCTGCAAAAAAGGGGTTTACTGTATATTTTGTTATAGATAAAAACCCAATAAAGAACATTGAATTTAAAAATGCGGTTCACGAATTTGGGTTGGGGTATACAGTTCAAGATCAAATAAACCCAAATTTGTTGTATACAAACAATAATGTTGTTTTGTCGTGGGAACCTAAAAATAGCGGAGCCAAAGTAACTGCAGAATATAAATTCATTCCAATGGTTTACGATACAAACAGAGGAGCTAGTGCAGAGGCATTATATACCGAAGCTTTGGGCAAAAAATTTGGAATTGAGTCTTCTTATAAATTTGCTTCGTTTACGGGTAGTTTACCAATAGCATATTATGAAAACACATGGGGCGAAAGCGAAGTTTTGCAAGAGCAAACCCTAAGCGCTTCGGGGCTATATATGTTTTATATTTACGACAACACTGGTGCAAAAGGAAAATTCTTTTATGTGCTTATAGACAAAACTCCGGCCAATGTTTTGGTTGATGATTATTCGCTTGCACCTTTAGATGAAGTAACAACACAAAATGCTAAAGCCATTAAATTTGGAAAATATAAATTAATACAATTTAAAACATATAATGGCGACGCGTGGTTAGAGGGGTTTTTAAATGCAAACAACACAGCCACATATTCTAGTTACAAATACTTAATTGTTGAAAACAATCACGATATTTATTATGAAGAAAAGTCGGTTGCTAGGCCAAAATTTACAGTTGGTACTAGTCCAACAAGAATTAGCGATTACATATCTGCAACGGCTGATTATGGAATTACCTTAAATTTTTCTGCAATTGGTAACGATAGTCAATTTAAGTTTTATGCTATTTCTACACTAACAAAAACCTATTCATCAAATCCAACAGGCTCATTTGAATACTACAAAGAAAATAGCACAATTACATATTCAATAACTTATACAACGGACAACTCACAAATGAGGGTTGCTTATGCTTCGCAAAATGGCGAAGGGTTAAGCCTATGTGGAGTTTTTGGCTCTGATGCACTTGGAACAAAGTCTACATATTATCAACCAGCAACAATTAATTCTTTAAATACAAAAGGACAAATTTTAAATTTATCATATTGTGTTGACCCAGAAGATGATTTAAAGGTAGAGTCTATAGTATTAAAATATTATGCGTTTGTTGAGGATGTTGCAAATAAAAACTATTGTTTTGACCTAAGCAACGAAACAATGAGGCTTACAATATACGACAAAGCTTCTGTAAATTTAGGGACCGTCTCTGGAATTAATGATGATATATTTAACTATCAAATTAATTTAGAATATGATGGTAATTCATCTAGAACAAAAGCCGGTAGATATGAGATTATCAGAACATATACCGATGATAGCACTTTAAAAACTGGTGATCCAAAAGAAAGAGTTTTGGTGTTTATTGTTGATAGAAATGGATTAATAACCGAACCTCAATCGGTTGGCGGAGAGGATGCAAGAAGTTTTGTTGGTGGAGGAATTCAAATTCAGGTATTGGGGGATGAAACCACATACTATGACGAAAGTCCAAATGTTTTGCATTTTTATGATATTTATTATGCAACAAAGCTAAATCAAAACAGTCCGGTTTTAACAACAAACTTTTTACCAGTTATGGTTTATATTCCTACGTATAAATATGGTTATATATACAAAGGACCAACAGGCAACCCAATCTTTAAAGCAGAAGAAACAATTTGCGAGTACACAGAAGGACAAAGGTTTTCAGATTATGAATTAAGTGCGGTTGTTACTCATTACGAAACAACTCTTGGGTCAAGCAAAAAACAAGAATTTAGGTTTGATAAAATCACTGGTGGAAATTTCTTAACGTCGTTAACAGATGGGACCATTACAAAGTTTACAGAACCCGGTTTATATAAGGTAGACATAAAATCTGGTGGCGGAGAAGAATTTTCATTTGTGTTTAAAATTGAGTTAGAAAAACCAAGATTTTCTCTTTTAAATACCAAGGGAACCGAATTGGGTACAGATTCTGCTGATGTAACTGCTGGTGCGGGTAAATATTACACAAATCAGAGAGAACTTTTAATTCAGTGGGAAGATTCTCCAAGTGAATTCTTGGCAACTATAAACAGAAATAAAATATCTTATAAAATTAAAAATGGTGCAAGCGGAACGTTTGGCTCTGAAATACAAATAACAGAAGATGGAAATAAAAGATATGCAAAAATCAACTTAGATGATATTGGTGCATATTATAACGGACGCGAAATTGAATTCACATTGCAATTTGTTGGCGACGGGGGAGAATATGGAAACATCGAAAATTTCTCAACAACAAAAACCTTGCATGTAGACTTAGAAGCTCCAACCCATAATGTGAACAATTTAATTAACATGCTAATTGGCGAAGATATTGCTAGCAATGATTTAAGAGAAATTGGCACATCGGCATCGGGTATGGCGTACAACACATCAGCAACGAGCGGATTATTTAAATGTTTTGCTTTTAACATTTATAAAAATAATCTTACAGATTTAATTAAGCCATATAGAGAAACAAGCAATTCTGGAAATGCTTACGATTATAGAAAAATTTACTATAAAGTATTTAATACTGGCGGAAACAATACAAAGTATATTGCTGGTATTGGAGAAGAAACGGATATAACGCAAACCGAACTTTCTGGTTTCACAGACACTATATTTGTGGGCAATGACAATCTTTCGGAATTAGAACAGTATGCTAATAATTATATAGAAATAATAGAAGAAGACTATGCTGGTAATAGAACGGTTTATACAATATATTTGTGTGATGATGCAGATTATCTATCAAGAGAAGCCATGTTGTATACATCCAGAACAAACAGTTCTGCAGAGGCAAAGGATAACGAAAAATCGTTAGAATATGAGGGCATTCAAGCTGAACATTCTCTTTACTCTAAATACTCTTTCGATATTAAAGAATACAATTCATTTTATAATGCGGGCATCGATGATTTAACTTGGGAAATAATAAAAGTAAAGGGTCAAATATATGTAAAAAATCCATACTCAGAGGGCGCATATTACAAATATGGTGCCTACAAAGATGGATTAAGCAATAATGTTAGATACACGCTTCAAGAATTAACTCGCCTAGATGCTAGCGAAAATTTACAAACAATAACTATTTTTAATGCACCAAAATTCAATCAAATAAGACTTAATGTTTATGTTTTAAATAAGGTTTTAGAATTTGAAACGTTGGCAGTTGCAGAAGGAAGCCAAGAAAACGAGCTTGAAGGGATATTAATAAAACTACCAACCGAAACATCGGGAAACGTAATTTATGGTGCTTCTTTAAATATTAAGCCAAGTGGTGGATTACCAAGTATTAAAATTGAAGAAGAATATTTAAAATCTCAGCAAGAGAATTTACCAACAATATCACAGTGGTCTTTAAGTTATGTAACATACAAAGGAACAAAATATTTAAGGGTAGAAATTAACAAGGCAAACATTTTGCCTAACGATTATTTCATTTACACCTTAACAGATAACTTTGGCGAAATTTATTCAATTGTACATATTTTTGGTCAGACAGAGATTCATGACCCAATAACATCTGATGGAAACATTGTTCAATCTTATGATGAAAATGGGTTGCTTGTTTACTATGCTAGTGAAAACATTGAGTATAAATATGATCCTTTAATATATGCAAATGCAAAAATAACGGTGGTTATAGGTGGTTCATCAGAAGAATATACAGTTACAAAATCTGGACAAACATTAACCATTAAAGACGGCGATGGTGATGATGTTTTAAATCCAACATATTTTAACGCAAGGCTACTAAATAATTTGGTAATTATTACAATGAAGCAGGAAATGTGTGATTTTAAAACTGTTTTTGGTGGACTGGTTTCGTTTAGCGTAGAACTAACAACAAGAGAAGACTTTGATGTTGAAAATGAAGTAAAACGTTTTTCAATTTACAATAAAATTCCAACAACATTAAATTTATTAAGCAAAGGCAATGCAACCAACATTACCGAAATGCTTAACGGCAGAACGGCATATGCTGGTGAAGTTATAGTAAAATACGCTCCAATTAGTATGGAATTTGGCTATGAAGCGTGGATACAATTCCCTAATGGTGAAATAAATGCGGTTTATGACGGCATGGAACTATTAGAAGATGGAACATACAAATTAATAATTAATTACTTAAGTCCAATATCAGAGTGTTCAAAAAGTTTTGAGTTTACCATTGCAAACACAGAGAAGTTTATATATTCCGTTGTTGGAGAGGTTGGCGACGGAACTTACAAAACCGTAAGTTCAACCGGCAAGGGTTATACATATGTTGATGCTGGAGAAGAATATTCGGTTGCCACACATTACATTGTAAACACAAATTATCAAATAACCTTAAACTCTAATTTATTCCCAAATCCAGAAAGAAGCATAACAAGAGAGGCTATTGATGGGTACACATATTTATATACAATAAGCAACTTACAAGAAAGCGGAAACGATTTAATATCTGGTTTTTATACAATTAAATTTGCTGTTTCACAAATTCCATACACAAATAGCATTTTAACAAAACTTGAACATCATGGAAATAATATAAAAGAGGGTACAGACGACTTGTTGTCGCTTAGAACTCCGGCGATTACTCCATATATTACAACAAAAAGCGAATATGAAAATGGAATAGAAATTGCTTGGTCTAAGTACTATCTTTTACAAGAAAATACCATTAGTGTAGAAGTGAGATATGGCAGTGTGGTTGGGCCGTTAATTTATCCAACTGTTAATACAACATTGGGTGGATTATGGGGTATAAAACTTAATGCATCTGGAACATATTATTTAAAATTTTATGATAAGGCTGGCAACGTTCAAATGCTTGGTTATTACAGCGATTATGAATATTTAACTGTAAAATACTTAAGCAGTGTTATTTTTGAAATTAACAACGAAACACCAATTAACTATGCAATTTACGACAGTGCAGTTCAACTTGTATTGCCACAAGCAACCATTGGCTATTACGATGTTAATGCAAAGCCAAAACTTTTTGTAGAATTAGATGGCAAGCCTTTTGATGAATATGAAAATAAAGAAGATGGTTCGGTTATATTTGAACAACCAGGATTCTACAAGGTTTGGTATACTGCAAAAATAGATGGAAAAAGTATTTATGAGGCACCAACCTACTTTACAATTTTAAGTTCAACAGAAAGTAGGCTGAGATATTCTTACTCTGGTTATGCAAACTATTATATTAAGGATATTTTAAAGGCGGGAGTGTCAATAAAAGATCATTTATTTAATGCAAATAATGGTGAATTAATTAAAATTGACGGAAATCCTTATTTAAAAACCCTTTCTCTTCATGCAAGTGACTCAAAAACTGGCAGTGGTGAATATAAATTCATAATTGCAACAAACAATGAGTTTGGGCAAGAATTTGAATTTTCAATATGGATCAACAGGGCTGTGGTGCCGCTACAGATGTCAGTTGCTAATGGTAGCACAACAAAGGATGAAATTGTTGTAATGTTCAACACAAAAAATATGATTTCTCAAGCAGGTGAATGTATATTAAAAATTACAGGCTTTAAAGATTTTTACATTACTCAAGAAAGATTGGATGCGGGTGAAATTCAAGAAATTTACTCCGTGCCAATTACTAAAGAGGGAGAATATTATGTTGAAGTTACAACATTAAGCGGACAGCTATTATATAGTTCATTTGTTGTAAAACAAGCACCGCTCAACACAGTATCTATTATAATTATTGTTGTTGTTTCTGTTGTTGTTATTGTTGGTGTTGTCCTATTCATCTTATTGAGAAGAAGGATGAAAATAAGATAAGCCAAGCAATTAAAAAGCGAGCATTATATTTGTCAAGCTTTAAAAATTGGTGTAATAATTTAGAGAATTAGATTTATAAAATCTAGTTCTCTTTTTTTTGCGGTGGAAAGGGTTTATTTTTAAATAAATTTTAAAAAATTAGTATAAATTTTTAAAACAATAGGTTATACTGAGAGTGACTGTAAGGAGGGAATATGATTGATAATGGAATAGAAATAGAAAATGGAAATGATCCAGTTTTTGAAAATGAAACAATGATAGCGGTAAAGTCCAACAACCTAAAAAACAACACTCTTGTTGGGTCTTATGTAATAATACCAAAATCAGAAGTTTCTTCACCGTTTGAGTTGTCGGCTAGTGAGTGGGAAGACACTAAAAGGTTGTTACAAGAATTAAAAAATTATATAGATGCAGAATATAAGCCAGATGGATATAACATTGGTTGGAATGTTGGCAAGGCTGCAGGGCAAGAAGTAAAACATGCGCATCTTCATGTTATTCCTAGATATAATGATGAACCGTATGCCGGAAAAGGAATTAGATATTGGTTTAAACAACCAGAAAACAGGAGAGCATCTTTAAAAGAAGATTAAAAAAACGAAGAGATAAAACTTTATCTCTTTGTTTTTTTGTTTTAAAAACATTTGCGTTCGGTTTGTTTTTTTTTGTGTAAAGTTGTGCATATATTAAGGGCAGTTTTGCTGATAACATTTAGGTTGGTTTATGTTTTTAAAATTAATCATTATGGCTTGAGTGATGGCAAGAAATTGCGCTTTTTGAATAATTTTCTTTGTTATATTCAATGCCGTTTTTGTCGTAGTAATCTTTAATTGCAAGTTTAACGGCTTCTTCTGCTAAAACAGAGCAATGAATTTTGTGTGCGGGAAGACCTCCCAATGCTTCAACAACCGCCTGGTTGGTAAGTTCTAAGGCTTTTTCAACGGGTTTGCCAATAATCATTTCGGTGGCAATTGAACTTGTGGCAATTGCACTCCCGCAACCATACGTCATAAATTTTGCATCGGCTATTGTGTTGTTTGTTTTATCTACTTTAATATACATTCGCATTATGTCACCACATTTTGCATTGCCAACTTCGCCAATGCCGTCGGCGTCTATAATTTCTCCAACATTGCGCGGGTTTTTAAAGTGGTCCATAACTTTTTCGCTATATAACATGTTTTTTATCTCCTTTTTGCATAGATGCCCAAAGAGGGCTCATATCTCTTAATTTTTGAACAACTTTAGGTACAGCATCAATAACATATGCAATCTCTTTTTGTGTGGTATATTTGCTAAGCGTAAGCCTTAAACTTCCGTGAGCAATTTCGTGTTTTAACCCAATGGCAAGTAGCACATGGCTAGGGTCTAACGATCCGCTAGTGCATGCCGATCCGCTAGAGGCACAAATTCCAAGGTCATCCAAAAGCAAAAGCAAACTTTCGCCCTCAATGCCTTCAAAACTCATGTTAAAGTTGTTTGGTAGGCGATTTTGTGTGTCGCCGTTTATTTTGCTATGTGGAATTTTGCTTAAGCTGTCAAAAAGTTTATTTCTTAATTTAATAAGTTTGGCTGAGGTTTTGTCCATTTCGGCATCGGCATCTATTAATGCTGTTGCCATGCCAACAATTCCTGCTACGTTTTCGGTGCCGGCGCGCTTGTTTTTTTCTTGAGCTCCGCCAAAAATATAACCATTTAAAGGCAATGTTTTTTTGCAGTAAAGGGCACCAACTCCTTTTGGTCCGTGAAATTTATGGGCCGACATAGAAAGCATGTCAATGTTTAATTCTTTAACGTCTATTTTAACATGTCCAACGGCTTGCACTGCGTCTGTATGAAAAATAACGTTATGTTTTTTACAAACCTCTCCAATTTGTTTAATTGGTTGAATTGTTCCAATTTCGTTGTTGGCAAACATAATTGTAACCAAGCATGTTTGGTTTGTTATTGCTTTTTGTAGGTCGTCTATTTTTATAATTCCGTTTTCATAAACTGGTAAATATGTGATAGTAAAACCCTGTTTTTTTAATTGGTTTAGTGTGTGAAGAACTGCGTGATGTTCAAATGCAGAGGTAATAATATGTTTTTTGCCTTTTTGTTCGCCAAGTTTGGCTGCCGACATAATTGCCCAATTGTCACTTTCGCTGCCGCCAGAAGTAAAATAAATTTCACGGTCTTCGGCATTAATAATGTTTGCGATGTTTGCTCTTGCATTTTCTAAATGCTCTTTGGCTATTTGTCCGGCTGTGTGCAAACTGCTTGCGTTTCCAAAAATGTTGTCAAAAAAAGGAAGCATTGCCTGTTTAACATGCCCACTTATTTTTGTTGTGCCTGCATTATCTAAATATATCATATTTATTGCTCCTTCAAATTCCCACTAAAATGGTATGAATTAATTATAAATAAAAAAAGCATGGTTGTCAATGCTTTTTTTGCATGGTATTAATTGAGCATAAGTAATTGTTATTTAACCGTTTTGTCTAACAAGTCTTTTAACGTAACACTGCTTAGATAGTTGTTTATTAACCCTCCTAAAGTTGTCCACACCGCAACGGCATCGCATTTTTCTTTTCTTTCGCATTTGCCTTCTACGCATGGTGCTAAATTACAGGAGTCGCCAGTTGTGTCTAAAATTTCTTTAATAGAAATTGTGTTTGCTGGTTTTGTTAATTTATAGCCACCTTTAAAACCTCTTTCGCTCTCTAACAAATTGCTTTTAACCAAAAGAGAAACAATTTGCTCTAAATATTTTGGTGAAATGTTTTGATTTTTTGCAATGCAAGAAATAGAAACAACCTCATTAGATTTTGCTATTTCAACCATTAACCTAACTGCGTATTGACCCTTTGCAGAAATTTTCATGCTTTGCTCCTTTTTAATTTATATTTATTGTAACAAATAAAAAAAACAAATTCAAGTGTTAATATTGTAAATATATTTTGTAATTTTTACACACAATAACAAAAAGGTTGCGGGGGTAAAAATGATAAATTTGGTTAGCATAATAATTTTAATTGCTGGCGGGTTAAACTGGGCAAGCATAGGTTTTTTGCAATACGACTACGTTGCTGGTTTTTTTGGAACGCAGGCAAGCATATTTTCTAGGTTAATTTATATAATAATTGGAATTGCAACAATATATTTTATTTACATGGTTTTTAAATATAGAGGAAATATTAAGCTTGTTGATAGAAGAAAAAAATATTATTATGATCCCAAAGAAGAAAATAAACATAAAGACATTTTACAGTAGATAACATATTAAATACTTATTTTAATAAGCTCTCTTTATAAATTATGTTTAATATTTAAAAACTACAATAATGGTATATTGTATAATATTACCTATAAATATATTTATATATAATATATATCTTATTATATATAATAAACAAATTAACATTTTTCTTGTGTTTGGAATATATTAAATCATACGCCCAAAAGCACAAAACAGGGTATGATGGAGACGTCTATAGTGTAAAAATAATGTACCCCGCCCCGTGTGTTTGCGAAAATGTAAAAAAAGTCAAAAAAAAGTGATATTTTTCTTAATTTTTTTTGTTTTTGTTGTTGACATGGCTTTAACGGGTGTGGTAATATGGCATCGTCACTCTGAGCGAGTGGCATGAAAAATAGTTCTGAGCAACGCTGTTGCGAAGCTCGGGCCCCAAAAAAGAATTTTGGGAAAGTACTTTGACAACTGCATAAAGTTAGATTATCAAAATTAAATTTTGATGAGTCAAATATCAAGTATAACATAATAGTGTAATATGCATTAGAAAACAATTTAAGTTTCATTAATACAATTTACGCTGAGTTAGAATTAACAAACTATCGAAAGCAAAAATGCTAAGAATCAATCAATCTAAAATAGATTAAGCTACAAAGAGCATATGGTGGATGCCTTGGCACTAGGCGCCGAAGAAGGACGTGATAAGCTGCGAAAAGCTACGGGGAGTTGCACGTAAACTGTGATCCGTAGATGTCCGAATGTGGAAACACAGCACTGTTAATGCAGTGTTACCATACACTAAATACATAGGTGTATGGGGGGAACCTGGGGAACTGAAACATCTAAGTACCCAGAGGAAAAGAAAGTAAACAAACGATTCCGAAAGTAGTGGCGAGCGAAATTGGAAGAGGCCAAACCAGTTGGAGAAATCCGGCTGGGGTTAGGACTAGAACATGGAAATGAGTAAGGTAGATGAAGATATCTGGAAAGGTAAGCGAAACAGGGTAACAGCCCCGTAATTAAAACTTTACAAAATCCTACTAGAATCCAGAGTAGCACAGGACACGAGAAATCCGGTGTGAATGAGGGAGGACCATCTCCTAAGCCTAAATACGACCTAGTGACCGATAGCGAATAGTACTGTGAGGGAACGGTGAAAAGAACCCCGGGAGGGGAGTGAAAGAGAACCTGAAACCGTATGTTTACAAGCAGATGGAGCACAGCGGAAGCAATTCCCGTGCGACATCGTACCTTTTGTAGAATGGGCCGGCGAGTTACGTGGTGTAGCAAGGTTAAGCAATTAAGTTGCGGAGCCGAAGCGAAAGCGAGTTTTAAAAGAGCGAAAGTTGCATAGCGTAGACCCGAAACGTGATGATCTATCCATGAGCAGGTTGAAGCGGTGGTAACACACCGTGGAGGACCGAACACACGCCTGTTGAAATAGTCGGTGATGACTTGTGGATAGGGGAGAAATTCCAACCGAATCACGATATAGCTGGTTCTCCTCGAAATAGCTTTAGGGCTAGCCGCTGTTAAGAGATTGTTGGGGGTAGAGCACTGAATAAGCTAGGGGCCTCCCAAGGTTACCGAACTTTATCAAACTCCGAATACCAAACAATTGTTTACAGCGAGTCAGACAGTGTGAGATAAGTTTCATTGTCAAAACGGAAACAGCCGAGATCTACAACTAAGGTCCCAAAGTATAGGTTAAGTGGTAAAGGATGTGACATTGCTAAAACAACCAGGATGTTGGCTTAGAAGCAGCCATACATTCAAAGAGTGCGTAATAGCTCACTGGTCGAGTGATGTTGCGCCGAAGATTATCGGGGCTAAAACCTAACACCGAAGTTTAGGGATTGTGGAGACACAATCGGTAGAGGAGCAATGTATGCGGGCAGAAGCAGTATCGGAAGGGGCTGTGGACTGCATACAAGAGAGAATGCCGGCATGAGTAGCGAAAGTGTGGCGAGAACCCACACCATCGAAAGTCTAAGGTTTTCTGGGGAAGGTCCGTCC
>JAZSMW010000073.1:0-4624 GCA_045536095.1 Clostridia bacterium
TTCTCTTATTATTATTAAATATTTTTTTTATAATGCTTTCAACTTTTTGGTAAGTTTTACTGACTTACATTTTAAACTTCTAATAAGCATACTCTCGCATAAACTGCTACAACTTAAATAAGCACTTTTATTTTTCCAACAACCTTTTTGCTAATAAATCAGCAATTTCTTCTGCTCCGTTTTTGCTTTTGTCTAACACTCTAGTATTTTTTGTTAACTCATTTAGAGTTGTTTTATCTTTTGTCCAGCCTTCAATTAGTTTTACTGCCTTATTAACATCTGGCTCATAAACTCCACACTTAAATTCATTTGAAAATAAATTACAAGTTGTTTCTTCTATTGAACCAGTGTGATAATTTATCATAACGGGAGTGCCCATAAAAACGCAGTCTGTAATTGCATTTGGCCCTGCTTTTGTAACTAAAATATCCGATGCCTTATATATTTCTGGAATTTCTTGCATAAATGGTAATGGAATTAAAGTTATGTTTGACTTTACTTCTTTTGCTAGTTTTGTATATTTTTCTAGCAATTTTTCGTTTTTGCCACACAATGGCATAATTGTTAATGGTTCATTTGAATTAAGCAAGGCATCTGTATATTCTTCTAGCCTTGCTGCCGCATATGCCCCGTCGGCTAAAAGCACACAAAGTTTGTCCTTAGGAATGTTATATTTATTTCTATAAAACTCTTTACTTTCGTTTGTATCTAATACAATTTGGCGAGCCATAAAGTTAACTGTTTTTACGTTTTCTGGCTTCATTTTTCTTGTTTTAACAGCTTCTTCCGTTGCTTTTGGGTTATTGGTTATAAAAATATCCCCTTTTCTATCCCACCAGCCATGCGTGTTATGGTCTGGATTATATGCAACAATATCTGCCTTAATTTTACCTTTCTTTTTACCAACAATTCCTGCATGATATGGCATAAAATATGTAGAAACAAACATATCTGGGTTTTGTTCTGCCATATGCTTAATTAGCTTGTTTCTTACTTTTTTAAATGCAGTTGAATATACAAAATTTAAACTAAACTGCTCTCCAAACAATTTCATTAAAAGCATTTGTCTTCTAAGATGCTTTTTATTTTTATTTGCCTTATAAACCTCATTTATAGAAAATTGTTCATACTTTTCCATATCTTTATCGCCAGAGTCACGAAATATATAATCTCTAATAACTTCAATTTTATCGGAATATTTTTTTTCTAAACACTCTGCAATAGCCTCCGCCGTTACAATATGCCCCTGCCCGGCTTCAACAAATTGAACCACAACCTTTTTCTTTTTCATAACATTCTCCTTTATTTAAATAATTCTTCTTTTTTTTGAATTAGCTCATCTACCCTTGCAATATAGTCATTAGCAAATTTAACATTTGCCTGCCTTTCGATTCTGTTTTCTAGGCTAAATACTCTCTTGGTTATTGCATTTGCACCTATTGCCAAAACCGATGCTGTTTCCTCCATGCTGTCTATGTTAAATATACACACTTTATTCATATAAAATCCTACATTTTCTAGCCCAGCATTTTGATTTTTTAATTTATACATATAGTATGGCTTATATCCGTTTTCTGCAAGTTGCTCTTGCCCATAAGTCACCATTCTTTCTGTTAACTTTTCTTCGCCTTTTTCATTCTCCTCAAAAAGAATACTACCCCTTTTTAGAGCAAGAGTGTGAATAGTAATGTTATCGGGACAGAGTTCCAACACTGTTTGAATGGTTTTTTTAAATCCTTTAAACGATTCTTGAGGAAGACCCGCTATTAAATCCATATTAATTGAGAAATCATAAGGAAGAGCCATTTTATATGCCTCTATTACATCTTCTGCCGTATGTTTGCGACCAATTCTTTTTAACGTTGAATTAACAAATGTTTGTGGATTTATAGAAATTCTAGTAACTCCATGTTTTTTTAAAACGTCTAATTTCTCTTTAGTTATTGTATCGGGTCTGCCACATTCTACTGTAAACTCTACCTCGCCAAAAGTCAACTGTGAAACAATTTTTTCTAAATCTTCTGCCGACAACACTGTTGGCGTACCGCCACCAATATAAACAGACCTTACAATATACGATCCATCTATTAATATTTTTTTTACAGCATTAATTTCTTTAATAACTGCGTTTATATAATCTGGAATTATTTTTTGTACTTTAGAATATTCGGATGATATAAACGAACAATAGGAACATTTTGTAGGACAAAAAGGAATATTTACATAAACATCAACCAATTTATCGTTTCTTATTATTGATCCTTGATTTTTTATTGTTTTTTCTACTAATTTTGCCTTTTCAGAAGAAACATAAAATTGCTTTTCCATTTCTTCTTTTATAAAAAGCTTATCTACTCCCTCTTCAATTAATTCATAGGCAACCTTTGTTGGCCTAATGCCTGTAAGGCAACCCCAAGGTAAAGATTTTTTAAACTTATCTCTTAAAATTTCATATAAAAACTTTTTAACAGCCCTCTTAATTAACCTCTTTTCTTCAAGCTCGTTTTTATAATTTTTTAAGTCTGAAAATTCTTGGTTTTGCACCGTTTCATCCTCAAATTCTATTTTAAACTTTTTAAACAAAACCTTGCCATTTTGTTGCATATCAAAATACATATACGGTTTATTTTCGTCTAAACAAGAATCTGGAACAAATAAATGAAATAAGTCAAACAATTCTTGGGAAAGCCACTCATGCTTTGTTATTATTTTCATTTGTTTAATACTTCCATTACATTATCTAAATTTTTTATTTTTGCAATTAATTTATCTAAATCATCTTTCTTTGCAAGTTTTATTTTTACATTACTTATTATTTGGCTGTTAGAATTTTTTGTTTCTAGGCTAACAATATTATATTGCATGTTAATAATTGTGCTTGTAAGTTTAGCAATAAATTCATCTGAATATTCCGCAATTACTGTAATATTTCCAATTTTAAATTCTACATTCTTTTCTGCCCATTCTGCATTAATAAGCCTTTCTTGCTCTAAATATTTTAAATTTAAGCAATCACACTTATGAATTGTTACTCCTCTACCACGAGAAATGTAACCAACAATATTTTCTCCTAGTATTGGGTTACAACAACCTGCATAACGAATCATCATACCACTATCGCCATCAACTAAAACACCATCTTTGTTCTTTTTAACAACTATCGAATTTATTTGTTTTTGTTCTTCTTTAATGTTGTATTTTTTCTCGTACTCTGAGATTAATTTATTAACAATCTGGTTGCTTGTTATACTTCCGTATCCAACCGCAGCATACATTTCATCAGGAATATTAAATGCAAATTTATGAATTACTAAATTTAATATATCTTCTTCTAAAATTTTTGCAGGCGAAAGAGCCTTATTTCTAATTGCTTGATCTATGATTTGTTTGCCTATTTTAATATTTTCATCTTTCAATTCATGTTTAAAAAACGAATTAATTTTGTTGCGAGCCCCCGCTGTTTTAACCATGTTAAGCCAATCCCTAGAAGGACCTTTAGAACTGCTAGATGTAACAATTTCTACAATATCATTATTACTTAGCTTAGTGTTTAAAGGCATTAATTTATTATTGATTTTTCCACCAATACAAGAATTGCCAATGTCTGAGTGAATTGCATAGGCAAAATCTAGAACAGTTGCACCTTCTGGAAATTCTAAAACTTTTCCTTTAGGAGTTTGAACAAAAATTCTGCCACTATATAAATTTGTTTTTAATGTTTCTATAAACTCTTCCGACCCCATGGTTGAAGATTCATCCATAATTTCTCTAAGCCATGATAGTTTTTTGTCTAGTTCGGTTGTCTTTCGTTTTTCTTTATAAATCCAGTGCGCAACATCCACCCCAAATTCAGAGTTTTTATGCATTTCGTGAGTTCTAATTTGAACTTCTAGTGGGCGCTCATTTTCTACAATAATGGTTGTGTGTAACGATTGGTACCCGTTTGGTTTAGGGTTAGAAATATAATCTTTAAACCTTCCCTCTAACGGCCTATATATTCCATGAATTTTTCCAAGTACCGAATAACACTCTTCTATTGTATTAACTATAACCCTCATGGCAACTAAATCATATATTTGTGCAAGGGTTATGTTTTTAGATTTTAACTTTTTGTAGATACTACTATAATGTTTTTGTCTTGAAGAAATTGTTACATTTTTAAGTCCTAATTCATTTACAATTGATTGAATTTTATTTGCTGTAATTTCAATTTGTTTTGCATTTTCTTCTTTTTTTAACAAAACATTTTCTTCAAAAGACTTATAAATTTCGGGATCCAAAAACTTTAAGCACAAGTCTTCTAATTCACTTTTTAAAGAATTAAATCCAAGTCTTTCTGAAAGTGGCGAATAAATGTTTCTAATGGTTAACAAAAGTTCTTTGTTTTCTGCAGAAAGAGGCAATGTGCAAATGCTTGCCTCAAATTTTACTAAGCACAATTTTATAATTATAACTCTTATATCTTTACACATGGCTATAAACTGTTTTCTTAGCATTTCCGCTTCTTCATGCTCGTTTAAACTAACATTAGAATCTAATTCTTTTAAATTTTTTGCCAATGTATATATATCTATATTTTCAGAATAATTTTCCACCAAATTATAATCGCATAAAATATACGCCA
>JAZSMW010000053.1:0-10592 GCA_045536095.1 Clostridia bacterium
GATTCGTCGAATCTACGAAAAGTTGCAAATAAATTTGCATTTTCTTCCCTTCTCCTCGTAATAAAATCTTATATTAAAAAAGAGCATATCTATTGCTCTCTTTCATCTGTTTCTAACATTTCATAGTAGCCAACATTATAATACTTATCAAATCTAAATTCATGTTCACGAATAGTTCCAACATAAGTCATACCACACTTTTCCATAACTCTACCGCTTGCTGGATTAATATCAAAATATCTCGCAATTATACTATGTAAACCTAGTTTATTAAATCCAAAATTAAGCATAACTTTTGCTGCCTCCGTTGCTATGCCTTGTTTCCAATATTTTCTAGCCACCCAATAGCCCATCTCACCTCGTTTAGCACGAGAATTAATATCCATCAATGAAACACAACCTATAATTTTGTCCGGATTTTCCTTAAAACAAATTGCAAATTCATAAGACAAGCCACTTTCCTCTCTTTTCGGTTGTTTTGAAATCCAACTTTCAGCCATTTCTTCTGTGTAAGGCCAAGGCATACCAAGCGTAGTTTTAACTACTTCAAAATCGTTACAACATTCATATACATCTTTTGCATCCTCCGATCTAAATCGTCTAATAATTAATCTTTCTGTTTCAAACATATTTATCTTTCTCCCGTGTTAATAGGATAACACACAAATAAAAAAATGTATACACTTTGATTGCAATTTGTATACATTTTAAAAAATATTAGATTTTACTTTTTCTAGATTGCCTAGCCACGTTGAGCACCACGCCAATCGCACTCATGAAAACCAACAAACTTGTTGAACCAGCAGAGATGAACGGAAGTGGCAAGCCTGTTGGAGGGATTGAGCCTGTTAACACGAGTTATTGCACTAATAAACTAACAAAAAAAGAACTAGTTTTATAGTTCTTTTTCAATTTCTTTTACTGCAATTTCCATTTCTAATTTTTCCAAATCTTTTTCTGAATAATCTTCAAATTTCCTACAAGCTGGTTGATAATTACCTAAAAATTTCCCAGAATAATCATAAGCACTTAAAGTTAAATTTCTTATAGTTTTACCATCAATACTATCTTCAAAAAAACCTATAATCCCAAAGAATGACGGAAAGCAACCAATATCTATAGAATGATATCTACTATTCCCTTTTTTATCAATAGATAGAAATTCTTCCGTTTTGTAAATCTCTTTATCTTGATGCAAAATAGAAATATCAACATGTTTCCTAAAATCATCATCTTTAAAAACCGTTTCTATCATTTTTAACATTGGAACTTTGCAATCTTTACAAGTTAAAACATACTTCAACTTAAACATAAAAGGTATGTTTCTTTGAGAAAACCTATCATAAAAATATTCTTTATCATTTTCAGTAAGAGGTGTTTCACTTATTAAATATTTGTCCATTTATATCTCCTTATCACACCATTATAATAGCATAATAAAGAATTAAGGTCAATATCTTTATTATATTTTACTCTTTCTACTCTGCCTATCCACATTCAACACAACCCCTATCGCACTACAAAAGAATTTTTGCAAAATTCTTGCGCTTCGCTAAAAAACAAGCAAACTTGTTGAGCGGCTGAATTTTCGGGGCCCCCGCAAGTTGCAAGAATAAAACTTGTGGGGAGAGGAAAAACCGAGCATAAGTGCTTGTGTTTGTTTTTAACAAATCACAAGTTCCAAAGCGAGAGTTTTGACGACCTGTTGGAGGAATTGAGCCTGTTAACACGAGTTATTGTATTATAACCCAACAAGTGTTTTGTTGGGTTGTTGATTCGTCGAATCTACGAAAAGTTGCAAATAAATTTGCATTTTCTTCCCTTCTCCTCGTAATAAAATCTTATATTAAAAAAGAGCATATCTATTGCTCTATTTTTCTAAATATTCCTCTGCTATTTGATAATAATCAATTTTAGGTTGTTGTTTTCCGTATATACTTTCATAACCCTTTCTAACTTCTTTTATTATTGACCCTATTTGGTCGTGATAGCCCTCCGTTTGTTCCATATGAACCAATGTAAACAATCTATCATGCACTGCTTTACCCAAAATCATATTTTGTTCAGTTTGTAATTCGTCTAGACCTCTTTGACTTTGAATCAAAAATTTATCATACATTGCTCTAAGCACCCAAATTTCACCAGCCAAAAAAGGAGTTGTTGATTGAGTTTTTAATTTAACGGACACTTGTTCGTCATCAATATATTTTCTCTCAAAATCTTCGATGTTTCTCAAGATTGAGTTAATATTTAAATAATTGTGACTACCCCTTTCGCTATCTGTATAAAATCCATGATTATAACAAATAAATGCTCTACTAAACCACTTTTCGCCCTCTATCAAATTTTGATATTTAACTTTTACTGCTTTTATCTTGTCATAATCTTTGCTTATAATTGCATCATCCAACTCCGCTCTTAAATCCCAAAGTTCTTTTAATGTAAAATTTTTCATATCTGCTCCTACTATATTTGTAGTATAACACGAAAGAGAGAATTTTTCAATACTTAATTACTAAATTTTACTTTTTTCTACTCTGTCTATCGACATTTAATACAACTCCAATAGCACTCATGAAAACAAGTAAAGATGTTGAGCCGGCAGAGATGAACGGAAATGGCAAAACTGTTGGAGGTACCCAAGCCTCTTAACATCAGTTATTGTATTATAAATTTTCGCAAGAAAAAAAGAGCAAATTTATTGCTCTTTAGTTACCTTATTTTCTTTTTCTTCTTGAATTCTATTTTCTAACATTTCTATCATTTTGGAAGAAATTCCCCAAATTGGATTTTGATATTTCTCTTTTTGTTTTTCTAATGTTGATAATGGAATATAACTATAATTATGAATTCTTTTTAATTTCAAATCTGGATTAAATTTTTCTATATTGAATCTTTCTTCATATCGATATGAATTCCTGAACATTTCAGTTAAATCTGTATCTACAATTACATTTTTATTTACTGCATAAATTTCATTAGCAAATTTTTCAACACAATCGTAACAATGAAAACCTCCAACGACAATATTGGCATATTTATCAACATCAACTTTCTCTGCTAGATTTTTAAAATCTGCATATTGCCAATTTTTGCAGGTATATGGACTTGACTCTTCGAAAGTTATATTGGCATTAACAATAATATGAGGTTTTAAAGAAACTATACCCATATTTGAATTTTTAAAGGTAGCAATGCAAAAGTCATATCCTTTATCTATATATCTTTTTTTAATACAATCGTTAAATAACGATATATCTTCTTCAGTAAAATATCCAGTAACATATTCTTTTTGCGGAAACAATAAAATAAATAAATTTTTCATATTGTTATGATAACATATTTTAAAAATAATTGCAATATACAAACCTTAAATTTTACTCTTTCGTGATTGTCTATCTACGTTGAGCACAACCCCTATTGCCGACATAAAAACCAATAACGAAGTTGAGCCGGCGGAGATGAACGGAAGTGGCAAGCCTGTTGGCGGGATTGAGCCTGTTACAACAGCGATGTTAATTGCTACTTGGATTGCGATTATTGAGGCAATGCCGATGCAGAAGAGTGTTCCAAAGCGATCTTTTGCAGAAAGACCAATTTTTACAATACAAAAAATAATAATTGCAAACATAATAATTGTTGCAAGACTACCTAATAACCCCAGTTCTTCTCCTATTATGGAAAAAATAAAATCCGATTCTGAAAAGGGCAAAAATAAATATTTTTGACGGCTGTTGAAAAGCCCCACGCCAAACAATCCTCCATTACCCAACGCATATAGCGACTGAATGAGCTGAAATCCCTCTCCTTGTGGATTTGCCCATGGGTTAATAAATGCTGTTAATCTTTTTATTCTGTATGGCTCTAAAATTATTAAAACGGGAACCATTGCACAAGCAGGAACACTTAGCGCCAAAAAATGTTTTTTAGATATTCCCCCCACAACAAGCATAACAATTAACGTTAACCCAACACACATTGTTACCGACATATTTGGCTCTAATATAATTAATAAACATAGTACCCCACCAACAGCAAATGTTGGTATAAGAGTTTTAAAATATTTAATAGTTTTGTAGTTTTCAGACAAATAGCAAGCACAAAACAAAACCAGTGAAAACTTTGCAAGTTCGCTTGGCTGAAACGACACTCCAAAAATTCTAATCCATCGGCTTGCTCCATAGTTAGAAACACCAATACCCGGAATAAAAACAAGAACAAGGGTAATGATTGAAATTATTAATAATGGCCATTTTGCTTTTTTTATTTTATTACTATTAAAAAAAGAAAAAAATGTTAAACCAGCAAGTCCCAAAACAACTCCTATTATTTGTTTTGTTAAAAAGAAATATTGGTTACCATAATGTTTTAAAGCGCTATAACTGCTGGCACTATAAACCATAGTGCAACCAAAAATGCAAAGTATAATTGTTGTAGCAATTAGAACTAATGATGTTTTGCTTGGTTTTGTACACTTATCCACAAAAAATAATTTTTTAAATGCACCCTTCATTATTGCTCCTTAACAAAACAATTAAAAAATTCGCCTCTTTGAACATAGTTGTTAAATTCATCATAACTTGCACATGCTGGAGACAAAAGAACAATATCTCCCCTTTTGGCAATGGTTTTTAAGTTGTTTAGAGCTTCTTTTAAATTTTGATATTTAACAATGTTTTTAAAGCCCACAAAAGAGGCATCATGTTCTATTTTGTTAGCGGTTTGACCATAAACAATTGCCTTTTTAATATTTTTTTGCTTAAAAATATTGTAAAAGTCATTACCCTTGTCGCTACCACCCAAAAGAACAATTACATTTTTTTTGATGGAATTAATTGCGCAAACCGTAGAATCGGGATTTGTAGATTTTGAATCGTTAATATATGTAATTCCATTTTTTTTGCCCAAATTTTGAAGTCTGAATTTAACTGGTGAAAAGGTTTTAAGATTTTTTAAAAATTGTTTTTTTTCAACACCTAAAAGTTTGCACACTTGTTCACACATTGCAATATTTTGTTGATTAAACAACCCAATTAAATTTGTTTTATATTTTTTATTTACACTTGCAATAATTTTTTGTGCATTTGTTTTTAAATTGTTTAAACTTTGGTCAACAATTAAAAATTGGCTTTTTGTTTGAAAATTTGTGATGTTTGTTTTTGTTTTAAAATATTCTGCAAAGGTTTTATGTCTGGCAATATGGTCTGGCGTAATATTTGTGATTATGCTTATATCTGGGGCAAAGTTAGGTGATGTAAGCTCTAACATAAAACTGCTAACCTCGCACACAACAATACTTTCCTCATTGGTCTTATCACATATTGACGTAATTGGAACACCAATGTTTCCACAAACAAAGGTTGAAAATTTTTTGCTTAAAATATGTCCTAGCAGGCTTACACATGTTGTTTTTCCATTGGTCCCCGTTACTGCAATAAATTTACCTTTACAAAACAAATATCCAAGCTCTAGTTCGCTAATTAAAAGAATTCCGAATCCCTTTAATTTTTGTATATTTTTATTTCCTATTATTTGCACTCCTGGAGAAATCACAGCATAATTTATATTTAAATTTAAAATATCAGAAAAATTTTTTACGCAGTTTAGTTCAGCTAATTGTTCACTTTCGTTATCGGCATAAATATAAACATTTGCACCATTTTGCTGTAAAAATTTATATGCAGAAATTCCACTTGTTCCCGCTCCGTAAACTAAGAAATTTTTGTTTTTTATTTCCATGCATTCTCCATAAAAATTTATTTATATATTGAATGCATTTTTTTTAATTTTTAGAACTTTTGGTTACAAATATATAGCAAGTGTAATTAAATTAATTACTAAAGAAATGGTAAAATAAATAAAAACTATTTTGCTTTCATGAACACCAGACATTTGAAAATGATGATGAAGTGGAGCCATTTTAAAAACACGTTTTTTTGTTTTTTTGTAATACAAAACCTGAACTATGTCGCTTATGGCCGTTACAACATAAAGCATTCCCAAAATTGGCAACAATAGTTCTAACCGCGTAAAAACACAAATTGTTGCAATAAATCCGCCTATTGCGAGTGAGCCCGTGTCTCCCATAAAAATTTTTGCTGGGTATGAATTAAAACATAAAAATCCAAATAGAGCTCCAAGCAAGCACATTGTTGTTATAATTAAATTTTGCATTTCTAAAAGTTCTACACCTGTTTGAGAACTACTAAATATAATTAAAATAAATGAAAAAAATGATAAGAAATTTATACTAACACCCGAACAGAGCCCGTCCATACCATCTATTAAATTTACGCTGTTTACAGTAGCTATGTAAATAACAACAACAATCGGAATTATTAATATGCCAACATTAATTAATTGATTGGTAAAAGGAACATACATGGTTGTTCCAACTTGTTTATAAACAAATAGTGCAACAATTAAAGCAATGGCCAATTGTCCAATAATTTTTTGGTATGCCCTAAGCCCTAAATTTTGCTTGTAATGAACTTTTATAAAATCATCTAAAAAACCAAACAGTCCATATACAAAAAAAACTCCCAGCGTTATTATGCCATACATAAAATCTGTTTTGTAAAAAATTAGAGGAATAACAATTGCGGGCAAAATAAACATTATTCCTCCCATTGTTGGAGTTCCCTGCTTGTTTTTATGCTCTTTTACATAATGCAAAATGGTTTGCTTTGCCCTCATTTTTTTAATTAGGTTAAACACAATTGGAGCAAACAAAAGCGTTAACGCAAAAGTAACCAAAAACGCTATTATGTAAGTTATTGTCATTGCTCTTTAAACCCCCATTTTAAAACCTCATTTTTATCTAAATACGGCTGTTTTTCTCCATTTATTTCTATGTAGTTTTCGGTTCCCTTTCCGCACAATACAAGCACGTCGCCGTCTTGCATTTGTTTAACTGCTTTTTCTACCGCTTTTTTTCTATTTAATATTATTTCATAATTGCTTGTTTTTATTCCTTTCTCAATGTCTTTTGCAATTTGCATTGGCTCCTCATATCTGGGATTATCGTTGGTTATTATAACAAGGTCGGCAAGCATCGAAGCCACTTCTCCCATGTGTTTTCTTTTTGTACTATCTCTATTGCCTCCGCAACCAAAAACACAAATTAGTTTATTTTTAACAAAGGGTCTTACATTGGTTAAAACCTTTTTTAATGCATCTGGAGTGTGTGCAAAATCTATAATTACGGTTTTATCTTGTTTTTTATATACATTAAGCCTTCCGTCCACACTTTTAAATGTGTTGATACCATTTATAATGCACTTTTCTTTTATTCCTATAAGTTTAGCAATTAGCACTGCACACAATGCATTTTCTACATTATACCTAGCAATTGTATTTGTGTTAAAAGATAGTTCTTTATTAAACAAACTTATTTTATACTCACTGCAATCGTCACTTAAGCCAAATGCAACCGCATCTGCATCAGAAATAAGAGAATAGGTGTAAACATCTTTATTTTTTAAGCTTAATTTATAACCTCGTTCGTCATCAATGTTAACAACCTTTTTACAATTAGATTGGTTTATAAAGTTTAGTTTTGTTTTAGAATAATTTTCCATGTTTTCAAAAAAATCTAAGTGATCTTCTGTTATGTTTGTAAGCCCTTTTGCTAAAAATTTTAAAGCATGAATTTTGTTTAAATATATTGCATGCGCCGAAACTTCCATAACAACATATTCAATTTGCTGTTCACTCATATGTTTTAAAGTTTTAAAAAGCTCTATTGGGTCTGGTGTTGTCATATTAAATTTAATAACATCTCCGTTATATTTAACTCCTTCGGTTCCTATAATTCCAACCTTTTTATTTGCACACTCTAAAATGTTTGCAATCATATGTGTGGTTGTTGTTTTTCCGTTTGTTCCCGTTATGCCAATTATTTTTAAACTTGTTTTATGCTTAAAAAAATTAGCACAAACAATTGAAAGCGAAGCTCGGGCATCATCAACGACAATTTGCATCCCGTTAAAACATTCATCATACTTTTCTACAATAAAACAAATTGCACCCAAATTTTGTGCCTCTTTCTTTAGTGTATGGCCATCTACCTTTTGCCCCTTTAGGCAAAAAAATAAAGTCCCTTCTGTTACATCTTTTGTGCTATTTGCAATGTTTAATATGTCAATATTTTTGTTGCTGGGTGCATATAATATATTTAAGCCATTTAATAAGTTTTTTAACTTCATGTTCCCTCCATAACACTAATTTATTTGCTTAAAGTTCAAAAAAATTCATACTATTAACAAATCTTGTTAAAAAATTTGTTGAAAAAAATCAAAATTTGTGATAAACTTGCACAAAAATCTTTGTATAAAAGGTTAATCATTAAAAAATAAAAGGAATTTACACATGCAATTTGAGCACAACTATAAAAAAGAAGCATTTAATTTAAATGCAGTAAACCAACAATCTAAACAAAATCCAAAAAAACTTATTGATAACGCCGAAAAAGCCTATCATGAACAAATAAACGAAATTGCCGATGCAATTGCCAAAAACGGAAAATATAAAATTGTTTTAATGGCTGGGCCATCCTCTTCTGGCAAAACCACCTCTAGCAACTTAATTAGAGAAAAACTTGCTGAATATGGATACGAAAGCCTTGTTGTTTCTATGGACGATTTCTTTTTAAATAGAGAAAACACTCCTCTTCTTCCTAATGGTGATTACGATTATGAAAATGTAACCGCTCTAGATTTAGAATATTTAAATGTTTTTGTTGAAGATTTATTTAATAAAGGCGAAGCAAAAATGCCATTATTTAACTTTGTTTCTGGTAAAAGAGAGGAAGAACTAAAAACAATTAAATTAAACGCCAATACAATTGTTATTATTGAAGGCATTCATGCGCTTAACCCAATTGTATTTAAAAAGCACACAGAAAATATGTACAAAATTTATATTTGTGTAAACTCAAACTTTGAAATAGACAATCAAGTGGTTATCCCTGCCCAAAAACTTAGATTAATGCGCCGTTTAATTAGAGATTATAGAACTAGAGGAATGAGCCTTGAAGCAACATTAAAAATGTGGCCAAATGTTTTGGCTGGCGAAGATTTATATATTAAACCATATAAAAACCGAGCCGACTATTTAATTAATTCAACACATGCATACGAACCTCTTATGTATGCTCACCACCTCTCTCCAAGGCTTAAAATTTTGGAGCAAACACAAGAAACTCAAGGGCTTATTAATATGCTTGCCGAGTGTGAATATTTAAGCGTTTCTATGCTTCCTGAAAATTCACTCTTACACGAATTTTTGGGTTAATTAATTGCCATGTTAAATTTAAAAAATTAAAAAAGCGAGAACTAATCTCGCTTTTTTTTACATCAGAAAAAATTGCCTTTTGAAATTTATTCACAAAGAACGTTTTGTTCGTTCGCACAAAAATTCATCGCCCATGTGGATGGCAAAAGGTACTCAATGATGTAAGTACACAATCTCTTAAGAGTTTGCGATGTTTTTTATTTTAGTTAAAATAGTTGTAAACTTTGTTTGCTATTTTATTATCTACAACCGAACTAAATTCAACACGAGCATCTAAATAGCCAGCATTTTCCATAATGTCTTGAAGTTTGTTAAATGCGGTTTGGGTCATGGCTGGATTACTAACCCATGCATCCGCCTCAACATAACTGTTTATGCTTGTAATAATTGAATTTTTAGACACTCCAACAAACGATGGAGAAAGTGCGTTATATATTTCGTCTACCGAGGCTGTTAATAAAAATTTATAACCCCTATATACCGCCCTTAAAAACCTTTCACACAAGTATTCGTTTTTATCTAAAAATGATTTTTTTGCTTGAAAACATGTGTAAGGAACTTCGCCACTTATAAGTCCAACACTTGCAACAATGTGATACCCTTTAGCCAAACACAACTCACTTGCTGTTGGCTCAAACAATGTACAAAATTCAGCCGAAGTGGTTTCAAAAACACTTGCTGTGTTTGCAAACGCCACACTAGTGTTTAAATTCACCTTGTTTGTTGTGGTTCCTATTTGAAGCCCTGCCTGTGTTATACAATGCTCTAATGTCATTGCAGGAACTCCGCCCTGACGCCCACCAATTATCTCTTTACCTACAAGGTCGGCAAGAGTAAAGTTTGGATATGCATTTTTTGCAACAATAAACGCCCCATCCCTTTTGGTTAATTGACCAAAAACAACAGGTCTGTCTTTTGCGTTACCCTCCACAACATAAATTGACGCTTCTGGTCCCATTAAGCCTATATGGGCATCACCACTAAGCACTGCGCTCATAGAAGCATCTGCGCCTCCGCCATTTGTTAATTCTATTTCTATTTTTTCTTCGGCAAAATACCCATTGTTTATTGCCACGTAAAATGGTGCATAAAAAATGCTGTGTGTAACCTCGTTAACTTTTACAATGGTGTTTGCGTTTGGGTCTTTGCCACAGCCAACAAAGCCAATTGATACAAACATTAAAAGTGCAACCAGCATTACGCTTATTTTTTTCATATTTCCTCCTTTCTCAAACTATATTATTCTTAAAGCCAATAATTTGTTAAAAATATAAAATTAAGTATTGAAAAATTTTTAA
>JAZSMW010000107.1:0-2343 GCA_045536095.1 Clostridia bacterium
AAAAATAATAAAAAATTGCAATATATATGAAAAAATAAATAATTATTGTGATATTTTTTCTGAACTTGGAGAAATTTATTTAGAAAAAATATATTTGCAAGTTCAAGAAAGGCTAGAGGCGATTTTAACAGATTTACAAAATTTATTGGGCGAGGAAAAAGTATCGCTTGCGGAATTTTGCGAAATATTTGAGAAGGCTCTTTCTGAGAGTGAAATTTCTGGTGTTCCTAGCAAAATAAATCAAGTTTTTGTTGGCGATGTAAAAAGTTTTTATAGCGGTATAAAATATTTATATATTGTTGGTTGTAATCAAGGAGTTTTTCCAGAAATTCTTTTAGACAACGGATTAATAACTGACAGAGAAATTAACAGCGAATCGTTAAAAGCTTGTTTAGAACCAACAACAAAAATTATAAATAAAAGAAATAAATTTAAGGCATTGGAAGTTATGACTTCTGCCTTAGAGAGAACTTATATTTTGTTTCACGTATTTGATGTTGAGGGTAAAAAGGCGGTTCAATCGGAATTTGTAGATGAATGCGAGAGATTATTAAACGTTCGCCCGGTTCAAATATCTGCATTAAAAATGTATGATGAACAAAATTTAAATGTGGAAAAAATTAAATTTAACAACGTAAACAGCTATTGTGCCAATTTAAATTTAAACAAAGGCGTTGATCTTGTAGATGCTATTGTAAAAAGCGCATTAATTAAGGGTAATGCGTTATACTATAAACCATTAAAGAGGAAGTGCGAATGCGACTATAAAAAACTTTTCTTCTCTGGAGGGAGGGCTTCATCGTCTCTGATAGAAAAATTTAGTGCATGTCCAAAATCGGCGTTTTTGGGTAACGGTTTAAAATTGCAAAAACAAAAAAAGGATAACATAGAGGCAAATATTATTGGAACTTTTATACATGAGGTTGCAGAGGTTTTTGTTAAGCAAAATAAAAAAGAATTGGGCAAACTACATGAAAAGGCTGTAGAAGAAATGGTTTGTGAAATTTGTGGCAACATAATTGCAAAACCAATTTATTATTCATTGGCATTAGATGAAAATGCTTATTTGTATGAACAAATAAAAAAAGAGTGTGTTAGATTTTGTTTGTTTATAAATTACGAGCAAACAGTATCAAACTTTAAGCCAATATATTTAGAAAAATATTTTGGTAAAGGTAGTGATTTTAAGCCATTGGCGATTGATGTGGATGGTGAAGAATATTTAATTTCTGGAATTGTGGACCGTATTGACGTTTGCGACGATTACTTTAGGATAATAGATTATAAAACGGGATCTGTAACCAATTCTAAGGCGAAAGAAAATTTATATTACGGTACAAAAATTCAGTTGTTTGTTTATGCCGAGGCAGTTAAAAAAAATATGAATAAAAAGATTTTTGGATCTTTTTATTTGCCAATTAAAAATAGTTTTATGGCGCAGGGGGAGTCGCAGTATGAATTTAAAGGATTGTTTGTAGATTCTGCAAGTGTGGCAATTGCGTGTGATGATAATTTGATAAAAAATGGAAAGTCGGATTTAATTGGTTGTTCTTTTTTAAAGAGTGCAAAAGGCGGAGAATTAAAGTTAAAAAAGAAGAATAATATTTTTACAGAAGAGGAATTTGATGCTCTTTGTAAATATGCTGTTGAGTACACCAAAAAGAGTATTAAAAAATTGCAAAACGGGTATATTGCAAGTTCTCCACTAAAAGGCAAATGTAATTTGTGTGAGTTTAATAAAATTTGTAAAAGTGCGTTTGATGAATTTGCGGAAAGACTGGAAAATTATGATGTAACAAATGAAATTTTTTTGGAGCTAATAAACAATGAATAAATTTATAAAAATTAAAGAACAAGAAGATGTTTTAAACGTTGAAGATAAAAACATTATTGTTTCGGCATCTGCGGGTAGTGGAAAAACAACAATAATGATAAAAAAAATTTATAATTATATTATTAATAAAAAATGTAAAGTGCAAGATCTTTTAGTGCTAACATATACAAAGTCTGCTGCTATGGAAATGAAGAAAAAATTGGTAGATAAAATGAGAGAAAATTTAGAAGATAACTCATTTTTACAGGACGAATTAGATGATGTTGTTGGTGCTGATATTTGTACGTTTGATAGTTTTTGCCAAAAATTAATAAAAAAATATTTTTATGCATTAAGCATTGATCCAACATTTGGCATTCTTCAGGGTGGGGATTTAATATATCAACAAAACATTGCATTCGCTCAAGCCATAAAAAAATTAAAGGAAATTAATTCTAAAAATTATGAAATATTATTAGAAAATTATTCTCCAAAAAGAAATGAAGAAAAAATTAAAGAAATTATTTTTA
>JAZSMW010000113.1:0-12434 GCA_045536095.1 Clostridia bacterium
GGTCTTGAAAACCGGGAGGTCGTGAGAGCGGCGCAGGGGTTCGAATCCCTTTTCCTCCGCCAATTTGATATCGCGGGATGGAGCAGCTCGGTAGCTCGTCGGGCTCATAACCCGAAGGTCGTAGGTTCAAATCCTTCTCCCGCAACCATTATGGTCTCGTAGTGCAGTGGTTACCACGTCTGCCTGTCACGCAGAAGATCGCGGGTTCAATCCCCGTCGAGACCGCCATATATGGCTCTGTAGCTCAGTCGGTAGAGCAAGGGACTGAAAATCCCTGTGTCGGTGGTTCGATTCCGCCCCGCGGCACCACAGCTATTTTAAAAATAGCGTAATGTAGAGGGTTGCCCCTCATGTGCTAGGCACAAAAACAACACAACCTCCCCTTATCATATAATATATTCTTTTTTTGTTTTAGTGGTTTAGATAGTTTTCGTGTTGTTTTATATCTAGTTAATTACCACTTTATGCTGGTGTAGCTCAATTGGCAGAGCAACTGACTTGTAATCAGTAGGTTGTTGGTTCGATTCCGATCACCAGCTCCATTAAATGTTTGTTAAATAATAACAAACATTTAATTTATGTGGGTAGGTTGCAGAGCGGCCAAATGCTACGGACTGTAAATCCGTCGACTCACGTCTTCGGTGGTTCGAATCCACCCCTGCCCACCAATAAAAAAAAAGCCCTTTTAGGGGCTTTTTTTATTGGTGGATAACGACTAATAATAGGAAAGTACTGTTTCGTTGTAGATTCTTTAATTTGAATTAACAACAAGGCTTAGATACATAAACATCTCCATCCTCGGATGGTTTTTGAATTGGTTTTCTCCAAGACTCGGGAACATATTTACAAATTTGCATGGCATTTGTATTAATAATTTCTTCGC
Source organism: Clostridia bacterium (assembly GCA_045536095.1). GTDB lineage: Bacteria > Bacillota > Clostridia > Christensenellales > UBA1242 > HGM11367. The sequence continues at coordinate 884 of JAZSMW010000113.1, forward strand.
TATTATTATCTTCAACTATGGGTTCCTCTAATGTTTTAGGGGTATCTGCAAAGGATCCATCAAAATTAAATTCAAATGTTTTATCAAATACCTTTTCAGTTTCGCCGTCAGGTGATATTATTTCATAATAAATTTTAACTCTACCGTGATAATTTGTGTTTAAGTCCTCAATAATTGTTTCTTTTGTAGATGTATCAATAATTTCGGTTTGGTTAGGCAATTTATAAGTGTCTATGTTTTTATATGCTCCGTATGTGTTAATATTGGGAAATCTAAACCCATTACCAAATGGAAAGCCAGAGCCAAAGTTATACATACCACCGTATGGGGCATAATAGTATGGGGAATTATAAGGGTAGAAGTGATTGTTTAACCCGTTATTTAAATAATTTTCATTACTTTTATTAACACTTTTTTTTATTCTTCTTGCATTATTATAAGAATCAATTGTTTTATGTTTTTTAGAATTATTCAAGGAACTAGATGTTGTTATTGCATCATCAAAGCTAAAGTTTGTTTCTGAACTATTAGTTAAGAGTTGTTCTAAATTTTCAAAACCATTTAAAATATTTTTCATATATGATAGTCTCATGTTAAAACTACCTTCTAATTTAACATATCTAGAACAAAGCATTTCGGTTTTTTTGCTATAATCATCTTGAATTTCACGTATTGTTTTTAAGTTAGAATTAACCTCATTTCTTGACAATGCAAGGCGTGTATTATTTGCAGAAATATTGCCATTAATTTCTTCTAATATGTCTAAATCACTAGTTTTAATATTTTTCTCTTCTTTGCTTTTAATTGCTAGAACCTTAACCTGTTGGGCTTTTGCTAAAATTTGTTTTCTGACGTTATTTATATCGTTGTTAACCTGTACCGCATTATATATTGAATTATTCAATAATGTTAGCCTTGTTATATATGTTGTTAATGGCTTATTGTATAGGGTGGGGCCATTTTCAATGTCAATTTTTTCTAACTCTTCATTACTCATAAAATCTTCAATAATCAACTCATTGTTATTAATTATTTGTATTTCATTAATTGTGTTCGAAACTGTTGATGCATTACTAACTATATTATCTAAAGTTTCGTTAGCATGATTGGAACATCCTGCGAGGAAAATAAAACATAAAGCAAAAGCGGGTAATGCACAAAAATATAATAACTTTCTTTTTTTACTCATAATGTTCTCCCTTTTGTTTTAGTATGTGATAAGTGTGAAAAAATTATTCAAACACGAATTTACATGTTTAAATTAACTCAAAAATGGAAAAGATTATGCTATTGGAGATATATTTATGACAGAATTAGAGAGAAATGAAAGATATAATAAATATGTTGAAGCAAAAATATCAAAAACAAAGCCTTGGCCAAGTTTATTTAATGCATTTTGGATTGGTGGGCTAATTTGTTTAGTTGGACAATTATTTAATGATGGTTTACTATCTATATTTCCAACACTGGCATCACAAGATGCATGGGCATACACATTGATATTTTTAATATTCATAGCTTCATTTTTAACTGGTTTAGGGGTATTTGATAAAATTGCAGTAATTGCTGGAGCCGGAACAATTATACCAATAACCGGGTTTTCTAACTCTATTGTAAGCCCCGCAATGGAATTTAGGAATGAGGGTATTGTGTTTGGCGTTTGTGCAAAAATGTTTGTCATTGCAGGGCCCGTAATTGTTTTTGGAACTGTGGCAAGCTTAATTGTTGGCCTAATTTATTTAATAATTTAAAAGAGGTTTTTATGAATATACAGTGTCAAACAGTTTATTTTAAAAATAAACCACACATAATTGGCAGTTATGCAATAGTTGGTCCTAAAGAAGGTTTAGGAAGTTTAAAGGAATATTTTGACTATATTATGAAGAACGATTTATATGGAGAAAAAACATACGAAAAAGCCGAGCGAAAAATGGTAGAACAGGCAGTTATGGGTGCAATAAGTAATGCAGGTTTAACAACAAATGATTTACAGCTTTTCATTTCTGGGGATTTATTAAATCAAATAATTACATCATCTTTCGCAGCAAGGGCCTTTGATGTTCCATATTTAGGCTTGTTTGGTGCTTGTTCTACTATGGCAGAAAGTTTAGCAATTGGAGCGTCATTTGCAAATGCTGGATATTTAGATAATATAGCATGTGCTACCGCATCTCATTTTTCTACTGCAGAACGCCAATTTAGATATCCTCTAGAATTAGGCAATCAAAGACCTCCAACATCACAATGGACTGTAACTGGAGCAGGATGTTGTATAATATCAAAAAAAGGAGATGGCCCAATTATTACATCAGCAACATTTGGAAAAGTTACAGACTATGGAATTTCTGATGTTAATAATATGGGAGCGGTTATGGCACCAGCTGCAGCAAGTACAATTATTTCACATTTTAAAGACACAAATACAACTCCAGATGATTATGATTTAATTATTACAGGAGATCTTGGTAAATTGGGGAGTGAAATTTTAATTGATTTAATGGAGGATTCTGGCTATAAACTCGGTTTAAATTATAATGATTGCGGTCAAATTATATTTAATGGTAAACAAAGTGTTTTGATGGGAGGCAGTGGCTGTGGTTGTAGTGCGGTAGTTTTTAATTCTTATATCCTTCAAAAACTAAAGCAAGGAGAATTTAAAAAAGTTTTATTTGTTGCAACGGGAGCATTACTTTCTACAACATCATCACAGCAAGGAGAAACAATTCCCGCAATTGCTCATGCTGTTGTAATTGAATATTATGATGCACAAAATAAAAAAACAAAAAAAGGAGAAAAATAATGCTACCTTGGTATAATTACATTGTGGTCTTTATTGTTGGAGGGCTTATCTGTATGGCCGGTCAAATACTAATTATTGCAACAAAAATAACCACTGCTAGAATATTGGTTTTATTTGAAATGATAGGAGTATTTTTGGCTGCTGTTGGCATTTTTGAGCCTATATCCGATTTTGCCAAAGCAGGTGTAAATGTTCCAATTGTAGGTTTTGGAGCAAGCCTAGCAAATGGAGTAATTAAAGCTGTGAATGAGCAGGGTTTTTTAGGGGTGTTTAGTGGTGGATTGGCAAGGGTTTCTGCCGGGCTCGCAGCAGCAATAGGTTTTGGATTTTTATTTGGAATGATATTTAAAGCAAGAACAAAAAAGTTTTAAACTTAAGTCTAATCTATAAATGACAAAACATATAATATTTAAGTGAAGAGAAAGGCTAGAGTTCTAAAAAATAAAAATAAGCAAAAATTTAAATTTTTGCTGTTTTTTATAATTATTATAACAGTAGCAATTTTTTTATATTTAAACCTAGTTGTTAATCCCGTTATTATTGCTACAAGCACGGCAAAGGTTAGATCACTTAGTCAAAGAGCAGTGGAGAATACTGTTTGGCAGGTAATAAACAATTCATCACTATATGATAACCTTGTAAATATAACCAGAAACGATAGTGGAGATATTGTTTCAGTAAACTCAAATTCTGCAACAATTAATATGCTTGCGCTAGAGCTGGCAGAAAAAGCACAAGATGCATTGTCTCAAATGGGAGCATCTGGAGTAGACATACCAATTGGTTCTTTTAGTGGTATGCCAATTTTTACCGGTAGAGGACCAGATGTTAATATAAAAATGCTTCCAATTGGTACAATTTATTGCAAATTCTTTTCATCCTTTACGTCAGCAGGTATAAACCAAACAAATCATAGGGTATATTTGCGTGTATTAACATCGGTTAGTATAATCTTACCAATGGCTAATCAAATAATAGATACCGAAACCCAACTAATGATTTCAGAAAGCATAATTATAGGGAAGATCCCTGATACATATTTAAATTCATCAACATTAGACGAAATGTTAAACTTAGTTCCTAGCTAAAATATATTGTAAGGCGAACAAAATGGCATATATGTTTGCTGGCAACAAACGGGAATATGTGATTGTCGCTTAACATAATAATAAAAAACAGCCGTAATAAGGCTGATTTTTTGAATAAAAGAGTAGAGCAATTTGAAAAAACAGTATTTTTATAGGACCTATTATCTATTCGCAAAAGACATGTTTTGCGAATAAATAACCATTTTTAGTCTACAATTTTAATTGTATTTATAAATTTGTATGCCGTTTCAAATGATATTGTGTTTAACGGATCTTTAAACAAATTTACATTTTTGTCACAAATACTTACAAAATTTTGCATAGTACTATTTTTTAAAAAATTTAACACATTAACAAATGTAATGTAATCGTCCTTAACAAATAAATTATCTGGAACATTATAAAGTAACGATTCTATAAAAATTTGATTTGCATTGCGCTCAAAAATATTAAAAAATATGCTATTAAATAATTTAATCTGCCTTTCATATTGATTATCTGTTTCTAAATTTTTTGCATCAAAATTTGGGATTTTGTCATTAAAGTTTATTATGGTATGTTTTTTTGTTTTTAAATTATAAATTGTGTCATAATCTTCACCCTGAAAAACAGGATAGATATTAACTTCAACGCCAAGTTCTTCCTTTCCCATTATTTTTATACCTGTGTTGGTTATAACGGTTTTTGTGTTTATGCTTAATTTTTTGCATAGATTGACTTGCAAATCATAACAAAATGAAAGTACATCGTAATTTGTAATTTTCTCTACCCTTTTTTGTATGGTTTTAAGCCTTTTTTTAGTGTTTTTACTTTTTACTAATTTAAAATTATTGAAAAAATCTACAAAAAAAGACTTAATGTGTTTTAGCACATTTTTTTTATTATTTTTTTCATAATTTAACTCAAGTTGAACAGCATCCAACAATAAATAAATATCTAAACTAGAATATGGTGTTGCTGTTTTGGTTAATGCCTCATTCCCTATTAATACCTCATAATCGTAAATTAAGCTATTTTTAGAGGTTATTATAAACATTGCCCTATTTATTAACTTATTTATATATGAAAATGCGTTATTTAATGGAGCTTCATTTATAGGTTTTAAAAAATCAGCAATCATTTTTTTAGATAAATTGAACATATATTATATAATAACCAGATATGCTAAAAATGTAAAGCAAAATGTTGCTCTGGTTATTTTTTTTGAAATTTAATAATAATTTATTTGATTTTATTCGCAAAATAATTATATTATTATGGTATGGGAAATTATATTCAAGATCGAAATTTAAAGGCAAATTTAAAACTTAGAGAATTTGCACAAAACTTACCCGAATTCGTGCTTGATTATTTCATTAGCATAGAGCAAACATCTTCTGCTCTTTCTAGAGTTAACTACGCTAGTGATTTAAACTTATTTTTTTATTTTCTAAGCACAGAAATTTTTAATAAAGATCAAACTCAAATATCTTTAACCGATTTAAATTCTATTACAGCAAAAGACATTGAATTGTTTTTAAGCTATTTAACCTATTTTAAAAAGAATAATGTAGTTTACGAAAATGGCGAAAAAGGGAAAGCAAGAAAACTTTCTTCTATACGTTCATTGTTTAAATATTTATATAGAAATAATTTGATATATAGAGATGAAAGCTCAAAGGTAAAAACTCCAAAAATACATACAAAACCAATAGTTTATTTAGAGGCAAACGAAGTTGCAACCCTATTAAATCAAGCAGAATCACCAACCGAATTTACAAACAGACAAATTGCATTCAACAAAAAAACAAGTATAAGAGATTTGGCCCTATTGAGTTTATTTTTGGGCACTGGCATTCGTGTTAGCGAATGTGTTGGCTTAAACGTTAAAGATATAGATTTAGATAATAATGCATTTATTATTACAAGAAAAGGTGGAAATCAAACAATATTATACTTCTCTGATGAAGTTAAAGAACCTTTAATTAATTGGCTTAACACAAGAGCGCAATGGTTAAAGGACAACAACAATGAAACTGCTCTATTTTTATCTTTGCAGCTAAAACGAATTTCTGTTCGAGCAGTAGAAAAGCTTGTAAAAAAATATAGTGAATGTGCGTCTCCATTAAAAAAAATAACTCCGCACAAATTGCGTAGCACATTTGGTACTACCCTTTATAGTGAAACTGGTGATATTTATGTTGTGGCTGAGGTCCTCGGTCACAAAGACATAAACACCACAAAAAAACACTATGCCGCCATAGCTGACGAAAGAAAAAGAAATGTTGCAAACATAATTAAATTGCGAAAATAACAGATTATCAGCACAAAAGCAGTGCTTTTTGGCACGAGCGGAACTCTCGTCTTAAACCTACAAATAAATATGCGTTTAAACATATTTCATACTACATAAAAAAACAATATTTTAGATAGTTAAAAAACCTAAAATATTGTTTTTTTTATTAATCATTATCTAATTCTTTTTGAACCTTATCAATTTTTTCTTGAACTCTTTTCATTTCTAGTTTTCTCTCTAGTTCATCTAGCTTTTTCTTAAGTATTAATTCATCATTATAGTTTGGTGTTTCACTTGTTGAGTCTATTGTTATTGTTGTATTTAAAACTAATTTAGATAGTTTTAACCCAACAATAATGTTAACAATCAATAAAATTTGAGATGTTAAAAGAAGCACAAGTGATGCAGTATATAAACCACTAATTTCAGCATTGCTTGCAACAATAGCGGCAGTTGTTATTGTACTAACAACTAAACTCATAATCATCAAAGTGTATGTAAACAAACTTAAATTGAATTTGTTTTTAATATTTGTTGTTTGATACGAATCAAAAAGCGCAGAAATAATGGTCAAACATGCCAAAACAATGAAAATTATTCCTACAAAACTGTATTTATATTCCATTTGTTGCAATGCAACGCCAAAATAAATGGTAAATCCTGCGCAAATAAATATTAATAAAATAATAGTTTTATAAATTAATTTTAAAATTTGCTTTTTTTGTTTATTATCCATAATCCTCTCTCCTTATCTTTATAATACTATAATTTTTTAATAAAGTCAAAATATTGATAATATTTTATTTGTTTATTAAAGCTTGTTGATTTTTTGTATAATATGTTGTACTATATAAGTATGAAAAAAGTAGTATTAATAACAGGTGCATCTAGAGGCGTAGGAGCTAGCATGGCAACGCTATTTGCTCAAAATGACTTTTGTGTTGCAATTAATTATAATAAATCTGAGAACGAAGCAAATAAGCTTGCTAACCAAATAACAACCTGTGGGGGGACGGCAATTTGCGTAAAAGCAGATGTATCAAATTTTAACGATTGTAAACAAATGGTTGAAAATGTTATAAAAACATTTGGCCACATAGATGTTTTAATTAATAACGCAGGAATTGCTAGTTATAATATTTTAATAGACGAAACCCCTAACAACATTGCTAACATTATAAATACCAATTTAGTTGGAACTATTAACTGTACTAAATTAGTAGCAGAAAACATGTTAAAAAATGATGGTGGAAGAATAATTAATATCTCTTCTATTTGGGGTGAAATTGGGGCAAGTGGTGAAAGCGTATATTCTGCAACCAAAGGGGCAATTATTGCCTTTACAAAAGCAATGGCTAAAGAGCTTGCATATAACAACATAACCGTAAACTGTATTTCTCCAGGAATTGTAGAAACTGATATGCTAAACAATTTAACCCAAAAAGAAAAACAAGAGTTGCTTTCTCTGGTTCCTCTAAATAGGCTTGCAAAACCTGAAGATGTTGCTGAACTTGCGCTATTTCTTGCAAGCAACAATTCAAATTATATAACCGGACAAATAATTTCTGTTAATGGTGGCATAAACTAAACAATAAAATAACACCAAAAAATTTAAACAAGTGTAAATTTTAAACATTCATAAATAAATGTTTCGTTGTTAAACAAAATTGGTGTTTTTAATACGCACGGAAATGCTGTTTGAAACATGCAAGTAAATTTGCGTTTGACGGTATTTCATTCTACATAAACAAACCCTTATTTATATTTTTGGTAATATATATAAGGGTTCTTTTTTGCTAGTTTATACTTGTTCCATCATCCAATCTAAATATATTCCATAACCTTTTGTTGCATCGTTTAAAAAAACATGTGTAACAGCTCCTATTATTTTTCCGTTTTGAATAATGGGAGATCCACTCATACCCTGCACTATGCCTCCAGTAAGATTAATAAGCCTTTTATCTATTACCCTAAAAACAATACTTTTATTATTTGATGTAGATTGATATTTTGCCTTTATAATTTCAATATCATATTCTTCTCTTACCCCGCTTACAGCGCTTACTATTTTTGCCTTCCCTAATTTTACAAGCATTCTACTTCCTATTTGTGCTGTTAAATTTTGATCGGATAATGAATCTATATTATTGGTGTCTCCAAACACACCACAATTTGTGTTTTTGCTTACAATTCCAATTGGATCTTTATTTGCGGAAAATAAACACCTTAATTCTCCAGTTTTATGTTTTTCTGCTTTGTTTATACCAATTAAATTGCAATTATATATACCACCATCTTTTACTGGAATTTCAACTCCAGTTTCATAATCACAAATAGAATGTCCAAGAGCTCCAAAACTTCCGTCTTTTTTAACAAAAGTTAGCGTTCCAATACCTTGTGCATCATCTCTTACCCAAATTCCTAATTTGTGCGTTTTTGTTGTTTCGTCATACTCAGGGGCTACCACAACTTGTCTTTGTTCTCCATTTCTGATTAACAAAATAAACAAATCTTTATCTTTATTTTCATTTAAATACTTTATTATATCTGACGCTTCTTCTATTTCTGTGTTATTTATATGCGTAATAACATCACCGGTTTTAAAAGGATTATTTTTATTCCTTTCATTTTTACCAACAACAATTAATCCTTTTGTGTTAATAGAAAATCCAAGAGGGATGCCACCTAAATAAACTTCTTCTTCATCATATATTGTGGCATCAATTTGTTTTATTGGGAGAAAACCAAACAGTTTTAAACATAACTTAGTGCTTTTTTTTAGTTCATCTCCAACTGTTAAAGTATTTTCATTGACCTCTGCAGTAATAAAATTTCCAAAGGAATTATTTTTGTTAAAATCCTCTAAATCTGAAAGTGTTATGCTTAAATTGTTTGGAATTTCTGTTAACGCACAAAAGTTGATGTTTAAGCAAATTAAAATAAAGCTAAAACAAAGAAATGAACCAATAACGCTTTTTAATATTTTTTTCACCATAAAACTCCTAAAAAAACTACCCACTTAATGGATAGTTTTAGTCATTTTTAATATTTTATTCGTTTTATAGTGTCGATTTAAATTGATTAGCTTTATCTTTTAATTCTGTCGCAAATTTAAGTGCAACTTCCGTTGGCTCCGCCCCTGAAACAACGGCAATATATTCTATTGCTTCTGCATTGGTAAGATTCCTTATTTTTGTAAATGTTTTATTATTATCTACTTCCTTTTTTACTAATAAGTAATTATCTGCCATTGCTGTTACTTGACATAAATGAGTTATACAAATAAGCTGATAAGTTTTTGATAGTTTTGCAAGTCTTTCTGCAACCTTTTGTCCAATTTCGCCACTTATTCCAGTGTCTACCTCATCAAAAACTAATGTAGAAGTATCGTTTTTGCTTGCAAACACATTTTTTAATGCCAACATAAACCTACTCATTTCTCCACCAGAGATAGTTTTTGACAAACTCTTTAATTCTTCTCCCTCGTTAGCTGAAAATAAAAATTCAACGTCGTCTATTCCATTAATTGTATATACCGCTTCTTGTTGTTCTTTTAATTTATTAAAACATATTTCGAATTTACAATTTTTAAAGCCAATAAAACTAAGTTCATCAAGAACATCTTTCTCAATTTTTTTCGCAACTTGTTGCCTTATTTTAGACAACTCTATACACACAGAATATAACTTATCTTCTATTTCTTGCTTTTGTTTTTGTAGTTTTTCTAGTTTTGCCTCACCAAAAAGCAGATTATCATATGCTTCCTTTGTATTTTCAAGATATTCTAATATGCTATTAATAGAATCTCCGTACTTCTTTTTTAATAATTTTATTTCATCATCTCTTTTATTTAACGAGTCTAATTCTAATTGGTCAAAAGAACTGTCTATTGTGAGTGAATCGTTTATGTCTTTAAGTTCTAGTTTTGCCGATTCTATTCTTTTTCTAAATTGAGCTAAAGATTCATCATAACGCTCAGCATGAGAAAGATACCTTAACCCCTCTGCTAGTTTTTCATCTATAACACTTAAATTTATGTTTATTAATTGCAAATTCTCATAAATTTTTTCATAATTAGAAAGTCGATCTATTTCTTGTTTAATTTCTTCATCTTCGCCAATTTTTAACCTTGCATTTTCTATTTCGTTAATTTGATAGTTTAAAAGGTCTAATTCTCTATCACGGTTTTCATTGTTACCACCCAGTTTACTCATTTGTTCAATGAGCTGTTTTCGAGTGTTTAGTAATTCGCTAATTTGTTGCTTTTGCTGTGAGATTAATTCTCCGGCAAAAGAATCTATTAATAACAAATGATTTTTTGTTTTAAATAACTCAACGTTTTCATGTTGAGCATATGTATCTACAATTAATGAGGATAAGCTTTTTAATAAAGAGGTTGATACAATTGTTCCATTAATGTTTGCAACACCCTTTCCATCAATGCTAAGCGAGCGCGAAATAATAATGTTTTCATCCGCATCAATATCGTTTTCTTTTAAAAAGGCTATAATTTTATCGTTTAAATCAAAAACTGCTTGAACAAACATTTTTTCTTCGCCATATCTAATATTTAATTTATTTGCCTTTTCCCCCAAAACAAAAGCCAGAGCGTCAAGAACTAAACTTTTTCCGGCTCCGGTTTCTCCTACCAAAACGTTAAACCCAGAATTAAATTCTATGGTTTGATCTGCAATTAAAGCAAAATTTTTTATTTTTAAAAGTTGTAACATATTACTCCAAAATTTCTAAAAGGGTTTTTTGAGCTGTTTGAGCTTTTTCATTAGATTCAAAAACAACAATAACCGAATCATCACCACAAGAAGCTCCAACCACATCAATTAAATTAATTTTATCAATAATCGAACACACTCCACTTGCAAATTGTTTTACGGTTTTAATTACGCATAAGTTATTAACTGTTTTTACAGAAATGACACACATTTTAAAAAGATTTATATTTTTATTGCTAACGCCTTGTTCGGCAGTTTCTACCAAAGCATATTTATATTTTCCGCCAGTTCCTATAACCTTTATTAAGCCAAGTTCCTTAATATCTCTAGATATTGTTGCCTGTGTAACATCAAAATTTGCTTTTTTAAGCTCATATACCAAATCGTCTTGTGTTTCAATTTCCTTGGTAGAAATTAATTCCAAAATTTTTGATTGTCTTAATGAGCGAGCCATAAACCCTCCTTCAAACAACCCAATCCCTTGATTTTAAAAGGATTTGAGTGCTTATGCATAAATATGAATTTATTATTATTCAAGCATTTTTCATTATTATACAATACAATTTATAATTATGCAACAAAATTTATGCATAAATATTCATGAGTTTTTTATAACAATTAATAACATTGCATTTATATAAATTTATAATGTATAAGT
>JAZSMW010000094.1:0-4070 GCA_045536095.1 Clostridia bacterium
TGTTGTCTTCCTAAGACCGCTTGGGCCTCCGACTTAGGAGTTAATATTACAATGTACGAAATAGTAAAAAAAGAAAACAATCAAGCAGAAATTAAAATCTCTTTATCTAAAGAAGAGTGGGATGCATATGTAGAAAAAGCATACCAAGCAAACAAAGGCAAATTTAATATTCAAGGTTTTAGAAAGGGCAATGCCCCAAAATCTATAATCGAGAAAAATTACGGAGAAAGTGTTTTTTACGATGAAGCATTAGATATGGCAATTGGAGATGAATATTATAAAGCAATAACCGAAAATAAAGATTTAGAAGTTATTGATCAACCAAGCATAAAGGTAGATAAATTTGATAAAACTGGCGTTGAAGTTACAGCAACTGTTGCACTTCTTCCAGAAGTTAAACTTGGTGAATATAAAGGCCTTAAAATAGAAAAATATACCGAAGAATTAAACGAAGAAAAAGTAGAAAAAGAACTTGCTCAAGCCAGAGAAAGAGGCGCAAGGTTTGTAGAATGTAATGATGGAGAGGCAAAATTAGGAGACTTTGTTACAATAGATTTTACAGGAAGCATAGATGGTAAAGAATTTGACGGCGGAAAGGCAGAAAACTTTAGATTAGAACTTGGCTCTCATAGTTTTATAGATAATTTTGAAGACCAAATTGTTGGTATGAAAGTTAATGACGAAAAAGATATTAACGTTACATTCCCAGAAGATTATCACGCAGAAGACCTAAAAGGCAAACCAGCTGTGTTCAAAATTGTTTTACATAAAATAGAAACAAAAGAACTTCCAGAATTAAACGATGAATTTGCATCTAACACATCAGAATTTGAAACTTTAGAAGAATATAAGGCAGATATTAGAAAACATCTTCAAGAATCTATAGATCAAAAAATTCAAAGAGAAAACGAAAACAGAGTAATCGAAAAAGTTGTAGAGGGTTCTACAATCGAAATTCCAGAAGTTTTAATTGAACGTCAATTAGATATGTTTATTAGAGATTTTGAAATGAGATTAAGCTATCAGGGTTTAAAACTTGCCGATTACCTAGGTTATATGAAACAAGATGAAAAAGCATTTAGAGATAGTTATAGAGAACAAGCAGTTAAAACTGTTAAAACTCGTTTAACATTAGAGGCAATTATTAAAGCTGAAAATTTAGATATAACAGACGAAGAAGTGGATGCAAAACTTTCAGAAACAGCAGCTAAATATGGCAAATCATTAGAAGAATTTAAAGTAAATATGAACGAAAACAACTTAGCATATATTAAAAATGATATATTAATGGATAAACTAGTTGCTTTTCTTACAAAAAACAACACGTTAGAGTAAATTAAAAATAAAAAAAATTGTGTATAATTGTATTATTGGCAAAAATGCACAATGTTTAGTATAAATGTATTACTGGCAAAAGGCATTTAAGGCTTTTTGCCAGTTTAAATAAGGAGAAGTTATGTTAATACCAATGGTTGTAGACCAAACCACAAGCGGTGAAAGGTCGTATGATATTTATTCAAGACTATTAGAAGATAGAATAATTTTTTTAACAGGAGAAATTACTGATGAAACAGCAAATAACGTTGTTGCCCAATTAATTTTTTTAGAGGGAAAAGATCCAGATAAAGATATATCGTTATATATTAATAGCCCAGGAGGAAGCGTTAGTGCTGGGCTTGCAATTTATGACACAATGAACTTTATTAAATGTGATGTAACAACAATTTGTGTTGGTTTGGCTGCGTCAATGGGGGCTTTTTTGCTATCTAGTGGTGCAAAAGGAAAAAGATTTGCTTTACCAAATAGCGAAATTATGATTCATCAACCGCTTGGTGGTGCAAGGGGGCAAGCAAGTGATATAGAAATACAAGCAAATCATATAAAAAAAATAAAAGACAAAATTAACAAAATTTTAAGCGAGCAGTCTGGTCAAGATTTAGAAAAGGTTCAAAAAGATACCGATAGGGATTATTACATGTCGGCAAAAGAAGCCTTGGAATATGGTTTAATTGATAAAATTTTTGATAAAAGACAATAATTTAATAAAAGGGAGATATTATGGAAAATAAAGATATGAAATGTTCTTTTTGTGGAAAACCACAAAGAGTTGCTAAAAAGTTAATATCTAGCCCAAATGCAGAGGCTTTTATTTGTGATGATTGTGTTGAAATATGTAGAGATATAATGACACAAGCTGTTCCAAAGAGCGATTTGGGTAAAATAGATCTGCCAATACCAGAAGAAATTAAAAAAGAGTTAGACAAATATATTGTAGGGCAAGATGACGCCAAAAAGGCCCTTTCTGTTGCTGTTTATAACCACTATAAAAGAATTAATTATAAATTAGACAATCAAGGCGCTGAAGCAGAAAATAGTGCTGATTATGTAGAACTAGACAAAAGTAATATTTTAATGGTTGGGCCAACAGGCTGTGGTAAAACTTTATTAGCAAAAACTTTAGCTAGGGTTTTAAAAGTTCCATTTGCGTGTGCGGATGCAACCACATTAACGCAAGCAGGGTATGTTGGAGACGATGTAGAAAACATTTTATTAAAACTAATTCAAAATGCCGATTACGATATTAAAAAAGCCGAACGCGGAATTATTTACATTGATGAAATAGATAAAATAACCCGCAAATCCGAAAATACATCAATAACGCGCGATGTGTCGGGAGAGGGAGTTCAACAAGCCCTTTTAAAAATAATAGAAAGCACAATTGCTAGTGTGCCTCCACAAGGAGGAAGAAAGCATCCACAGCAAGAAAATCTACAAATAGATACAACAAACATTTTATTTATTTGCGGAGGAGCTTTTGTTGGGCTTGAAAGAGTTATTAAAAAACGTTTGAGCACATCATCTCTTGGGTTTAATGCACATGTAAAACAAAACAAGGAAGAAAAATTAGAAGAATATTTTAAACAAATTCAACCGCAAGATTTTATTAAGTATGGCTTAATTCCAGAGTTTGTGGGTAGAATTCCTGTTGTTGTTGGTTTAAAAGATTTAGACGAGGCTTCGCTTGTTAAAATTTTAACTGAACCTAAAAACGCAATTGTTAAGCAATATAAAAAACTTTTGGAAATGGATAATATAGCTTTAGAGTTTGAAGAAGAAACAATTAAAACGGTTGCAAAAAAAGCAATAGAATTAAAAACTGGGGCAAGAGGCTTAAGAACAATTTTAGAAGACCATATGTTAAATATAATGTATAGTGCACCAGAAGATAAAAATATAAAAAAGATTGTTATAACGCCTAGTGTTATAACCGAAGGTTCAAAGCCAATAATAATTAAAAAAACAGAAACCGAAAGTTTAGATAAGGTAGTAAATGAATAAACAAGTTTGAATAATTCAGACTATTGTCTCGGTACGACATGGAATAAACTAGTCAACATATATATAGCAAAAAGAGAAAGTGTTATGCTTTGCCAACACTTTCGCTTTTTGATTGCTTTAATTTTGTTTATAGGTGTGTGCTTATTAGTTCGAGCGAGTGAGAAGGCTTGTATATTACAAGAAAATGTCTAAAAGTCAAAAATAAACCCATTCCTATATACTTTTTACTATATCTTGAGATGAAAAACTTTTTAATCTTATTTCGCGTTCTTTTTCATAATCTTCACGATAATATTTCTCATAAAATTGTTTTTGATTGTTCCATATGTATTTTACAATCTTATTGTCGAGATAATTAATACCCAAATTATTCATTATAGATAATATAAATTTACTTTCTGCACTGCTACCACAATAGCCACCAGGAATATATCTAGGTAACATTTTACCAATTAATGGTATTTTCTTTCTTTTTTCTAATTTATCTTCTTTCTTTTTCCTTTTATTTAATTCATTAAGAACCGTTTCTTTGGATAAATACATGTTTTCTGCAACATCAAATTCCCTGTATAAACTTAATAATTGAGCATGGAATATTTCTCTTGCTAAAGTTTGAATTTTATCGCGTGTAACGTTCATATGTCCTCCTTTTTTCTACATTGTATACAGAGTGTATCATATTTGAAATATAATTGCAATATAAAATAAAATATTTAAAAAGGGCAAATCAT
>JAZSMW010000117.1:0-5090 GCA_045536095.1 Clostridia bacterium
TAAAACTGTTGACAAGTGAATATAATATGATTAAAATGGTGTTAGCAGTCAAAAGTTAAGAGTGCTAACAATCACATTTAAAGGGGATTAAATGAAGAAGGAACTGTCTAACAGAAAAAAACACATTTTATGTTCGGCAATAGAAGACTATATTAAAGATGCAAACCCAATAACAAGTGGTGCGGTAAAAGATAAGCATATTCAAGAAGTATCAACTGCAACCCTTCGAAATGAGTTAAACGCGCTAGAGGCAATGGGGTATTTAAAACAGCTACACACTTCTGGCGGTAGAGTTCCAACAACCGAGGGGTATAGGTACTATGTGAGTTCGCTTTTAGAAAATTTTGAGGTGACCGAAAGCAGTTTAAACAAGGTTGAAAAAGATTTAGCAAAACGAACTAATTCTTTAAAAGAAATTTTAGATAGCATTGCTGGGCTTGTTTCTAAGGCAACAAATTATCCTACTGTTATTTTAGAAAATGGTTACGATAAGTTAATTATTGACGATATAAAAATTATACCATTAATAGATGGCGAAGCATTGGTTCTTTTTAGAACTAAAAGTGGAATAGTAAATCATACAATAAAGGCAAGAGCCGGCGAGCAATCTTGCAATGAGGCGGGAAATTATTTATCTAAAAAGTTTAATGGAAAAACAATTGGTGAACTTTTAGAAGGAAACATTCTATACTCGTCTATAGCAGAGGTGGAGGGTTTTAAAAATTTAATAGAAAGCCTAATAAATTCTATGCGAGAGTTTGTTTCATCTAAAAGGCTAAACATAAGAGGCGAAAATGCTACTAGCCTGCTAGACGAAAATGAACATCAAAGTGTGGTTGAAACCAAAAAAATATTAAACTTACTTGGTGACGAAGAAGAATTATGCGAAGTGTTAGACATAAGTGGCGAAAGCGATATATCTATTACGCTTGGTGACGAAAACGAAAAGGTAGACGGCTGTGCTTTAATAAAGGCACCAATTGTAATTAATGGAACGCAAGTTGCATCACTTGCAGTTATTGGCCCAGAGCGAATGGATTATGCAGGAATTGCCTCTGCAATAAAGTTAGTGATGAACGAGTTAAAAAATAAGGAGGACAAATAGTGAAACAACCAAAAGATCAAACAGTTACCGAAGAACAAAAAGAGGAATGTAAAGAAGATGTAACCGAGGAAGAATTAACAAACGAAACGGTTGAAGAAGAATCAACTTCTAAAGCACTTGCCGAAGAATATTTAAATTTGGCAAGGGTCATACAGGCCGATTTTGACAATTACCGTAAAAGAAGCTTAGAGCAAATAGACAGAGCAAAGTTGGATGGAATTTCTTCGGCAGTAGAAGTTTTGCTTCCTAGTTTAGATGCTTTTAAACAAGTAAAAAACTCTGTTAAAGATGAACAAACAATAGAAGGCATTAATATGTTAGAAAGAGCAATTATTGCTGGGTTTGAAAAACTTGGAGTACAAAAAATTGAGGCGGTTGGGCAAATGCTAGACCCAAATATACACAATGTTTTAGCAGTTACAAAAAACGAAGAACAAGAGGACGGAATAATTTTAGAAGAATTACAAGCTGGATATAAATTAAACGACAAAATTATAAGATGTTCTCAAGTTTTAGTTAACAAATTAGATTAATAATATCAATATAAAGTAAAGGAGAGTAAAAATATGAGTAAAATTATTGGTATCGATTTAGGAACAACAAATTCATGCGTGGCAGTTATGGAGGGTGGAAGACCAACCGTTATTGCAAACGCGGAGGGAGACAGAACAACTCCTAGTGTTGTTGCATATACAAAAAATGGAGAAAAACTAGTTGGTAAAGTTGCAAAACGTCAAGCTGTTTCTAACCATGAAAACACAATTCAGTCTATTAAAAGAAAAATGGGTAACGATGAAAAAGTTACATTAAACGGAAAAGAATATTCACCACAAGAAATTTCTGCAATGGTTTTAACAAAACTAAAAGCAGACGCAGAAAGTTATTTGGGTGAAACTGTTACACAAGCTGTTATAACAGTTCCAGCATATTTTAACGATAGCCAACGTCAAGCAACTAAAGATGCAGGCAAAATTGCAGGCTTAGAAGTTTTAAGAATAATAAACGAACCAACTGCAGCTGCGCTTGCTTATGGTCTAGACAAGGGTGAAAATGCAAACCAAAAAATTTTAGTATACGATCTAGGTGGTGGAACATTTGACGTTTCAATTCTAGAAATTGGTGACGGCGTGTTTGAAGTATTGTCAACGAACGGCGATACAAAACTTGGTGGTGATGATTTTGATAATGCAATTATCGACTTATTATGCACAGAATTTAAAAATGAAAATGGAATAGATTTAAGAAATGACAAACTTGCAATGCAAAGGCTTAAAGATGCTGCCGAAAAAGCAAAAATAGAGCTTTCTGCAACACCAAGAACAACAATTTCATTACCATTTATTTCTGCCGATAGTAATGGTCCTAAAAATTTAGAATATGACCTAACTCGTGCAAAATTTGATGAAATGACAGAACATCTTGTTAAAAAAACAACCACATGTGTAGAAAAGGCACTTGCAGATGCAAAACTTTCTAATAGCCAAATAGACAAAGTTATTTTGGTTGGTGGGTCAACTCGTATACCTGCAGTTGTAGATGCAGTTAAAGCATATACAGGTAAAGAGCCATTTAAAGGAATTAACCCAGATGAGTGTGTTGCTGTTGGTGCAGCAATCCAAGCAGGTGTTCTTGCGGGAGAGGTTAAAGACGTTTTACTATTAGACGTAACTCCACTTTCACTTGGTATAGAAACATTGGGCGGAGTGTTTACAAAACTTATTAATCGCAACACAACTATCCCAACTAAAAAATCGCAAGTATTCTCAACAGCAGCCGATAATCAACCAGGCGTAGACATTCACGTTTTACAAGGTGAAAGAGAATTTGCTGCGCAAAATAAAACATTAGGCCGTTTCCAGTTGACAGATATTCCACCAGCACCAAGAGGCGTTCCACAAATAGAAGTTACATTTGATATTGATGCAAACGGAATTGTAAAAGTATCTGCTAAAGATTTAGGAACAAACAAAGAACAAAACATCACAATTACAGCATCTTCTAACTTAAGTGAAGAAGAAATTGAAAAGGCAGTTAAAGAAGCTGAGGCAAATGCAGAAGAAGATAAAAAACGTAGAGAATTTATTGAAACAAAAAACAATGCAGAAAATCAAATTTATCAACTAGAAAAAATGCTTAAAGAAAATGGTGATAAACTTCCAGAAGAAGATAAAACAAAGTTAACTGAGGCAATAGAAAAAGCTAAAAAAGAAATAGACAGCACAGAAACAGAAGTAATTAAAAAAGCGATGGAAGAATTAACAACTGTTTCTAATGAAGTGTTTACAAAAATGTATCAAAATGCTGGGGCAAATGCTACAGGAACCGACGGAGATAACAATGGAGGTTCAACAAACGGTGGAGCTGATGGTGATCCTGAGGTTGTTGTAGACTAAATTTTAATAAAAAGCAAATTATAATTAATAATTTGGCATTAGATAAAGGTGGTTGGCACTCTCTAGTCTTGAGAGTGCTTTACTGCTAAAAGGGGCAAATGTGAACATAATAAATAATGAAAAAACTCAAATAGTTATTAAAAAAGATGTTTACAAGTTAAACGAAATAGAACTTATATATACTGAAAAAAATATATTAGTTATTTGTGTAAATAGCAAAAGAGTAAAATATAAATGTGAAGATGCCCCTAAAGAATTTAGGTATATAGCATCTCAAATTATAATTAACCAATTAAATAACTTTGTTTTATTGCTTACTGGTAATAACATGGTAAATATTAATAAAATCGAAGAAGTTGGTTTAATGAGCTTTGATTTAAAAATTCGAACACAGCATCATTTGTACATTTTAAGTAATGCAAACTGTATGGAGTATATGTGTTTAAAACAAAAAATCAAAAATAACAAAACAAGTGTTATTAAATAAAAAAATTATTAATTAAAATAACAAAAAATAGGAGAAAATATGGCAAGCAAAGATTATTATGCGATACTTGGCGTAGATAAAAGCGCTAGTGACGATGATATAAAAAGTGCATATAGAAAACTTGCAAAAAAATATCATCCAGATTTAAATAAAGACAATCCGTCTGCTGCCGAGAAGTTTAAAGAGGTAAACGAAGCATACGAGGTTTTGGGTGACCAACAAAAACGAAAAAATTACGATCAGTTTGGAAATGCTGATGGTGCTAATTTTTCGGACTTTTTTGGAGGTGGCGGAGGCTTTTCCGAAGGCGGTTTTGGAGGGTTTGGCGATATATTTGGCGACATATTTTCTGCATTTGGTGGAGGAGCAAGGGCCTCGGGAGCAAGAGCTTCAGCTCGTGGCGAAGATATAAATTTGTCGATGAATATTTCACTAAAAGAATCTGCATTTGGAACAAGCAAAGATATAAGAGTTACAAAATTGGAAGAATGTCCTCATTGTAAAGGAACAGGGGCAAAAGATGGTTCCGAGTTTGAAACATGTCCAGATTGTAGAGGTGCGGGTAGAGTAAGATTTCAACAAAATACTATATTTGGCACAACAATTCGTGAAGGAATTTGTCAAACATGTGGTGGCACTGGAAAAAGAATAAAAGTAAAATGTAGCGAGTGCGCAGGCAAAGGCTATACAAGGGTTACAAAAACTGTTACAGTTAAAGTTCCTGCAGGAATAGATCAAGACCAGGTTTTAAGGATGCGCGGAGAGGGTAATGCTCCAACATCAAAAGGCGTTGCCGGAGATTTAAACATAAAAATTAATGTAGAAAAAGACAAAATGCTTACTCGTTCTGGCAAGGATATTACACTTATTGTTAATGTTCCTTACACAACACTTATTTTAGGTGGCAAGGTAGAAATTCCTACATTAGATGGTAAATATATGCTAGAAATAAAAGAACTAACTCAGTCTGGCACGGTTATGAGGCTTAAGGGCAAAGGGGTTAAAGAACTCCATAAAGAAACAAGGGGAGATATGCTTGTTACACTAAAAAGTGAAGCCCCTAAACAACTAGATAAAAAGGTTAGAGAAAAATTAAAGGAAATAG
>JAZSMW010000018.1:0-9097 GCA_045536095.1 Clostridia bacterium
TTTAATGAATTAATTATTTTATTAAAATTTTTATTTACTAATTGGCAATTATCAATATTAATTAAATTATTTGTATTTCTTTCGTAAAAACCCAATCCGTTTTGTTTTGTTAAATACATCGTTAATTTATTTCGATATTCATACTGCATACAACTAGGCACACACAAGTTAACATTTGCTTCTATTTTTTGCTTATTTAATAAACTCACAATATTGTTTGTTTTAATTTGTAATGACTTTTCGTAATTAATGTGTTGCATATTGCAACCACCACAAACATTATAGTGCTTGCATTTAGGTTTGCACCTATAAATTCCCTCTTTTATAATTTCTTTTATTTTTGCGGTGCAAAAGTTTTTATTTTGTTTTGTTACCAGGCACAAAACTTCATCACCCTCTACAGCCCCATCAACAAAAAAAACCTTGCCATTTACTTTAGCAATTCCTTCGGCATTCATTCCGTTTGATACTATATTTAATCTTATATCTTCCATTAAGAATAATAATACATTATTATTGTTATTTTTGCAAGATTTTTAAACTTTTCTTTTTTTTATAATATTGGTTACTTTCCTAATTCCTTTTCTGATTTTTATTTTAAAACAAAAAAAGTGGCCTTTGCCACTTTTTTAATGTATTAAATTAATCTTTCTTTGCCACTTTTTTTACTGCAGCCTTTTTGGCTGGGGCTTTTGTTTCTTTTGTTGCTTCTTCTTTTGCTGGTTTAGACAATGTTTTTGAAGCCGCTTTTGGTGTTACTGTTGTGCTTTGTGTTGTTGTTTTTTTAGCCGTTGTTTTTGTTTGTGCACTTGCTGTTTCCTCTGTTTTAGGAGTTGTTTTAACTGATTTTACAACAGTTTGTTTTGCTTTTTCCTCGGCAGGTTTTTGCACTGCCTTTGTTTGTGTTGTCTTTTTAACTAAATTTGTATCAACACTCTCTGCTTTTGTTTGTGTTTTACTAGCTGCTGAAGTTTTTGTTGCAACCGCAGTTTTTGCTGTTGTTGTTTTGGCTGTTGTTGTTTTAGCTGTTGTTGTTTTAGCTGTAGAGGATCTAAATGAGGTTGTTTTTGTTTGTGCTTTATTAACAGTTTTACCACCAACAACCGAACCAATGACCTTATGAACGTCTACTTGTTCTGGGATTTCTTCTATAGGTACTGCTTCGATTCTTTCATTTTTAATTGGTTTTAGATTATTTGAATTCTTTTCCTGTTTTTTATCTTGCTTTTTATCTTGCTTAGTTTTGGTTTTAGACTCTACCGTGTCCTTGCCACCTAGTTGATATAGTTCCACATCTTCTTTTTCTTTTTTTGCCTTTTTAACCTCATTAACAATGCTTGATATTATTAGCACAATCATTACAAGAGATGGAATAATAACTAATAAACCAATACCCATTGTGGACGAACAGAATTTAATTGTTGCACCAATAAAGCCTGGTAATTTTGTGCTATATTTTCCAATAATAAATTCGGCTGTAATATATTGCATTCTATCTTGCGAAGCCGATTCTATTTGTTCTTGTGTTGGATTAATGTCGTCCACATCGCCGTTTGTTCCACTGCCTTCTAAATTTATTTCATAAGCGCCGCCAGGAATAACAACATATTCATCTCCAACCTTAGAGTAGTTTCCGTTTCCCTCGCCAACTTCTAAATAAGTTGAGCCTTTAACATTTGTTCCTTTACAAACAAAATATGTAACAGGGGAACCATTTTCATTTCTTATTTGAACTATTCTTACAATTCTGTGAAAAATAATTAATGATTGTTTTTCGCCGTCTACTACTTGATAGTACCCACTATTTATTGGTGCATAAAATGCGATATCGTCACCAACTTTTAAATCTTTTACATCTGTCTTTTCAAGAATTAAAACATCCCCACCGTAAAAATTTGGTTCCATACTACCTGTATCTTGAACAACCACTAAACTTTTACCAAATATTGTTGGCACAGTATTGTTTGATTTAGCACTCATAACAATAATTGTTGTAACAAATATTATAATAATTAGCGGAATTGTAACAACATCTACAATAATTGAAGAAATTTTAGAAAGTTTGCTTTCCTTTTTAAAAAACGCAAAATACAAAATTGCAACAATTAAAGAAAATGGGAAAAATAAACAAAACAAAACAGTTAATGTTATTTTTAACCATTTTGGTTTTTTGTCTGCCATAAAAATCTCCTTTGTGCAAATAAAATTTCTTTTTATTATTTTATCATCAAATTTTGCATGTGTCTAATTTTTTTTACCCGTTATTAAAACTTTTTTAACCAATTTTACTTTTTTCTAGATGCTCTACGAATTTCGCATGTTGCTTCAAATATGGATATAACAATTAATAATATACCAAAAAGTTGTTTTAAGTAGCTTGCATGAATTAGGTTCGCAATTATTGCCCCAATAACAGATGCAATTAATGCATAGGAAAAAAATTGTACAGCCGATTTAACATTTACCAACTTATTTTTTATGTGAAATATTAGAACAAATATGGCCATAATACTAAAAGTAATTAAATTTACACCCTGTGCTACTTTTTGATTTACGCCAAAAATCAGCGTTAAAATGGGTATAAGTAGGGTTCCGCCTCCCATCCCCATTCCGCCAAATATTCCAGAAATAGCCCCTGCTAAAATATATAGTATATAAGCCATTACACAACCATCCTAAAACCAGAAACAAACAAAATGGCAATAAATATCCACTTAATAACCGTGCCGTTAAGTTTTTTTAAAAACATTGCACCAATTAAGCCTCCAACAATAACCCCGCCACCTACTGGAGCAACAACATTTAAAGATAACCCGCTTTTTATTATATAGATAATAGAACTAATAACGCTTAGCGGGAACATAATAGCAATTGCGGTTGCATGTGCTTTTTTGGTTGGAAGTTTATAAACCCTTTCTAACGCAGGAACGCAAACTAATCCTCCACCTCCTCCAAAAAAACCATTTATAAACCCCACCAAAAGAGAAAAGATTATCTTTAATAAGCCAATTTTACCTTTTTGTTTTAATTTCATGTTTATATTGTTTGCTTATTTTAAAAAAATATTGTCAATAATTATGTAAATATAAAAACAAATTAAAAAAAGCCTTTACCCATTATAAAATTTTAGAAAAAGATTTGCTTTTATTAATAATATAGTTTATACTAAAAAAGTTAAATTTTTACATTACTTAGAGGAGAATTATGACAAAGTTAAAGACATCAAAAAACATATCCATTTCAATTTTTGCAATTTTTGCAATTTGCTTAAGTTTCTTAGCAATGGCATTATTAGGCACACCCGTTTATGCCTACAGCCAACCCGACACTACACTGTCAAATTTAAATTTTTCATCTAACGGTAATAAAGAGAGTGTATATTCTACTCCATCTGGTTGGCAAAAGGGTTTTGCACAAAGCACGGCAACAAGCGGAGCCATTAATTTAGACTATTATGATGAAAATCAATTGTATATTGAACAAAACGAGCAACCAGAAAAACTAAATCAATCGGCAGACAGTCATGTTTTGATGATTAATTCAAAAAACAAGAACTCTCAAATTCCTAATGTTCAATATTACACAAATAATTCTAGTTTAACTTTAAACCCTTACTCTAACTACAAAATTGTTGTTTGGGTTCAAGTTACACAATCGGCAAATGCCTCTGTTTATTTAACTGGTATGGAACACACATTAGGTTTTGAAAGAATTAATGTTAGCCTTGCCGAAAAATGGACCGACTTTACCTTCTATGTTACAACAGGTATTAATTCTGAATCTGTTAAATTAGAATTGTGGTTGGGTTCTAAACCAGAAAACACCTCTAGTGGCGCAGTTTTCTTTGATAATGTGAGCGTGTACAAAATTTCTAACAACATGACCCCTAACATCGAAAATAACGAAACCACTTATGTTTCTGCTCCAACAGCTACAAACAGAACTAAATACATTAATTTAGATAGCAGAACTCTTGCAAAGGGCATAGACGAAAATGATAATGTAATAGACATTAATTCAAACTTTGAAAGTTTAGACCTTTCGGATTGGTCTTACACTGTAGACCAGATGAAAGTTGGTTCACATATTAATGTTGTTAACTTAAAAACCGATAGCGAAAGTAATTCTAAAGGTATTCCATATTTAAAACTTGATAACACAAAAGGCAGTTCACACGCATTAGTTTTATACACAGATGACAATATAAAATCTTATTTTGGTTTAAAAAGCCCTAACATTAACCTTCCTATATATAGCACATTTAAAGTTTCTGTTAATGTTAAGGTTGCAGGCCTAGATGGCGGAAGTGCATATATTAAATTTGAAGAAAATGACGTATTAGACTCTAATGGTGACAAAATTGAAGCAATTACCGCAACATCTAAAGAAATTACAATTTCTGAAAATACAGAAAATGGTTATTTAAATGATTACACTACTTGCACTTTTTATGTTAAAGCAAGATCGTTATATAATTCAACATTTAACTTAAGCTTTTGGCTAGGTTCAAAAGATGCAGAATCTTGTGGAGCAGTTGCATTTGATAATATTTTAATTGAACAAATTACCCACGAACAATTCTCTTCTACAACAGCAAACTCTACAAATGTTAAAATAGATTTACAAGAAAACACAGAAGATTACGGAATTAAAAATGCAACATTTAATCTTGTTAGCAATTCATCAAATAACTTCCCTTTAATTCCTACCTCTTGGTCACACGAAACACAAGACGAAAACAAGGTTTATTTTGGTGTTATAAACACACAACAGGCAATTTACAACAAACATGTAACAGATTTTGGTGGTTACTTAAACCCAGGAAATCCTGAAGGATTTTTAGGAACCGATATAGATACAAACAACGTTTTAAAAATGTCTAACATTACAGAAACATATCAAACAGTTACTTCAGAAGATTTTGATGTTTCTGCAAGCAAATACTATAAACTTTCTTTTGCATACAAACTTTCTGGAGCCGAAGATAATGGCCTTTTAAATGTTTATGTAAAAGACTCAGATTCTAACACTTTATATTCTAGCAAAAACATTTATAAAACAAACGAAAACTGGAACAATTACGAAATTTACATTAGCACAAACGCATATACAAACAGCCTTAACATCTGCATTGGCTTAGGAAATTCAGAAAATTTGGTTGTTGGCACTTTATATTTGGATAACATTGTTATAAAAGAACAAGCCGATATGACTGCCGAACAATATGCACAAATTGCTCAAAACAACAATGTATTAGATTTTCAAGAAGGAAGTTTTAACCTAATTCAAACAAACGATTCTGGAATCCACACTGCCCTACGCTTTAACGGTTCTTTAACCAGAGGAGAACAAACATCAGACGCATCTCCTTTGGCAATTGGTGGAATAATTGATGGATCATTAAATGAGTTTGATGTGGAAAATTCTCCAAATAATGAAAATGTATTAAAGTACATGATGATGATTAAAACCTTTGCAGACGCAGAATATTCTATGACTGCAAAAGACACTTTATCTTTAACCAATGGTTCTTACTACAAATTTACAATAGATATTAAAACCGTATTTACTGGCGACTTAACAAAAGAAAAAGATAACTTTGGTGCTGAATTTGGACTAACTGGTATTGATCAAAAAATATCAAACATTATTAGCGAAGAATGGCAAACATACACAATTTATGTTAACTGCACAACAAGTACAGACGTAAATTTAAAATTTGCTTTAAATTCATTAAATCTTAACACCTCAGGAATGGCATTCTTTGACAACTACAAATACGAAGTAATTGATAGCGATACATTTAACGTAGACCATACTCAATACTCTAACCTATCTAACTACTTATTTGTTGGCGACACCGATAAAAAAGAAGATTCTAACGCAGATTCATCTTCTGCTAACTTAGATTATATTTGGTATGTTATTCCTTCTTTAATTTTAGCTTTTGCAATTTTACTTGCACTAATTTCATATTTAACTAAGAAAGTTAGAATTAAAAAATGGGAAAAACGCAAAGTTAATGAGTATGATAGAGATCGCACTGTATTCCGTGATGTAATTAGACACGATGCAGAAAAAATAAGAGATGCTCAAATTAAAGAACTTAAACAACAAGAATCTCAAGTTAAAGCTCAAATTGCCGAACTTCAACAAAAACAGCAAGAACATTTTAAAAATGCTAAAGACAGAAAGGTTACAAAACAAGCCGAAAAAGAATTTAAATCTTATGCTAAAATTAGCACTGCATTAGAAAATAAACTTGCAAGTATAAACAAAAACATTGAGTATATGAACTCTGCAGAATTCTTACTTTCTGTTCAACACAAACTTGCTGTAGAAAAAGCAAAACAAGAAAGAATCTCTAAAGAAAAAACCTTAAAATCAAACAAAAAGAAAACTAAAAAATAATCTTTTAAAATTTAAATAACCCTCACGCAAAAGCGTTTGGGTTATTTTTTTTGTCTTATTTACCAAAACCTTTTAGGCAAGATTAAAATGCTGACTAAAATAAGTTTAGTTTTATCCTATATATGCTAAGACCTTGTTTAACCTTGTTTAAATACTTTTTTGTTTCTGGATATGGAATATTAACTAGTGTGTTGTTTAATGAATATTTATCACTGCTAAGCCATAAAGAAACAACTCCCTCCCCCGCATTATATGCACATATGGCATTATCTAAATTGTTAAACTTTTTTATTAAATATGAAATATATAAGCTTCCCAACATAATATTATAATCTGCGCTTAGCAGTTCCTTCTCGTTATATTCTATTCCGTTTTTTTCGCAAAGCCACTTTGCTGTTTTTGGCATTAATTGCATAAGACCAATAGCTCCTGCGCTACTAACCGCATTTTTATTAAACTCACTTTCGGCATTAATCATGCTTGCAATTAACTCCGGCTGTACATTATTTAAATTTGCGTAATAACTAATGCTAAATTTATATTTTAAAGGATATATAACAAAAAAAAATATGAATATAAAAATCAACACAATAATACCAATGCTAACGCCTAAATATTTTGCGTATTTTTTTATATTCATACATATATTTTATACAAGAATTATTTTTTTATGCATTATTATTTTTGCAAATCTTGCTTTTTATTTTTTAAAACATCTACTAGCACATAATCGTGTGGCGATTGCACAAATTCTCCCCTGCTGGTTGTGTTGGTGCAAAATGGTTTGTTTGAAAAAACTTTAAATGCAAATGGAAGCCTACTAAATAAAAACTTGTTAACTGCAAATTGAAAATATTTATTTTCCATATTATACAAAAACACATTAATTTCTATACGGACTTTAAACCTTTTTGCAAACATCTCTATTTCTGAAGACATTGGTGCTTTTACATAATACTCAGTTGCACGATCAAACTTGCCACTTCTTAACGCATTTAAACCATCTTCAACGTCTTGCAACGTGCACCCAAACATTGTTTTTTTTAGGCCACACTTTTTCATTATTTCTGACATAATTAATGAGTTAAAATAACACTCTGCCATTAACACCTTTTTATACTCACAATCACATTCAGAAATGAGTTTTTTTATTTGTGCAACGTCATTAATTCTTAAACAAACATTAATTGGCACACAATTGTTTTTTGCCTCTTGAAGACTATTAAAAACTTCACCCATAACGTCATAACTTGCACCCATAAAAACAAAGTTCCCTCGATTTTTGCCACAAGTTAA
Organism: Clostridia bacterium; assembly: GCA_045536095.1. Lineage (GTDB taxonomy): Bacteria > Bacillota > Clostridia > Christensenellales > UBA1242 > HGM11367. The sequence goes on from JAZSMW010000018.1 coordinate 7,708, forward strand.
ATATTCGTCAACAAAATAATTATCAAAATTTCTCATATCTTTATTTTATCACAATAAAATAGTTTGTCAATACCTGCATTTTAATGACCCGTAAAACCCATTCTTATCAAAAAAAATAGGAGACATTTATTTCTCCTATAATTTTACACATATTTCAACTAATTACCTATTTAAATCTGGATTTTTAACCTTTAACAAAGGCCTAAAGTTTAAAGCATTTTTAACGCAAAACTCTTCTAAATTGTCGGCATAAATTAAGCATTCAACAAGTTTAAAATCTAAATCGTTTGCAGAAATTACTTGATGCATTTTATCGTTAAGATCATCGGCTAGTTTACGACAAACTTGATAATTTTTAAAAACTCTTGTTGTTTTACACTCTTCCTCAACATAAAAGCCATCTCTTAATTGAGGTATATTTTTAGGATCAAAACTTACTTTAAAAACTAATTGCTGTGCTCCGTTAGGCTTATAAACTATGGTTTGCTCTTGAATAAAAGCTTCCGAAACAAAGTGGGCAACAAGCTCTAACCCGTCTTTTCTGTTTGGGTTATTTCCATTAATATACAAACGCCTTACTGCGTAAACTCTTGGTTGTTGATTTTGATCCATTTATTTCTCCTTTATGTGTTCACATCTTTTATTTTGGCACATTATATCACAATAGGTAAATTAATGCAATACCAAAATTTAAAATTGTGCCATTAATGGCCAACATAGTTTTTAAATATTTTTTATTTTTTAACAAAAAACAGTTGACAAGTCATAAAATATTATGTATACTCACTAAGTACAAATTTGCGGGAGTGGCTCAGTGGTAGAGCGTTGCCTTGCCAAGGCAAATGTCGCGAGTTCGAATCTCGTCTTCCGCTCCAATAACCAAATAGTTGCAAAATTAATATTAAGTGCAAAACTTAATGCGACATTTGCCTATCGGGGTACCCCAAAAATGCAACAGCATTTTAGGGGAGCGAAAAACTAAAACAAAAAAGCTTTGTTTTGAAAAAACAAGCCCACAAGTTTTAAAGTTTTGAGCGGTCGCGAGTTCGAATATCTCGTCTTCCGCTCCAATTTTTTTAGTTAAAGCAATTTAACTAAATTAGCCGAGGAAAAAGCGGTATTGCAAACCAAATGCGGTTTGCGTTTGGTACCTTCGCCAAGTGGTAAGGCCAGGGTCTGCAAAACCCTTATCCCCAGTTCGAATCTGGGAGGTACCTCCAATACTTGCTGATGTGGCGGAATCGGCAGACGCAAGGGACTTAAAATCCCTCGGTAGCAATACCGTATCGGTTCAAGTCCGATCATCAGCACCAAAAAAGAGATAACAAATGTTGTCTCTTTTTTTTCAGTTTTTTAATATAAATTATTCTTCGGGATTTTAAGTCCCTTG
>JAZSMW010000059.1:0-7117 GCA_045536095.1 Clostridia bacterium
TTTTATTTCTTTACCATCTATTATAATATTTTCTAGACTTTCGCAGTCTTTAAAAACCCCATAACCAATTTCTTTTATATTTTCCGACGATATTTCTATCGTTTTTAAGTTTTTACAACCTAAAAACACACTTCTTCCCAAATATCTTAATGATTTTGGTAGTTTAACATATTCTAAATTTTCACAACCCACAAATGCTTCGATTAAAATTTCTTCTAGTCCCTCGTTAAATTGTACAATTTTTAAATTTTTACAATTACTAAAAACTTGTCTAGGCAATATTTTTAAATTTTGTGGCAATATAATTTTCTCTAATGATCTGCAATTTGTAAATGCATTTTGCCCAATTTCTAAAATGCTATCCGGCAAATTTATTTCTTTTAAACTGTTACAGTTTACAAAAGCACTGTCTTCTATAACTCTTAAATTATTATTTAATTTAACAGTATGCAACCATTCGCAATTAGCAAAACAACCTTCCTTAATTTGCTGTAAGTTTTTTGGCATGGTTATACTTATTAAATTTTTACAACCTCTAAAGGCATTTTCTTCGATTATGCGCAAACCTTCCCCAAAGTTAATGTGTTCTAATTTTGTGCAATCTTCAAAGGCTCTAAAATTAATTATTTTAACATTATTTGGAATGGTTATTGATTGTAATCCCCAACAATGCATAAATGTACAGGCTTCTATTTCAGTTAAACTTTCAGATAATTTTATTTCTTCTAATGAATGGCAACTTTTAAATGCATGTGGACCTATATATTCAACAGAGTTTGGTATATTTACTTTTTTCAAATTTTTACAACTATTAAATGACTCAAATCCAATTTTCTCTAACCCATAAGCAATTTCAACATTTTTTAATGCATAGCAATAATAAAATGCTCGTGGCTGAATTGTTTTTACTTCGCTTGGCAGCGAGATGGCATTTAACCTTTCGCAATTACAAAAAGCCGAATGACCAATTTCTTGTAAAGAATTAGGAAATGTTATGTTTTTTAAATAATAACAATCTGCAAATGCTGAAATATCTATATTTGTAACCCCTTCAAAAATTGTAACATTTTCTAGTCCACAACCCAAAAAGGTATATGGCTCTATTTTAGTTATTCCATTTGGCAAGCTAATTTCTTTAAGCTTTTCGCACTTTGAAAACGCCTTTGCACATATTGTTGTAACAGTGCTTGGAATGTTTATTTTTTCTAAATTTTTACATCCTCTAAAAGCTTCAAAGCCAATTCGCTCTAACCCTTCTGGCAAAACAACTTCTTTTAATTCTTCACCACTAAAAACACCATCACCTATTGCTTTTACTCCATTTTTCAAAACAAACTTGCCATCTTTATTATCAAATATATTATGGAACAATAAAACCCCATCTTTTATTTCATTTTTCATATATAACCCCATATATTCTAGAATAAGTATATCATTATAATTTTAAAATGTAAATACCAAAGCAAAAATTGCATTTTTCAAAATTTACAAAACGTGTCCACCAATTTTAATTTCGGTGGACATTTTGTGGACACGCGGACATTTTTTTGTGGTTTTTTGGAGAATTTCGGGGTGTTAACAAGCATTAAAAAATGCCGGATTATACGGCATTTCAAGGGTTTGTGGTTTACTTTTTACCACAGCATTGTTTATATTTTTTACCTGACCCGCAAGAGCATAAACTATTTCTGTCTGGTTCTTTATTTACAGTAATAGGAGTATGGTTAACTACCTCTGCTGGTGTATATTTTTTTGCAAGTTCTGGATGTTCTAACATCATTTTGTCTAAAACAACCTTTGGCATTTTAATTTCTATTTTACTATTCAATAAAAAGGCAACTGTATCTTCTTGAATCCTTTCAACCATACGATCAAACATTTCAAACCCTTCTTGTTTATACAAAACAACAGGATCTCTTTGGCCATATTGTTGAATAACAATTTCATGCTTAAGATTGTTCATTTCGTCTATGTGATCCATCCACAAACTATCTACAACTCTTAAAAGCATATACCTTTCGGCGCCACTAAAGTCAAACCCAAATTCTTTGGTTTTATCACATAGTGCCTGATATCTGTCTGATACGTGTTTAACAAGTTTTTCTTGCAACTCTTCGGCATCTAAATCTTCTACAAACTCTTTTGTTACAAGGTTTGTGCCTTTAGGGAACAACTTATCTTCTAATGCCATATTTAAACCATCTAGATCCCAATCAAAACTTGGCTTGTCGGCATCTATTTGTTCAGCTATTTTTCTCGCAATAACGGCTGGGATCATTTGCATAATTTGTTCATGCACATCAACGCCGTCCAAAACCTTATTACGTTCTCTATAAATAATTTCTCTTTGCGTGTTCATAACGTCGTCAAAATGAAGAACCGATTTACGTCCTGCATAGTTTTGCGCTTCAATTCTTTTTTGTGCGGATTCTATTTGTCTTGCCATAAATCGCATTTGAATTGGCACACTATCATCTATTTTTAAAGCATCGGCAATTGTTTGAAGTTTTGTTCCTGCAAATCTAACAATCAAATCATCTTCTAACGACAAGAAGAAAATTGAACTACCAATATCACCCTGACGCCCTGCACGGCCACGAAGCTGGTTATCTATACGTCGAGATTCATGACGCTCTGTTCCAATAATATGAAGGCCACCAACCTCAATAACTTTTTGTTTTTCTTCGTCGGTTATTTGCTTAAATTCTTTTAAATATTTATTATAAATTTCTCTAGCATTATTAAGTTTTTCATCGTCCGATGTTAAAAAGCTTGTAGCAAATGAAATTTCTTCTGGTTCAAATTTTTCGTTTTCCATTTTCTTTCTTGCCATAAATTCTGGGTTACCACCAAGCAAGATATCTGTTCCACGACCAGCCATGTTTGTTGCAATTGTAACCGAACCAAGCCTTCCTGCCTGAGCAACAATTTCACTTTCTTTTTCGTGGTTTTTAGCGTTTAACACCGTATGTTTAATGCCGGCTCTTGTAAGAGCTCTAGAAAACTCTTCTGACTTGTCTATATTAACCGTGCCAACAAGAACAGGTTGTCCTTTTTTGTTCCTCTCTTTAATTTCTTCAACAATTGCGTTAATTTTTCCCTTTTCTGTGCGGTATACAATATCTGGCTCATCAACCCTTATACAAGGCTTGTTGGTTGGGATTGTTATAACGTCTAATTTATAAATGCCCTCAAACTCTGTTTGCTCGGTTTTTGCGGTTCCGGTCATACCGCTAAGTTTTTTATAAAGTCTAAAATAATTTTGAAAAGTTACAGTTGCAAGTGTTTTGTTTTCGTCTTTAATTTTAACGCCTTCTTTAGCCTCAATTGCTTGGTGTAAGCCATCGCTAAATCTTCTTCCTTGCATTAAACGTCCGGTAAATTCGTCAACAATTAAAATTTCGTCATCTTTAACAATATAGTTTTCGTCTGCAACCATTACATAGTTTGCTTTTAATGCATTCATAATGTAGTGGTTTAATTCCATGTGTTTAACATCAGACAAATTTTCTATTTTATAAAATTTTTCTGCTTTTTTTGTTCCGTCTTCAGTTAAATGAATTGCCTTTGTTTTTTTATCAATTTCAAAATCTGCATCTTTTTTTAATGTTTTAGCAAATTTTTGAGCCGCTATATAATCGTCTGACGATTTAATGCCCTTACCAGAAATAATTAATGGAGTTCTCGCCTCATCAATTAAAATACTATCTACCTCATCCACAATAACAAAGTTGTGTCCTCTTTGCATACGGCGCTCTTTTTGCCCAACCATGTTATCTCTTAAATAGTCAAACCCAAGTTCATTGTTTGTTGAATAGGTGATATCGGCATTATATGCTTCTCTTTTAACATTTTCGTCCATTCCAGAAACAACAATTCCTACAGTAAGGCCTAAAAATTTGTGAACTTTGCCCATTTGCTCAGCGTCACGTTTTGCCAAATATTCATTCACTGTAACAATATGCACACCATTTCCAGTTAACGCATTTAAATATGCGGGAAGCGTTGCAACCAATGTTTTACCTTCACCTGTAGACATTTCGGCAATACGACCTTGATGAAGTGCTATTCCACCCATAATTTGAACATAAAAATGTTTCATTTTTAATACCCTAAACGCAGCCTCTCTAACTGTTGCATACGCTTCTGGCAAAATTTGGTCTAAAGTTTCGCCGTCTTTTAATCTATTTTTAAAAATATTAGTTTGTTCTTTAAGTTCCTCATCTGTTTTTTTAGAGAACTCTTCTTCTAGTGCAATTACTTTATCTGCAATTTTCCTTAATTTTTTTAAGCTTGCATTATCTCTTGAAAATAATCCCATTTGTTTAGTCTCCTAATTTCATAACAAGTTCTATTCTACTATAAAATATAAATATATCAAAGCAAATAACAAATTTTACCTGTCGAATTTTATTATTTTGCAATAATTATCAAAAAAAGGCATATGCCTTTTAATTGTTTTCAATTATATCCTCAACCGTTTGCTCAAAATTAATTAAAATTTGATCTTGTTTTGGCAATTTTGTGCGTGCAAGAATTATTTTTCGTTTTGGAAATTCAAAACTTTTGTTAATGATATACAAACTTCCCTGCTTAATTGCGTCTTCAAAGTAATATGGGTTAACAATGCTAATTCCATGCCCCATTTCTACAAAGTGCCTAACATAAGTGTACCCATCTAACTCAAATTTTGGGCTAAGTGCTATAAAGTTTTTTCTAAAATATTCATCTATATTGTTTCGAGATGTAAAACTTTTGTTTGCAAGTATTAAACTCTCTTCCGCAACTTTTTTAATTGTTAGCGGATTTTTTTTGTATAGATCGTAATAATCTTTATTTCCAATAATTTCGTAGCAAATATTAAATTCGGTTACAATATGTAAATTATCTTTTGAATATTCGCTATCTACTGCAATATAATCCAGCTTTCCCATTTCCAATTTTTCATATAGTTCGTTTTCGGTGTATCTTGTAATACTAATTTCTGCATTAGGAAACGTTTTTAATAACCTTGTTATTGCATCAAAAAACAGTTGGTTTAGGTTAGAAGTATTAACTCCAATTTTAATTAAACCCGAATTTTTTTGCTTTAAACCCTCAAAATATTCTTCAACGTCTTGGAGTTTTTCAACAGCCGCCCTGCATTTTTCATACAACTTTTCGCCATAGGGAGTAAGTTCCACTCCTTTGTTTTTTCTTATAAACAGTTCAAAACCCAAAGAGGCTTCTAACTCTTTAACTGCATTAGACACCGCAGGTTGAGTAACAAACATTTTATTAGATGCTTTTGTTAAATTCTTTTCTTCTGCAACTGCAAGAAATATTTTATATAAGTTTAAATTTGCCATAAGTTTTATTTATAACCGCCCTAAAATTTATTTCTTTTACAATATAACAAACTTTGTGTATAATTGCAAGTGTTATTTAAAAAAAGGAGATAGAAAAAATGAATTTTCAAATTATTGCATCAACAAAACCTGGTTACATTGTACCAAAAAACGATCTTGACGATTTTTGCGGAAAGGTAGGAGGCGTTTGCTATATGCCTAAAACATTTAACGAACTTTTACAAGAGGATCCACAAAAAACAAAAAATAGAGTTGCCAGCACAATGGGTAGCGGACACCATAGCGTGTTTGAACATGGCTATGTAACATTAAATTTAGAGGACGTTCCAAAACTTTTTGCAATGGTACTAAACAACGAAAACGTTTATGTTACAAGCGAAAAATCTGCTCGATACACAAAAATGAAACTAACCGAGAAGGAACAAAAATTATACGATAAATGGCTATATATTTTTGAGAAAAAAATTAGAGAGCGTTATCCAGATTCTACTGGATTTATAGATGACAAACGCATTAAAAAGCTTGCTCAAGAAAATGCCAGATATTTAATTTCTGTTAAAACTCCAACAACACTAGAGCACACACTTTCATACAGGCAACTTAACTATTTGTGTGGTTGGATGCAACAAGAATTACAAAAAGACAACTCTCCATACAAGCCAATTTTTGGAACCTTTGAAAGTTTCTTATTATTTGTAAATGAACAAAAATTGTTAGATCCAAGGCTGCAAGACGACGGAAAATTTAGAACATTTAGTTTGTTTAATTTTGATGCCAACCGCTCTGAAATTTTTGATACGGTTTATTCCACAAATTACGAAGCCAGCCTCGCTTATTTAGCTCAAGCTCAAAGGCACCGCACATTAAATTATGAAATTAATGATATTACAAACCGCTTTTACACACCAAAAATTTTACGCTCTAGCAATGAATTAACACACCAATGGCAAACTGATATTTCTTCTCTTGCCAATAATTTACCTCAAGGAACTCTTGCAAAGATTAACGAACGTGGCACTGTTGAACATTTTATTTTAAAATTAAAAGAAAGGCTCTGTTCTTGTGCACAATTAGAAATTAATGACAAAACCAAAGAATTATTATTAAAGTACATTCATAAAACACAAGACAAAGAACTTGCTGCACTTTTAACAAAATATTCAAAAGGAAGTCGCTGCACATTCCCAGACTTTAATTGCAAAAGCCCTTGCGGTTTTGCAGATGGAATAAAGGGGGATAGAGAAATTTAACAATTGTATTGTTAACCAAATATCTATCTTTTTCATATAAAAGCATATGAATAACAAAATGTATATTAAACCCAATGGGTATTATTTGGGGCTTGTAACAAATTTATATTCCGGAAGCGAAGGAGAAGTTTTAACTCTGATGCAAGAAATGTATCAAGCCAATTTTGTTTATCCTTTTGAAAAAGAACAGTATCAATTTTTAAAACAGCTTTTTGATGACGATGTGTTGCATGCAAACAGATTATGTCAAATTATTGTTTTAATGGGTGGAGATCCAAAATATTTAAACATTAACAATATGTGGATATCTGGAAAAAATGTGGATTATGTTAAAAGTTATAAACAAATTTTATACACAAATTTGGAGCTAAAAGAAAAAACTATAATAGACTATAAAACAACAATAAACAAAATTTCAGACTCAAATATTAACTTAATTTTATCGCTCAATTTAGAAGACGAAATATTACATAAAAACATGATACTTAGACAAATAGAAAAATGTAAATAATTAATTTT
>JAZSMW010000002.1:0-13316 GCA_045536095.1 Clostridia bacterium
TAAAACATTTACTGCAAATATCACAGGTATAATAAGTATGGAAATGACTAGACTTATTTTATTTAACTTAAATTTATTGGTGTCATAAGCAACCCTTTTTTGAGGAGACTTTTGATGCAAAACTAAATGTATTAGCGTTACAAACCCAAGAATAGCAGGAAAAATAATATATGAAATGGGTTTGTTAAAACGGATATCATTTATAGGCCCTAAAAAGAGGCTCAAAATTATTGAAATTAACGAGTATAATCCTAAAAGGCATGTAGAAGTGAAGAGGTTTAACTTAGAAATTTTTATCATATCAAAATTTTTTTCCGATTTATATAACGATTTTTTAAAAGGCTTAAATTTAATATTTTGATCGCTATAAAACTTTTGTAATTCGTTATAATCCCTAAAACTTATTTTTGGTTCAATAACTTCAAGTTCTTGATTTTCTGCATTATTGATGCTTTTTTGGTAAAGGGCTAAAATGCGGTCTTCGTAGGAATTGTTTGTTTTTAATTTTGGAGAGAGAGTATCGTCTGAAATATAAATTTCAAAACGCCTTGCTTCAAATTTTGGATTTTTTGGAATGTCTTTTATATCAATACGCTCGGTTATAAAAATTCCATCATCAGTTTGCTGTGATTGAGCTGCTGTTTCTTGTGTTTGATTTTTTGTTTCTGTTTCAGGTGGTATAGTATTATTAATGTTGTCGGTTTGGTTAGCATTGGTGAAACACTCTTCTGTATTAAAAGAATATCCTTCTAATTGAGATATGTTAATTTTTGGAAATTCTTTAGCTTCTTCATTTATAAGATTATTATTTGTTTCTGCATTGATCAAAGGTGATGGATCTTGTACTGGTGAAGGTGCTTCTGAATAGTGGCTTTCGGTATAATCGGTTGTTTCTTTTATCGAATCGGAAAAACTTTTATTTGTTTTGTTAAAATTGTTGTACAAATTTGGTGTTGTGTTTTGCTGATTATCTGGATTGCTTTCTTCGTTTTGCTTAGCAAAAATATCAAACTGAATAAAATTATCATTGTTTATAGTTTCTGTGCTTACAGTTTCTGTAGAAGGGGTTTCTGTTGCCACAGGTTCTTTCTGAATGCTGGCAAACATATTGTCTTGTTGTAAGAATTTGGTGTTATTATCACTTTCATTTTTAACTTGTGGTTCATTGTTTGCAACTGTCAAATTAGATTGCCACTTTTCTAAATGTTTTTTACCTAAATCTGTTAAGTGATAATAATGGCGTTTACCACCAATGTCACTATCTCTCCAATAAGAGGAAATTAATGCTTGCTCTTCCATTCTTTTTAAGCTACTATACAGGCTTGGCTGTTTAATAGACATTTCGCCATTGGTTTTTTTAAAAACATCATCAATTATTTCATAACCATATTTATCGGTATCAAGCAATGTAGAAAGAATTATAGAGGAAAGATGTCCTCTTGGGATTTCATTTGCATTTGCCATAATTTTTTCCTTTTGTATATAATATATTTTAATATTTAAAAAAAACAATGTCAAATAAAAGAGCTATGCATTTGCATAATACTTAAAAATAGTTGAAATATACAAGATATTGTGTTATAATAAATGTATGAAATACAATTTGAAGTTAAGTAGGCGAAAGTCAATTTGTATAAAGATAAAAAAAGACGGAAATATTTTTGTGCTTGCACCAATAGGTTGTGACCCAAAAATCATTAATAATTTTGTAATGTCAAAGCAGAGCTGGATAAATAAGCATTTACAAATTATCAATAAATCTACCCAATTATACAAAGACTTTTTAAATTTAAATAAAATAACAATATTTGGAAAAGAAGAAAACATTATTGAATTAAATAAGCATTATAAAATTGGCGACATTATGGTTCCATATAAAAAATTAAATAACAAGGTTAATGACATAAAAAAAACAATAGTTGACCTAGCCATAATATATCTTGGTAGAAGATTAAAAGAGTTGGCTGACAAATATTGTTTTCATTATAATGATTTTAAAATTACGTATGCAAGGGCAAAATGGGGGAGTTGCTCATTGTCTAAAACAATTCGTTTAAATTATAGACTTGTGTTAATTAGCAAAGAACTTATAGATTATGTTATTATGCATGAGCTTTGCCATACTCAACATATGAACCATTCAAAGGATTTTTATGCTTTTCTAGCGGAGTATGGGTTTAATGCAAGGCAAATGAACAAAAGGCTTAAAGAGGTTAGTTTTGTTTTAAAATTGTTCTAATTTTGTATACCTACTTAGGTAGTTTTTAAAGTGCTGGTCAAATGGTATGCTTATTTTAATTTCTTCTTTAGTAAATGGATGGATAAACTCTATTTCTTTACAAATTAATGCAGTATGATCTATTAATGTTGAGGGTTGCCCATATAACAAATCTCCCAAAAGAGGATGCCCTATATGAGCCAAATGAACTCTTATTTGGTGAGTGCGTCCATGATGCAAATTGAGTTTAACTAAAGTATTTATTCCATCAAAATATATTGGCTCAACATGGGTAATTGCTGGTTTTCCTAAATTAGATATTTCACGCTTTTGGTTGTTATAGCCCAGAGCATTTTTACTGGTTAAAATATTTTTATTAATTGTAACTTCGTTACATATTTTTCCGGTTGCAATGGCATAGTATGTTTTTTTTATTGGCGAATTGCTTAATAAGTTTGAGCATAAACTATGCTTTGCAACAATAATTAAACCACAAGTATCTTTATCAAGCCTATTAACAATTCGTACAACAAAATTGTTATCTTTTGAACTCATGTGGCTAGCAATGGCACCGGTTAAATTTTGTGTGTAATGAGATTTTGATGCAGAAGTAACAAGACCACTGGGCTTATTTACGATTAGTAAATCGTCATCCTCATATACTATATTTAGTTGAAGCATACAATGCATAACACTTGATGGTGTGTTTGGGTTTTTGCATAGTTCTATTAAATCACCATCATTTACAAGAGTGTTTGTGAAAGAGGTTTTTCCGTTTAATTTAATAAAACCCTCTTTTTTGCGGAGGTTCTTTACGTAGTTTTCACTATAACCATTTCTTTTTAGATATGTGTAAATTGTTTCTTTTATTTTTACATTATTTACAATTATTTTATTAAATTCCATGCTAATATTTTATCATAAATTTATATATGTTTCAAGTTTTAGTTTATAGAAAGCAATCATATTTATTTAGGCTCAAAAAAATAGTGTATACTTTTTACACTATTTTTTGTTTTTATGTGAGAACAAACCGTTATAGTATTTTAAAGAATAAATACTATAATTATTGTTTTAATTTTAAACCAATTTGTTCCATGTGTTGAAGTAGTCTAAAATTAAATGTGTCTATATCATTTGAAGACAAGGTTTTATCTAAGCTACAAATATTAAATGTGATTGTCCAACTAGCATAATCTGCCATATCTTCTGCATGGTAAATGTCTTTGAGTTTATATGTCCAAACTAACTTGCATCTAAAATTGTTTAAGTGCGATTCGATTTCCATGTAAGTTTTGTTTGTTGGAACTTGAAATGTGTAGTCTAAGTTAACATCTTGAAATTTGCTTATTTTTGCTAATTTAAACTCTGATTTTGGAGCAAGAGATAGTTCTTGCAAGTTTAATTCTAGCACGGCTATATTAAAGCGTTTATCTATTAATAATTTTGTACTAGGATGAATTAGGCCAAAATGTCCAATAACTTTTTCGCCTGAATAAATGTTAGTTGAATTTGTTGGATGCAAATAGTTTGGTATGCAAAATACTTTACCAATATCTAATTTTATTCCATAAATATTTTTGCAGATATCTTGTAAAATCTCTTTTAGTTTAAAATATAAATCTTCTGTTGTTTTATTTTGGCTAGCCATGGCAATTGCTAAATGGTTTTCTTCAATTGCCAAATTCTCTTCGTTTAGTCCGGTGCAACATGCTCCAATTTCAAATATTTTTATTTCGCTATGACTATTTCTGTTTTCTTCAACAAATTTAAGTAGGGTAGGAACAAGTTCAGATCTTATTTCAGATTGTCCAGCATTTGAAGAATCTAATAAACTTAAATAAGTTTTTGTTGTAATTCCATGCTGTTTATTGAATTCGGAGTAGTTCCACAAATAAGAGTGAACTTCATTTAAACCATATTTTTCCGCCAATAAATATTTTGTTTGATATTCATTAGTGTGGTATGTGTTTTGGTTTACAGCCTCAACTTTCATTTCTATAGGCATTGGGGTTATGTTGTCGTATCCGTAGCTTCTTGCTATTTCTTCCACCAAATCTTCTTTAATTGAAATGTCCTTTGTTGCTCTATATGAAGGAACTGTTACCAATAAACTGTTATATTGTTCTTTAACAATAAAGCCTAACTTGCTTAGAATAGAAATAATGTCGCTGTTTGATATAGAAAGGCCAATTCTTTTAGAAACGAAGTCAGAAGTAATTTCTATTGTTTGCTGTGGATATTTTTTTGTGTAAACATCGGTAAGGGACGATGTGACTTTAAAGTTAGAATCTACGTTTTTTAAAACTGTTAAAAACCTAGCTATTGCAGTGGTTGTCAATTCTGGGTCTAACGATTTTTCATATCTTTGGCTTGCGTCGGTTTTTAAGCCAATTTGTGTTGATGCAACTCTAATTGCCTTACAATCAAAACAAGCACTTTCAAGTAGAAGGGATGTAGTGTTTTCTGATATTCCAGAAAGTTTACCACCTTTAATTCCTGCTATTGCAACTGGTTCATTGTCATTGTTGCAAATAACAGTGGCGCCTTCTGGGATTTCATGTTCTTCACCCTCTAATGTTAAAAGCTTAGTCTCTTTTGTTGCAGTGTTTACATTTATGCCTGTAACTACTTCATTGTCGAATGCATGCATTGGCTGACCAAGTTCTAGCATTATATAATTTGTCATATCGGCTAAAAGGTTTATGTCTCTCATTCCGCAATAATTAAGCCTTATTTTCATTGTTTGATTGCTTGTTTTTTGTGTAACATTGTCTAAAGATAGTGAAGAGTATCTAAAACAATTTTCACTATTAACAGATATATCTAACTTATTTAGGTTTGAGTATTTTGTTAAATCTTCTACCTCTAATGGCTTAAGCTCTCTATTAAACATTGCAGAAAATTCTCTTGCAATACCATAATGTCCCCACAAATCTGGTCTGTTAGTTAAAGATTTATTATCAACTTCAAAAACTATATCGTCTATAGGAAACACAGTTTTAATATCGGCACCAAGTTCAACTGGAAAAGTAATATCCATTATGCCAGAGTTGTCACTACCAATACCAAGTTCTTCCTCACTGCAACACATACCAAAGCTTTCAACGCCTGCAAGTTTTGCTTTGCCCATTTTGTGACCTTGTATTTTGCTGCCAATAGGGGCTAAACAAACAACCATATTTTGCCTAACATTTGGGGCGCCACAAACTATTTGTAGGTGCTCGGTTCCTGTGTTTACATCCAATATATGAAGATGATCGGAATTAGGATGTATTTCTACTTTTTCAATTCTCGCAAAAATAACACCCTCTGTGTCTTTACCTTTTTCCTCGTAACCTTCTATTTCAGCGGTTGTTAAATTAAATTTACGAATTAATTCTTCGGTTTCGATTCCGTCTAAATTAACAAAATCTTTTATCCAATTCATTGAAATTTGCATTTTTATCCTCCTTAAGCCTTAACACCAAATTGACTTAAAACTTTAATATTGCCAGAGTTAAGATATCTAATATCGTTTAAGCCTGTTTTTAACATAACTAATCTATCAAAACCAAGGCCAAACGCAAAACCACTATATGAGTTTGAATCAATTCCGGCTTCTTTTAAAACATTTGGATGAATCATACCACATGGGCAAAGCTCTAACCAACCAGAATGTTTACATGTTGAACAACCTTTTCCTCCACAAAAAGTGCACGTTGCATCCATTTCGAAACCAGGTTCTACAAAAGGGAAGAAGCCTGGTCTTAACCTAACATTTATGTCTGTTTTAAAAACCTCAGATAGCATTTTTTTCATAAAATATATTAGATTTGCAACAGAAACATCTTTATCTACAAGCATACCTTCAATTTGGAAAAATGTATTTTCATGAGAATGGTCTAAAGCTTCGTTTCTAAAACATCTGCCAGGGAAGATTGCCTTTAGGGGACCATTATATTTTCTTAAAATTCTGTTTTGAGCTGCAGATGTTTGAGTTTTTAAAAGCTGTCCATTATTTAGCCAAAAAGTATCTTGCATATCTCTTGCAGGATGATTTTTAGGTACATTTACAGCATCAAAATTGTTATACTCTGTTTCTATTTCATAGCCATCTTCAACAGTGAATCCCATTGAAACAAAAATGTCCTCAATTTCTTTTTGTAGGGAGGTTCTAGGATGAAGAGAACCAGTGGTTTCAATTACTGGTAGAGTTATATCAATTTTTTTCTCATTTTCAATTTCTTTTGCTATTTTTTCGTTTTCTAGCTTTTCTTTTAGTCCTGAAATTTGATTTTCCATTTCAGACTTAATTTGGTTAATTTTTTGACCATACTCACGTTTTTGTTCGTTTGGAATTTCTTTTATTTTTGCCATGAGTTCGGTTACAGTACCTTTTTTACCAAGGTAAGCAACTCTAATATCTTCTAAATCTTTAACAGTAGATACAGAAGAAATGTCTTTGTTAAATTGGGTTAAACATGTTTCTAAATCGTTCATTTTTACTCCTTTTTTGTGTGGTAATTTAGCAATTGTAAATAATAAAAAACGCCCATGGAGGAAGACTCCATAGGGCGAGAAAAATCGCTGTACCACCTATTTTTGCATGCATTGCATGCCTCATTTCATTTTTACGGTTTTGTCCGGCCTTTCTTTTTACCGAAAGGCAACTCGTGATGCTGAAATTCAAAATATAACTGAACATAACTGGGCTTTCAGTCGGTGACCCAATCTTCCTAAATGAAATTATACTTTTACTGTACACACCGTCATAGTTTTTATACGTATTTAATTTAGCATATGTTTTTAGTTTTGTCAAATATAAAAACTCTTTTTTTATTTTTTTTATAACCGGTTTATTGTTATTGACAATTTTTTTAATAAATGATAGTGTTTATAGTATGATATATTTAGACAATGCAGCAACAACAGTGTTAGATAGCACAGCAAGCGAAGAATATTTAAAATATGCTTGTTGTAATTTTTTTAATCCTTCGGCAATTTATGGTGAGGGGGCAAAGGTAAAAAATAAGATTAACGAGGCAAAAACAGTAATTGCAAATGCTCTTGGCACTAGTTTTTTGGATAATATTATATTTACAGGTTCTGCCACAGAAGCAAATAATTTGGCAATTATGGGAGCTTATCGCAAAAATTTTGGCAAGATGATTTTTTCTTATGCAGAGCATCCTTCTGTTTATAATGTGGCAGAATGTTTAAAGCAGCAAGGGGTTAAAGTTGAATATGTAAATTTAAGCCAAAATGGAGAAGTAGATTATTTAGATCTTGAAAATAAACTAGATGATACTGTTTCGTTTATTTCTATTATGCATGTTTGTAATGAAACTGGAGCTGTAAATAATTTAAAAAGAATTGCAGAAATTAAAAATAAGAAATGTCCTAAGGCGATATTCCATTCAGATGGTGTTCAGGCTTTTGGAAAAATTAAAATAAATGTTGATTATTTTGGTGTAGATTTATATACAATTAGTGGCCACAAGGCTTTTGGCCCCAAGGGAATAGGTGCTTTGTATGTTAAAAATAAGCAAATTTTAAAACCAATACTTTTTGGTGGCGGACAAGAGTATGGTATAAGGTCTGCCACAGAGAATGTACCGGCAATTATGGCATTTAAAACAGCTATTGAAAACATTGGAAATATTGAGCAAAATTATAGACACGTTCAAGAGTGCTTTAATGCATTCATAGAACAGTTAAACAAAGAGTTCGTAAAGGTTAATTCTTTCCATAGCCCATATGTTTTAAGTTTAAGCTTTAGCGGTGTAAATGGAGAAACACTTGTTCATATGATGGAACAAAAAGATATTTTAATATCTAGGGGAAGTGCTTGTTCATCTAAAAAGTCTGGAAACCGTATTTTAGAAAAAATGGGCCTTAACGCACAAGAAATATTGGGAAGTGTTAGAATTAGTTTTAGCAAGAATTCTACATTAAAAGAGGCAATTGATGCAGGAAAACAGTTGCAAGAATGTTATATTTTATTAAAGGAAAAATTAAAATGAGAAATGTAATTTTATTAAGATTTGGTGAGATATATTTAAAAGGTAAAAACAAAGGTTTTTTTGAAAGAACTTTATTAAATAATATTAAAAACGTTTTAGCTGGTTTAGATTTGTGTGTAACTAAAATTTCTGGAAGATACATAATTACGAACTTCGATGAAATGGATTATGAATTAATTGTTTCAAAATTAACTAAGGTTTTTGGTTTAATTTCGCTATCTAAAGCAGTTGAAATTGAAACGTCTAAACAAAATATAGAAACCTTTTTAAAAGGCTTTAAAACAAACGCAAAAACTTTTAGAGTTTCGGTTAAAAGGGCGGATAAAACATTTGATGTGCCATCAAATGAGTATGAAAGGTTCTTAGGTGGCATTGTTTTAAGTGCTAATCCTCATCTTAAAGTGAAACTAAAAGATTATGAGCTAGAAATTGTAGTAGAAATAAGAGAAAATGGTAAAACATATATCTTAACCGAAAATATACAATGTGCAGGTGGTATGCCTCTTGGAACATCCGGAAGGGCTCTTGTTATGCTTTCTGGAGGAATAGATAGCCCCGTTGCTGCATATCAGATGGCAAAAAGGGGACTAGAGCTTTTTGGACTTCATTTTCACAGTTTTCCTTATACCAGCGTGCAAGCAAAAGAAAAAGTTATATCACTTGCTAAAATTTTAAAGAATTACACCATGAATTTCACACTTTTATGTTGCCCATTTACAGAAATTCAAGAAGAAATTCATAAGCATTGTGCTCCAGAATTTATGATAACAATTATGCGTCGTATTATGATGAGAATATGTAAAATTGTGTGTGATGATTATAACTTAAAAGCAATTATTACTGGTGAAAGCTTGGCTCAAGTTGCTAGCCAAACTATAGAAAGTATTAATGTTACAAATGCAGCACAAACCACATACCCAATTTTTAGACCATTAATTGGATTAGACAAATCAGATATTATTGAAATTTCTAGAAAAATAGGCACATATGAAACATCAATATTACCATATGAAGATTGCTGCACTGTGTTTTTGCCAAAAAATCCAGTTATTAAGCCTCAAATGGATAAGGTGTTAAGAGAAGAATCTAAACTTAATATTGACGAACTTGTAGAACAAGCAATAAAAAATATAGAAATTATCAATATATAAATAAATTTTAACAAAATAAACATATGTGTTTGACATTATGTTTATTTTTTATTACAATATTTATGTATGTGGGGTGCATACACAGAAAAGAACAATTCTCCTTTAGCCAATTTTTAAAGGGGGAAAAATGAATTTATTTTTATTAAGCTTAAATGCTGTAACAACTGTTTGTGTTTCGCTTGGCGCCCTTATAATTGGTGGAGTTGCTGGTTTTTATATTTTTAATGCATTTGCATCTAAAAAATTAAATAAAAACAAAGCGGCCGCACTTAAAATAATTGAGGACGCATATGCAGAAGCAAAAACAATTAAAAAAGAAGCTTCTTTAGAAGCAAAAGAAGAAGCTCACAAACTTAGATCTGAGGCAGATGCAGAAATTAAGTATCGTAGAGAAGAACTTAAAAAAACAGAAGAAAGAATTGCACAAAAAGAAGACTTTATTGATCAGAAAGACTTGTACCTAGACAAAAAACAACAAGATATTGATACTCAGAAAAAAACTTTAGAAGAAAAAGAAAAGAATCTTGCAGAAGAGCTTCAAAAACAAGCAGAAATTAAAACAA
Source organism: Clostridia bacterium (assembly GCA_045536095.1). GTDB lineage: Bacteria > Bacillota > Clostridia > Christensenellales > UBA1242 > HGM11367. The sequence goes on from JAZSMW010000002.1 coordinate 9,938, forward strand.
AAATGATTGCAGAACTTGAAAGAGTGTCTCTAATGTCTAAAGATGACGCAAAAAATGTTTTAATTAATGCCATGACGGAAGATGCTAGACATGATGCTGCAAAACTTGTTAAACAAATAGAAGATGACGCAAAAGAAAGTGCAAGAAAAGAAGCACAAAATATAGTAAGTTTAGCAATTCAAAAATGTGCTACCGACATGGTTGCAGAAGCAACGGTTTCAACCGTCTCAATTCCTAATGAAGAAATGAAGGGAAGAGTTATTGGCCGTGAGGGCAGAAATATTAGAGCAATAGAAAGTGCAACGGGTGTGGATTTAATTGTTGACGACACTCCAGAAACAATTACAATTTCATGCTTTGACCCAATTAGAAGGGAAATTGCGAGACTTTCCTTAGAAAAACTTATTATGGATGGAAGAATTCATCCTACTAGAATCGAAGAAATTGTAGATAAAGTTAAACGAGATTTAGATATTCAAATTAAAGAAGCCGGAGAAGAGGCTGTTAATGAGGCAGAAGTATATGGATTACATCCAGAACTTGTAAAAACATTGGGTAGGCTTAAATATAGAACAAGTTATGGCCAAAATTGTTTAAAACACAGTTTAGAAACTTGTTATATTGCTGGTTTACTTGCCGCAGAAGTAGGAGCAGATATTAAAATTGCAAAACGCGGTGGCTTACTTCATGACATAGGAAAGGCTCTAGATCAAGAGGTTGAAGGAACACACGTTTCTATTGGTGTAGACTTAGCTAAAAAATATAAAGAAAATCCTGCAGTTATTCACTGTATTGAGGCACATCACTTTAATGTTGAGTTTAATTCTGTAGAGGCAATACTTGTACAGGTTGCAGACGCTATATCTAGCGCAAGGCCAGGAGCAAGAAGAGAAACATTAGAAACTTATGTTAAACGCTTAGAGCAATTAGAACAAATTGCAAACGAGTTTAATGGTGTTGATAAATCATTTGCCGTACAAGCGGGTAGAGAAATTAGAATTATAGTTAAGCCAGAAGAAATTTCAGATGAAAATGCAATGTTTATGGCAAAAGATATTGCTAAAAAAATTGAAGATCAAATGGAATATCCTGGTCAAATTAAAGTTAATGTTATTAGAGAATCTAGGTTTACAGAAACTGCAAAATAAAAGTAAAAAGCATTACATAATTTTGTAATGCTTTTTTAATTATTAATTAGGTTACTTTAAATTTTCTCGCATTTTTTCTAATATTTTGTTTTCTAGTCGAGATACTTGTACTTGGCTAACTCCTAAAATTTTTGCTATTTCGCTTTGTGTTTTGTCTCTAAAAAAACGTAAAATAATTATTTGTTTATCTCTATCACACAATTGTTTTAAAACTGTTTTTAGCACAATATTATCAACCATGTCATCGCTACTATCTGTGGAATATTTGTCTAATAAAAACATACTTTTTTGATCGTCATCATCGGCGGGCGTATATATAGAAACAGGCATTTTAGCAGAATCCATTGTGAAAACAACGTCAGCAACATCCATATTAAAATGTTTAGCAATTTCTTCAAAGGTTGGCTTTCTATATTCTTTAAAAGAAAATTCCTCTATATAACGATTAATTTTAATATTTAGTGATTTTATTGCTCTAGACACCTTTATTGAACCATCATCTCGCATGAAACGTTTTATTTCTCCAATAACCATGGGCACAACATACGTTGAGAATTTGGTGTTAAAATCTTCGCTAAAATTATAAATTGCCTTAATAAATCCAAGAGAGGCAAGTTGAAACAAATCATCATACTCTATACCTTTGTTTAAATATCTTTTTATAAGGCTTTTTATTAATGGAGTATTTTCCTTAACAAGTTTTTCTTTTGCATGTTCATCTCCATTTTTTGCTTGTTTAATAAGATCAAGTGTTTCATTTTTGTTTAACATTAAATACCTACAACAGAGTTTGATTGTTTTTTAAATATCTTTTCCATTTTAACAACAAGGCCATTTTTTCCATTTTTTTGTAGTGTAATCGAGTCCATAAAACTTTCCATAACGGTAAAACCCATTCCAGAACGCTCTTCATTGGGTTTGGTAGTAAAAAATGGTTCCATTGCCGTTTCAAAGTTCTCTATGCCTATTCCATTGTCACAAACCTCAATAACAACTCCACTAGAATATAATTTTGCTTTTATAGTAATATATCCATCGGATAGGGGATAGGCATGCACAACTGCATTTGTTACTGCTTCGCTCACAGCAGTTTTTATGTCGGTTATTTCATCTATTGATGGATTTGCTTGAACACAAAAAGCGCCCACACAACCTCTTGCAAACCCTTCATTTATAGATAACGCTTTAAATGTAATTTCCATTTCATTTATTGTTTTCATTTTATTCTCCTCATTATGAAATTTTTGGCATAATATCGTAAAGACCTGTCATTTTAAATATTCTTTCTGCATGGGTAGAGGGGTTACAGATAAAAATAGGAATGTTTTTTTCTTTTAATTTTTTATATCTACCCACTAAAACACCGATTCCAGTACTATCCATAAATTCTAACTCCGAAAGGTCTATTATAACTTGATTAAAATTTGGCTTTGAAAAAATATCATCTAAGCCTATTCTTGCCTTGTAGGCGCTATGTTCATCTAATTCACCGCTTAATATTACATAAAGAGTACTTTCATAAATTCTATTTTTAATTTCCATAACTTTCTCCTTTTACATTAATGAGTTTACCTTTTAAATTATGTTTAAAATTAAAAGTAAAAGAATTTTTATGTGTTTTTTTGTAGAAATTACATAATTATTAACTAGCCCAATGGGAGTAAAATTTTCTTAACAAATTTACAGTTTTTAATAAAATTTAATTTTTTTTATTTTTTTTAAAAAAATCGTTGACAATAGTTAAAAATTATACTATCATAACTAAGTCGAAAATTTTGGCGGGGTGTAGCGCAGTTGGTAGCGCACGTGGTTTGGGACCATGGGGCCGGGAGTTCGAGTCTCTTCACCCCGACCATTATTTCGGGTCTTTAGCTCAGTTGGTTAGAGCTACCGGCTCATAACCGGTTGGTCCGGGGTTCGAGTCCCTGAAGACCCACCATAAATTTTTGGAAAAATTTTCGACAATTTTTAAAATTCGCTTTACATATACAAATTCTTAGGTTAAACTAAGAGGGTGCAATAAAGCGAAATTTGGTTCGGTAGTTCAGTTGGTTAGAACGCTAGCCTGTCACGCTAGAGGTCGTGGGTTCGAACCCCATCCGAGTCGCCAATTTCATTTTATGAAGTTGTCTTTGTTTGGTTGTTTTAAACCATTTGTGAATGCTTTGGCGTTCTCATTTGCCTCGGTAGCTCAGTCGGTAGAGCAAGGGACTGAAAATCACTGTGTCGGT